>CANHSF010000208.1 GCA_947463065.1 Flavobacteriales bacterium | reverse complement strand
TTTTCCGCAGGCACTTCCTGCACCATGCGCAGGATAGACGATCACATCATCGGCCAGCGGCAATATCTTGCCATTGAGGCTCTCGTAAAGCATCCCCGCCAATTCCTCTTGGGTCATGCTCGCCGCTTTTTGCGCCAAATCCGGACGGCCAACATCGCCCAAAAACAAAGTGTCACCGCTAAAAATAGCATGATCCTTTCCGTTTTCATCGATCAACAAATACGTTGTGCTTTCCATGGTGTGCCCGGGCGTATGCAACACTTTGATGCGAACGTTTCCGATTGCAAACACGTCCATGTCCTTGGCGATAATGGCATCGAAGGCGGGTTGAGCAGTTGGGCCATAAACAATGGGGGCACCTGTGGCTTTACTCAAATCCAAGTGTCCACTGACAAAGTCTGCGTGGAAATGCGTTTCAAATACGTACTTCAATTGAACGCCATCCTTTTTGAGACGATCCATATAGGGCTGCGTTTCGCGCAGTGGATCAATGATGGCCGCTTCGCCGTTGCTCGTAATGTAATAAGCACCTTGGGCAAGGCAGCCGGTATAAATCTGTTCGATTGAGAAACTCATAATGTGATATAAATGGGTTAATTTAATTTTTTAGCTATAAAAAACACTTCCGTTCCTGCGCGTTGAGGAATGGAATGTACGCAAGGTTCCAAGGTCAATATTTCAAAGCGTCCGCTCATCAGAGCGCGATATTCGTCGGCAGATCCGCCAAAAGGAGGACCGGGCCGATCAAACACACGATCGAAAAGTACACCAAACCAAATCCCACCGCTATGAAGCAGATCAGCAATTTGATTGACGTATCTCATCCGTTGACTTGGATCAATGGCACAGAACAAGGTCTGCTCCGCAATGGTATCGTATTGTCCGCGGTGGGCAAAGATATCGTCGCACACCACCTCGACGGGAGTGCCTTGCAGTCGCTGGGTCAATACCTCTGCCAATGCAGGTGCAAAGTCCAGTACGGTCAAAGTCGAGATGCCCTTTTCAAGCAGATATTCCGCCTCATAAGCTTGTCCACAACCGGGAATGAGGATTCGCCCCAAAGGCTGAACCGGCGCGTCGAAATAGGCCTTCAAAGGTGGAGATACCATTTTGATATCCCAGCCCGTCTCGCCCCTTTCATGCCGATCATTCCAGTATGTAGCGTTCAAATTCATGGATCAATGTGGTAATTTTTCGCGGATATAACCATACACCCACGTACCTAAAATAGCACTGAGCAAGGTAACGATAGTTACAGTAGAACCATAGCCAATTTGTGCAAACAGCGGCCCAGGGCAAGCACCTGTTATGGCCCATCCCAAACCAAACATCAGTCCGCCAATGATTTGGCCCTTGTTGAATTCCTTTTTGTGAAACACGACCTGTTCGCCTTCGATGGTCCGTATATTGAAGCGTTTGATGATAAAAACACTCAGTGCTCCAACCGCAATGGCACTGCCAATGATTCCATACATGTGGAACGATTCGAAACGAAACATTTCTTGTATGCGAAACCAACTGACAATTTGGGCTTTGATGAACACGACTCCGAACGCGACGCCAACCAACGCATATTTGAGGTTGAAGTACCATGGTCGAGCCAACTCACTTTCGTTGACGCAGATGGCATCTTGTGAGCGCAAATTGAGATCATCTTGAGAGGTATTTGTCATCATAAGGACAATAAGAAAGGTAAAATAAAATGGGTCATCACCAAACCGCCAATCATGAAACAACACGTTGCGATGAGCGAAGGCCATTGCAGTGTGGATAAGCCCATGATGGCATGTCCACTGGTGCATCCGCCGGCGTATCGTGTACCGAAGCCAACCAAAAAACCACCAAAGACGATAAAGATCCAGCCTCGAAGCGTGGTCAATTGCTGCCACGAAAACAATTCCTGAGGCATAATGCTGGAATACGAGTTCAAACCCGCTTTGGCCAAATCATTGCGCAAATCCTCGTGTACAACAATCTCGGTAGGTGCAGCGAGCAGTTGCGCCGCCAATAGACCACCAAGAAAAATCCCACCTACAAAAAAAAGATTCCACAATTCCTTTTTCCAATCGTAATTAAAAAAGGGCACATTGGCAGGCAAGCATGCAGCGCAGATGTGACGCATGGAAGAGCTAATTCCAAAACTTTTGTTCCCCAGAAGAAGGAGAGCAGGAACCGTGAGACCAATGAGCGGTCCAGCGATATACCAAGGCCAAGGTTGACTCATCATGAACGACTGTATTTGGAGATAACATCCTCAACATTGCGCCAAGAACCACCGTTGATGACTTGGTCGAAACCATTCTTGCGGAGGATTTGTGCAGCCATTGCGCTGCGGCTTCCGCTTTTGCAAAAGGTGACGATGACATCCGATTTTCGCAACTTGGTCATGGCGTTGCTAATGTTTTGAACCGGAATATTTACAGCTCCATCGATGGAAGCTGATTTGAACTCGCTGGGCGTGCGAACATCCAAGAGCAGGGGTCTGGACTTCAACGCGTGGACCAATTCCTGATTGTCCTTCGCGAAAAACTGTTGAAATAGGTATTTGAACATACAATTGGATTATGATTGAAAAATAAAACTCCACAATTCTTTAGAGATGATGTACACGCCCATCACCAAAACGAACCAACCGAAAGCTGGTTTTAGTTTTTCGTTGGGAACGACCAAAGACAGACGTGTCCCCAACAAAATTCCCACCACTGCAATAGCAGAAAAACGCAATAAGAAATACCAATCCACAGCGGCCATTCCTTGCAAATCGCCCACAAAACCCATCAACGATTTTGCCGCGATGATGATGAGCGAGGTGCCAACGGCCTGTTTCATGGGCAATCTAGCTAAAATGACCAACGCTGGAATAATCAAAAAACCACCGCCAGCGCCAACTAAACCCGTGATGATTCCGACGACCAAACCTTCGAGGAAAATCATGGGGAAATTGTATTGAACAGCAACATCAGCGTTCAAAGGTTGCGCCTTGGGTTTTCGGATCATCGAATACGCAGCCAATACCATGATCACAGCAAAAAACACCAACAATACGAGCGGTTTGGACAAAACAATATCCTCGCTTATTGTTATCTCCTGAGGAATGAAAGGCACCAAGTACAAACGAGTGAGATATACCGATACAATGGAGGGAAGACCAAAAACCAAAGCTGTTTTCCAATGGATATTGCCCAATCGCACATGCGAAAAAGACCCCACTAGGCTGGTGATACCGACAATAAACAGCGAATAGGCCGTTGCTAGCACCGGTTCGATTGCAAACAGATACACCAAAATGGGCACCGTCAGGATGGACCCTCCCCCACCGATAAGACCTAGTGCCAAACCCATCAAAATTGCTGCTGCATATCCGAAAATTTCCATGTGCTCTTGATTCTACATTTGATTGCTTTATTTGAATGTTGCAAGTGGTATGAACTTCCACCACATACCGATCAATGATCTTCGTTGCAACAATTTTCCATGCAGACAATGATATTTTTCATTTTGGGGAATCGCAATGCTACAAACTTGTTGCGCCCTACTTTCTCCGAACGCAACACCCCTTTGTCTTCCATCAGCGTCAAGTGCTGTGAGGCTACAGCTTGCTCCAAGCCCAATGCCTCCTGAATTTCCAAAACGGTCAACTGCTTATTGTTGGTGAGCAAATCAACGATGGCCAAACGCACGGGATGCGAAATGACCTTGAGCATATTTACAGCGGCGTTGAGCTTATCTACATCGATGCGTTCGGTGAGTATCATACCAATTTCTTTTTTGCAAAGATATATATATATCTATGTATTTATCAAAAAAAATTCTAAAATATTTGAAAAATGCCTCAATTGGCTCATCGACACCAAAAGAACAGTAATCCAAAGTTTATCCAGAAAGGATCTTCTTAAAAATACAAAGGGCTTGATGCGTTAACGCAGCAAGCCCTTGTATTGAACGTTGATTCAAACAAATTAGCAGAGTAATTTGCCTCAGCAAACCGAACGTTTTCGATTTGAACCCTACCTACTCCGTATGGCTAATTCGCCTTGAAAAGAAACCGGCAGCCTAAGCTTCCGACTTCATATTTTTATCATGAAACTAACCCTTGGTCCATGACTACAATGCAACGTTTCAATGACCTTCACCATCAGAAACTTGCATTTCTCATCACCTCCTCTTGTTCGCAAGCCAACTTGAATGGGCTTTGGAAGCAAGAATCTGATATCGGTCTATCATGTTTAAAGTCGTCTCTAAATCTGGTACAGCTTTCTGTAGCGAGGGATTAACTTCTCCCAATTGAACGTCTCGTTGAGCAAATTTCTCATGCCCTCCACCGATTGTTCAAACTGCTCACCACTGTAACAATGGAATACCGAAGCCATCGCTTTGATCCATTCTTGTTCACTTTGTCCTTTCGCGAACTGAAAACAAGGCATCCTTCCCAACCAATCCACAATATTGCTTTCTACTGCCACGATAGATGGTACACTGCAAGCCGCTGCTTCCAGCACGGGCAAGGCGAGATCTTTGGCTGTCGGTGCATACACCAACACATGCATTTGCATTATAATCTCATCTTTTTCCGAACCATATTTTTCACCCCAACTTCTCACTCCTTCAATATTCTCTCGCTCCACATAGCGCAACACCTCTGTCAGACCTTTTCCATCTCCAATAATCCAAAACTCTGCATCGGTATAAACACTGCGGAACTTTCTAAATGCTGCAATAATTATCTGCAACTCGGTCCAGTTGTCGTTGAGTTTAGCGATGTACCCGATGGTAAAAGATTTGTTCTTGGGCAATTGGACCAACGGCCTTCTGCTCTTAAATCCCCAGTTCAAGTACACCATTTTCTCGTTGCCAATTTCCGCGCTGAGAAATGCGTGCTCCAACTTGTTCATGGTATGCACACGCTGTGCTCGTTTCAACATTCTTTTCTCAATCCAAGAAAAGTAACATCGAGACAACAATCCCATGCCAAACAACTTATTGTAACTGTATTCACCGTGTGTGGTGATCACAAATTTTATCCCTTTCTTTTCGCAGAATGCCGACAATCGAACAAACAACATGGACCACGCTCCGTGAAAATGATAACACGCATCGGGGTTATCCATAATGTGTTGTTTCAACTCCATCAACAAACCACCTCTTGTCTCGAAAACCAAAGCATTTTTGGATGTGCCATAATTGCCTGCCTTTCGATCCGCTATGCACCAAACATCTACATTCCATCCTGCTTGACGCTGCTCTTCTACCAACAGATGAACCATGCGATTCACTTGGTATTGCCACTGCATCTCTGTTTTACCGAGCGTAATGTGTACGATGTGCATAATTGGGTTAATCCAAGTTGATTGCTGCAGTGGTTAAATCCAGCAACTACACATTTCTTTTCTCGAGACAGATGAAACATCTACTTGCTTGAAAAGAGTAGCAATGAGTCATGTGAATTGCTTGTATGTTGACATACTAACTGAACAAATATGTCCGCATATTCGGCCTCCGATTGCGCTCAGAGTTTCACA
>CANHSF010000207.1 GCA_947463065.1 Flavobacteriales bacterium | reverse complement strand
CCATTCCATTTGCGACGGTCATTGTATCGTTGCAAGGCAATGTGGTCAATGGTGGAACCACTGATTTTAATGGTGAGTACCGCATCAAGCCGTTGGAGCCTGGTCGTTATGACGTGAGCTTCCAGTTTGTGGGTTACCAAGAAATTAAAATCACTGGTGTATTGATCAGTTCCAACAAAATCACAGGTCAAGATGTCGAGATGACAGCTGGTGTGGAGTTGAAGGAAATTGATATTGTTGCCTATAAAGTACCGTTGATCGACAAGGATGGCGGTTCCTCTGGTGGTACCGTTACACGTGAAGAAATTCGCAACATGCCAAGCCGAAGCGCTTTGGGATTGGCGACCACCGTTGCCGGTGCAACAGATACGGGCAATGGTATCTCTATTCGTGGAGCCCGCGAGGGAAGCACTTGGATCTACATTGATGGTATGAAAGTGCGCGGATCAACGGCATTGCCAAAGTCTGCGATCGAAGAGGTTTCGGTAATCACTGGTGGTATCCCAGCTAACATAGGTGATGCGACCGGTGGTGTGGTTAACATTTCACTTCGTAGTTCTTCGAGCAGCTACACAGGCGGTTTGGAAGTAATTACATCGGGTTTCAAATCTGGAGAGACGGCTGTAGGTTTGGACCGTTATGGATTCAACTTGGTCGAAGGCTCGTTGAGCGGTCCACTATGGTCGAAGAAAGATTCGGCTGGCAACAAGGAGCGCAGCATTCTTGGCTTCTTTGTATCGGGTAACTACACCGATATCGTGGATCCAGGACCAGCCTATGGTGGTGTTTATCGCATGAAAGAAAGTGTGCGTCAAGATTTGTTGGCCAATCCACTTCGTCTCAACCGCGAGGCAGACGGAGAAATCAATGGAGCGCTCTATAATGCAGATTTCTTGAATGCGGATAGTTTCGAGAAAATCAAAACCCGTCTCAATGTTCGCGACCGCTCTGCCAACTTGGTAGGTAAAATTGACGTCAACACCAATGAGACATCCACATTGACATTTGGTGGTACCTTGGCTTATCGCCGCGGTCATGATTTCAACTACGACAATTTGATCATGAACTGGGACAACAACCAACAAGCAACTGATTTCGATTGGAGAGCCTATGCCAAGTTCTCACAGCGCTTTCAGAATGCGAAAGAAGAAAAAGGTGCAAATGCATTGAAGAATATTTTTTATTCGGTTATGGTGGATTACAGCCGCACCAACCGTTTGCGCCAAGACGATACCCACAAGGATAATTTGTTCAAATATGGTCACGTGGGATACTTTGACTTGTATCGCGGCAATACCTATGAGTTCAATGGAAGCTATTTCGAACAATCCGGTATTCAAGATATGAATGTGATGTTCACGCCATCGGAGTTCAATCCAGACTTGGCGGCGATGACCCAACAATATTTCAACCTTTTCCAAAATGATGAGTTCTACCAATTTGCATTGCAAGAATTGCGCGATGCGAACGGCAGCTTAATCACCGATCCCAATCAAATTTATTTGACCCAAGGCATTGCTGCAATCAATGAAAGTCCATACGCGTCATTGACCAACATTCAAGGTGGCAACGGTTTGATCAACGGACAAGTTCCGGCACAGACCTACAATTTGTACAACTATATCGGAACACAAAGCAACAATTACAGCATCAATCGCAATTCCCAATTCCGCGTAAGCGGTGCAGGTAGCGCAGATATCGGTGACCATGCGATCCAAATTGGATTTGAGTACGAACAACGCAGAGATGCCGGTTACGCCATCGCACCAGTTGGATTGTGGACTTTGGGACGTTTGTATGCGAATGCACACACCAATGAGTTGGACAACCAAGGTTCCAATTACGATTCAACATCGGTCAATGTCGGAACCTATGACTACGTGTATTTCAACCAATTGATCGGTGAAGGTCAGTTCGAGTTCGACTACCGCTTGCGCTCGGCATTGGGCCTTGACCCGAACGGATCTGACTTTATCAACTTCGACAATCTCGATCCATCGTTGTTGGATGTGAGCATGTTTGGTGCAGAAGACTTGTTGAACCAAGGGAACAACATTGTTACTTATTACGGTTTCGATCACGCGGGTAATCGCTTGAAAGGTCGCAAACCAACCATTGAACAGTTCTTCAATGATACCTATCAATTGGGTGGCAACTCTTACTTCAGCAGAAACATTGGTGCATTCGAACCGATCTACAATGCATTCTACTTGATGGACAAATTCGCATTTGATGATTTGATCTTCAACGTCGGTGTGCGTATTGACCGTTACGATGCCAACCAACCAGTGCCAAAAGATCCATTTGTGATCAGTGAGGCGTTTACGGCAGGAGAGGTGAGCTATTTGGGCGATCCTGGTGAAGGTGTTAGTGTCTCTCATCCTTCTAACATTGGCTCAGATTACGTTGTTTATGTAGACGATTTGTCCAATCCTACCGCCATCAAAGGTTATCGCGATGGCAACAACTGGTACAATTCTAGCGGTCAGCTGGTAAACGACCCAGAAGCGATTTTCTCCAACGGTCGTATCAATCCTTACTTGAAGGTGGATAAAGATGCACCATTGACTAGCCGCACTTTCAGAGATTACGACCCACAAATCAATGTGATGCCTCGTATCGCGTTCTCGTTCCCGATATCTGATGAGGCGACTTTCTTCGCACACTACGACATCTTGACACAGCGTCCAACCACAAGCAACCGCTTCAATCCAGTGGATTACTTGTACATGGAAGGCCGCAATGTGTTGATCGATAACCCGAATTTGAAGCCTGAAAAGACTGTGGATTACGCACTTGGATTCCAACAGGTTTTGTCAAGAACGTCTTCGTTGAAGGTTGAGGCTTTCTACCGTGAGTTGCGCAACATGATTCAGGTTCGCTCTTTCGTAGGTGCATACCCCAGCTCATACCGCGCATTCGACAACCTCGATTTCGGTACTGTAAAAGGTTTGACATTGACCTACGATTTGCGTCGTACAGGTAACCTTTGGATGAAAGCATCATACACTTTGCAGTTTGCAGATGGAACAGGTTCTTCGACGCAATCACAAATTGCGTTGATCAATGCTGGTCTTCCCAACTTGCGAAACGTAGCGCCATTCAACTACGATCAAAGACACCGCTTGGTCATCACTGCTGACTACCACTACGGTGAAGGCAAGGATTACAATGGACCAGTTTGGTTCGGTAAAAAAGTGTTCGAGAATACAGGTGCCAACGTGATTTGCAACATGGGTAGCGGTACACCTTATACCCCACAGGTTTTTGCAACGCCAATCACAGGTGAGTTGTCTCCGAGTACTGAAGGTTCGATCAACGGAGCACGTTTGCCTTGGCAGTTTACCGTGGACTTGAACTTGGACCGCAACTTCACTTTGAAATTTGCAGGCAAGGATGGTAAGCAAAAGGTAGCTAACCTCAACGTTTACTTGTGGTGCACGAATTTGTTGAACACACGAAATATTTTTGGTGTTTATCGCTTCACAGGTAACCCAGATGATGATGGATACCTTGCATCAGCTCAATTCCAACCGTTGATTGCACAGCAGAATTCGCCCGAGTCCTTCCGCAATTATTATGCGATGTACGTTAACAACCCTTTCAACCTAGGAGCTCCTCGCCAAATTCGTTTGGGCGTTCGTTTTGACTTCTAAAATGGACAGATACAATTAGAGATTATTTTAAGACTTGAAGAAATACAAGAACATGAATAGAGCAATTTCCATATTTTCAACACTCGCGCTCGTTATTTCAACTATGAACGCTATGGCCTTGCGGTACATGGGAACCAATGCTGGTATGACTGCCAATGGCAGTTCTACGGAGCAATCGACCCGTTCTGCGGCCTGTGCTCCTGCTACAGGTTTGCGTGACCTGGAGTGGAACAACGTTCGTGCTCGGATTGAAACCGGAGGATCGATGTGGCAAGACCGTGCAAATAGTCGCGCAGCCTACGAGGTTCCAAAAGATGGCGGCGTTTCAGCGCTGTACTCGGGTGCATTGTGGCTGGGAGGTCTGTCTCCTGACCAACAATTGAAATTGGCGGCGGTAACGTTCCGCGCTGATGGTAACGATTTCTGGCCTGGTCCACTTACCGTGGATGGTACAGCAGAGGTTACCGCCCAAACCTGCGTGGATTATGACCGCTTCTTTGTTTCGGAGCGTCAAGATGCATTGCTTCAGCGTCAGTATTTTGATGCATTGGCTGCAGGTGTGGATCCTTGCACCATCAATTTGTGTGATTATGCCATCCCGCAATATTTTTACGATTACCCAGCAATTGGTAACGTAGCAGCTGGTCAAGATTACTACTTGGCTCCTTTCTACGATGCGCCAAACAGTGTGCAGGAGTTCTATGATCCAGAAGGTGGTGACTACCCCTTGTACGACTTGTTCCGCGATATCGATTGCGCCAATCGCCGCCGTCAGGATGTTGTTCCATTGTTTGGTGACCAAACGTTTTATTGGATCTTCAACGACAAGGGCAATGTGCACTCGGAGTCGCAAGGTCAGCCGATCGGTATGGAAATACGCGCTCAAGCGTTTGCATTTACTACCAATGACCCGATTAACAACATGACTTTCTTGAACTATGTGATGATCAATCGCGGTACACAAACTTTGACCAACACGTATTTCGGTTCATGGGTGGACAGTGACTTGGGTAACAGCAACGACGACTACGTGGGTTGCGACGTGCAACGCGGATTGGGCTATTGCTACAACGGAGATGCATTTGATGAGCCAGTTTCTCAATCCGAAGGTTATGGAGATAATCCTCCTGCTGTTGGTGTGGATTTCTTTGAAGGTCCATATCAAGATGAAGATTTGATCGACAACCCCCTGACTACAGATATTCTTCAGGCCGAAAGTCAAGGCGGTATTCCTTACTCTGGTTTGGGTATAGGATATGGTGATGGCATTGAAGACAATGAGCGTTTCGGTATGCGTCGATTCGTTTATTACAACATCGGGACTAATCCAATCAACGGTGACCCAAGTACAGCGCTTCACTATTACAACTACATGCGCGGTATCTGGAAAAATGGTCAAACCATGAAATACGGCGGCAATGGTGTCTCCGGTAATGGTGTATTGGACATTGAATGCGATTACATGTTCCCTAACGAGTCAGATCCATTGGGCTGGGGTACAGGTGGTGTTGCACAAGAGCCTTGGACCGAGCAGTCTTCAGGAAATCAAGCCGGTGACCGTCGTTTTATTCAAGCTGCTGGTCCATTTACGCTTCAACCCGGTGATTACAACAATATTACTGTGGGTGTGGTATGGGCCCGAGCTTCTTCGGGTGATCCTTACGCCTCGATAGATCGTTTGCGTCGCGCCGATGACAAAGCTCAAGCACTGTTCGACAACTGTTTTGAACTGGTAACTGGTCCTGATGCACCAGATGTGGCTATACAAGAATTGGAGAATGAAGTGATCTTGATGTTGAGCAACAGCAATCCATTGACCAACAATTTCAATGAAGGATTCATTGGCTTCGACCCATCAATTCCAACCACCACAACAGCTGGTGATCCGCT
>CANHSF010000206.1 GCA_947463065.1 Flavobacteriales bacterium | reverse complement strand
TTTTTATTCCCGGTAGCGAGTTTACTGTTGTTTGGAAGAAGGACATTACCCACGAAAATGACATCATTCGCGATTCATTGGCCGAAGACTTGGATTTTACCTTGCGACAGCCCCAACAAAACAGTTTCAGCATTCGCGTCAGTTATTTTTTGGACTATCAGAAAATGGCTAGAAAATTGAAAGCCGACGCTCAAAAAAGTAAATAATTTCGCCATGATTCGTATTCTTCTATGTCTTTTTCTGGCGTGTTCACTTGGCTGCCACCGGGGTTGGACGCAAACCTATCGCACTGCTGCTGGTGTAAGGTTCGGAACAGAAATCGGACTCAGCATCCAGCAAAGGTTATGGGAAACTGGAACCATAGAGGGCATTGTGACTAGCAACAAAAACAGATGGCAGGCTCAGGCTTTGGTCCAATACCATCGCCGAGTGATTGGAAGGAGGATCAACTCTTATTTCGGGGTGGGGCCGCATTATGGCGAGTTGATCAACGGCGGCAGTTACGCGGGAATAACGCCGATTTTTGGATTTGAAATGACCTTTTTTGGCCTAAATCTATCCTATGACTACAAACCTTCGTTCAATGTCTTTCACGGAAGTGCATTGCTGTACCACGATACCGGCCTAACCGTTCGGGTAATCCTGCTAAAACAAAAGCGAAACGGAGTGTTGCGCGACCTGTTCTGAGTCCCTTAAGGTGCTGTATACGAGGGGTGTGTGATTTTTTTTAGCTGTTTTTTTGTGGTGGGACGCAACCAATTCAAACATGCCGTAGTTTTATCAAAGAATGACGCCAATGGATCAACAAATGGAGATGATTGAGGGCTGTGTCAAAGGAATTCGAAAGTTCCAGGATCAGCTTTACAAGCGCTATGCGTCGCTCCTTTTTGGTATTTGTTTGCGTTATACCAAAAACCGAATGGAAGCCCAGGATGTACTTCAAGAGGTTTTTGTAAAAATTTACAACAACATCCATACTTACCATCACGATGGCAGTTTTGAGGGTTGGCTGAGACGGATTGCGGTCAATACAAGCATTACAAATTACCGCAAAAACCTGAAACACGCCTATCAAGAAGATGTAGAGAATGCTGTGATTGGAAAAGATGAGCCAATGGCTGCCGAAGATCTTGAATACACAGCGGAAGAAATGATGTCTTGCATCGAAAAACTTCCGGCCGGTTACAAAACAGTGTTCAATCTCTATGTCATTGAAGGTTTTTTACATAAAGAAATAGCCGACATGTTGGGGGTCGATGTCAATACTTCGAAATCTCAATTGTCCAGAGCGAAAATGTATTTGCAAAAGGAACTTGCGACCATAAGTCGCGTTAAATTGGTGAAAGAATCATGATGCACGAAGATCGTTTATACAATCAATTCAAAACACAGTTGGAGAATTATGCTCCAGAGGTGCCTGCGGCGGTGTACTCCGGAATGCGCAGAAAACTATGGTGGAGTCAGTTTTTGAAATTCAACGCCTCCAGCCTCAATGTATGGTATGTGGGTGCCGCCCTGATGGTCGGAGCGGGTCTTTGGTTGGGTACTGCAAATGCGGCGACAACCGCGCAGATCGCAAAACAACACGTTTCTGAGATCACTTTTCAACCGATCGTAGAAACCCCATCAACTTGCGGAAGTCAAACCGCAAGCGTTGGCGATTGTGCATTGACTTGTACAAAAAAGAAGTCCTGCTCGACTCAGCAACCGATAATGGGATGGTCGCCAAATGCGAGTTATTCAGAGCCGGTTGATCAAGCACCTGGCCTCATAGCGTCTTCTGATGACCAAGGTCCTGCTGTGACAAACGTGGGGAATAATTTGGAAACTGATCCAATGCCAGAAGCATTGGAAGTCGTAAACCCACAACCCAAAGATCCTAAGCCGGTCAAAGAAAAACGCAGAAAGTATGGAGTTGCTCGCTATTGAGCTGCACTTGCACAAATTATAGAAAATGATCTACACCAATTGCTAGATTTGTCACGCAAAGCGACAATGAAAAAATGATGGGTGTGAAACCAAATAAAAAAAGCAGTATTACCACGGTGATGCTGCTTTTGTTTTTTGCAAACGGTTCCTTTGCAAGGTGGAACTGTGCATCGGATACCCTCATTTTGGACGGCGAAATCATTGAAGTTGTCGTGGACGACCAATCTGCTGTGCGCGACTCGTTGGAAGATCTCGGTCGTGATGACTTGCGCAAAGCTTCACGAAACAAGAACAACAATCAATTCGGCATGCATTTGGGCGTGGTGTATAACTTGACCAAGGCCACAAACAATATTGAAGAAGCGCAATTTCTTCCCGATTACATGAACTTCAATGCATTCAGTGCAGTTGGATTGGACGCACAGATGAACTATCGCCGCGAATTTGGAGAATTGCCATTATTCGGTTCGTCGGTTATTTGGGGCATCGAAGTTGGATTTGGATTGCAACAAGTGTCGTGGAAATCTTTGGGGATGAATCCCGAACAAATCAATCAAGACAGTCTAATTGGCTTTCGTCGTGATGGCGATCAATTGTTTCTGGATTACATCACAATCTTTGACGAGCCTTTTCCTGTGTTCGAATTGGATACGATTCAGGTCGAGTTGACGGAACAAAAGTTTGTTGTCAACAGTGCTGTTTTGCGCATCGGACCAGTGTTTGAATGGGAACTTACGCCGTCCACAAGGTGGTCGCTATCCTTTGGTGTAAATTATCGGGCGCAATTTCAGAATGTCAAAACCAATGATCAATTTTGGATCGAAGATGCGGGCAGACTGCGTATTCAACCTGCACAGCAATTGGCCATGAAATCGTATGTTTTGTCGCCCTTCACGCAAATGGGCTGGACCAAGGCGCTGAAAAACGATATGCACTGGGGCTTTGGAGTATCAGCAGTTGGGCCTGCGGGGTTGATCAACGACAACTCCGATTTGCAATGGAGCAATTGGCAATTGATGGCTTATCTGAGATGGTCCAAGTCTTTTTGAACTTTTGGCGGATTTTGCTGTTTGATAGAGGTGTATTTGCTCGTTGGTTTCTGAGCGATGAGTCTGGGGCGAAGATCGATGGAGTGAAAAGAAACATACGATGAATAAAAACTTGCAATGCGTGCCGAATAATGCATTGAAATCGAGTTTTTTTGAGTACATTAGCGGTCGTAGAAAATCCATGCATTAACCACCCTTTTTGCCATCATCATGCACGTATTCAAAAGATATTTCATCCATCGTTTGTTTGCACTCGCGATGTGCCTGGGACAGACGTTATTCATTCATGCGCAGATGACCAATGGCGGGTTTGAACAAAATTCCTCTCTGCCTTCAGCCCTAGGACAATTCTTCAAAGCCCAAGGATGGGGCAATGCCAATAGTTCGGTAGGCTCTCCAGATTATTTTCATTACGCGGGCACCAATGCGACCGACTTGCCCGAAACACCCATGGCTATTGTCAATTCATTCTCTGGCAGTGCCGCAATGGGTATGATTGTGTGTGGTCGCAATGGAATGAACATTCGGGAGTATCTCACTTACACTTTTCCAACTCCAATGGTTCCCGGTCAGAAGTATGTCGTTCGTTTCAATGTCACCAACGGCGATAGAACATCGGTCTCCAACGCAGGGCTAGGTGTCGATCAAATTGGAATTCATTTTGCCGATGCGCCCGTTAATCAAAACGGTTACGACCCCATCGTGGCCACTCCGGATTATCGCATCGAAGAAGTGTTTTACTCCAAAGTATGGAAGTCCTACAGTTTTGTATACGAAGCCACTTCTGCAAAACAACAATTGGTTTTTGGTCTTTTTGGTGCCGATGCCGACAAAAACATCGTGATCAAGGAAGGGACCGATCCCAACTGCGCATATGTATTCGTAGACGATTTTCGCATTATCCCAGTGCCTGATGGTTATGATCCCATCGAGGAACAACCCGATCGCAATGACCACAACGAAGAACCCAATGCCAACTTGGATATCACAAGCAATGAGCCGTGGTTTATTCCAAACTCATTTACGCCGTCAGATGGAAACACGGTCAATGATGTGTTCAAGCCTGTTGCCAACCGAGTAGTGCAATGGCACTTTTGTGTATTCAATCTTTGGGGTGAACAGCTCTTCGCGACGAACGATCCCAATGAAGGTTGGGATGGAACATTCCAAGGAAAGGTCTGTGAAAGCGGCAGCTACATTTGGCGCGTGGAATATCTAGAGCCTCTAGCCGATAATCCCCGATCCACAATTATTCGTCAAGGTACCTTTACGCTTTTGAGATAGAGCAGCACTAAGCCGATCGCCAACCATACAATTGGGGCCAGGTATACGCATTTGTTGACCCATCGCAAGGGTTTGCTTCAAATCTCAGTATTGACATTTCCATTCTCGGGCTTCGTTGTACATTTGATCCATGCAACTTTTCCAGCGCGATCTGACTCCTAATTTAAGTCCGTTGCTCAAGGCCTTTTTTAATGGGCAAATTCCGCACGCCACTGCTTTTACTCCCGATTGGAAAGGGTTGCGACTCGCCTTGGATTTCAAGGTGTTTTCGCAGCAACAACGCGAGTTGCTGGTTGCTCAATGGTCCCAACAATACGGCCGCGATCATGAGCGTCAAAAGTTGGTGGCCTCTTTGATCAGCGAAAGGGTTTTCACAGCAACAACGGGGCATCAATTGTGTTTGGCTTCTGGTCCGGCATACACCATATACAAGATTTGCTCAACAGTGGCCTTGGCGCAACTTTGCAACCGCACCTGGCCCGACCGAACGATCATTCCAGTTTTTTGGATGGCATCCGAAGATCATGACTTTGCTGAAATCAACCACATCAATGGCAAGACGATGCATGTGCAATGGGACACACCACATGGTGGTCCTGTCGGCAGATTGTCCGCTCAGGGGGTGCTTCAGTCGTTGGAGCCGTGGCTTGTTTGGTTGCGTGAACATGGCGCAGAGGAATGGGCCAAACTCTTGGAAGCTGCCTATCGGACCAACTCCTTGGCAGAGGCTTTTGGGCAGCTCATCGACGGCATGTTCAAAGATCAAGATCTACTTGTTTTGGATGCCGATCGTCCCGAATTGAAGTCGGCCTTTGCCCCCATCATGTGGCGAGAATTGACCGAGAACACTGTGGCTTCGGCCATGAAATCGTCTGAGCAGTGGCTCATCGAACACGGGTTTCCCCAGCAAATCAAAGCGCGAGAAATCAATCTCTTTTATCAAACGAACGATGCGCGCAAACGGATTGTTCGAGATGGTGAAATGTGGAGGGCAATTGATTCTCCCATGCATTGGAATGCGCACGAATTACAAAACCATTTGAGCGCGAATCCCGAGTGTTTTAGCCCCAATGTGGCTTTGCGTCCGGTGTATCAAGAGGTTCTATTGCCCAATATCGCTTATGTCGGTGGCCCGGGCGAAATACAATATTGGTTGCAACTCAAACCGGTGTTCGATGCTTTTGATGTTCAAATGCCCGTTGTTTTGTTGCGCGATAGTGCCGTGCTTGTTAACCAAGCTTCTGCCAAAAAATGGCGCAAATGGGGCGCCGATGAAAATATGTTCCAAAGCAATT
>CANHSF010000205.1 GCA_947463065.1 Flavobacteriales bacterium | reverse complement strand
GATGTGTATTGCGTTGGCCCACAAACCGTTTGCGAAGAACTTACAATGGAAATCTCAGAAGAAGATTGTTTCTCTTACAACAATGTGTTGACTCCACACATCTCGTACATCTTCGACTTCAACGGTCCTTGCACCGTAGAGACTTTGTTTATCTCTACCAACGGCGGTGAGTTCGCTCCTCTGGATATTTCTAACTTGGGCTATGGCAGCGGTGATCAGGGCGATTTGTACAACCTGCAACCCAACACCAATTATGTCATCTATTATGTCACAAACGATGGCGCAGCTTCCTACTTGTATGAATTTACGACCGGTGACTGCAACAACGAAATCCAAATTTGTGACTGCGATGGCACACAACACAGCATCGGTGTAACCGATTGGTTGGGCGACACTTTTGCCGACAATGGTTTTTATCAATGGGCTGGTCAATTTGTCAATTTCAATTGCAGCACATGGGGTTATGATTGTGGCGATATCGCAGGTGCACCCAGCATCGATCCCTACAACGTATGCGGCGGTGGTTTGCCTCCATTCAATGGATGTATCCAAAACAACGAAGTATTGGGTTGCACCGATCCTTCGGCTTTGAACTACAACCCATCAGCCACCATCAACGATGGATCGTGTATCTACAACCTGGCTGAAGGTTGCACCGATCAAGATGCTTGCAACTACAACCCGTTGGCATTGGTCGACAATGGCTCATGCGAATACATCACTTGTGCCGGTTGTACTGATCCCGATGCGACCAACTACGACGAAACAGCCACCATCGAAGATGGATCTTGCTCGTACGAAGAAATTGAGGGCTGCACAGACGACAACGCTCTTAACTTCAACCCATTGGCTACAGTAAACGACGGGTCATGCGTGTACACCTGCATCTACCCAAGCATGTTCTATCAGGTGCATTGCCAACAAGGTGATCTCGATAATTTCTATGTCGATGTTGAAGTCGGTGCATTGGGCAACGGTGCTCCATACACCATCACCAACAACCTCAACAATCAGCAACAAGTCATGAGCTTGACTGGTTCCTTCACCATGGGTCCTTTCCCGAACGGCACTCAAGTAGTTATTGCTGTAAATTCAAATAGCCTCGATTGCTTCTTGACCTCACCTGTTTTGACGGAGGATTGCTCTGCAGGAGGAATTTACGGTTGCACAGATTCCAATGCCATCAACTACAATCCTGATGCAACGATCGACGATGGATCGTGTGTGTATCCAAGCGTAAATGAAATCGAATCGCTTGCCTTTGCAGTATATCCAAACCCAGCAAAAGACATGATTAACATCAGCAATGCCGGTGTCAATGGCAAGGTTCAAATGGACTTGTTCGACAACGTTGGTCGCCGTGTTATGGGCCAACAATTGAATTTCGAAAATGGCGTTGCTCGCAACATCGATATTACTGCACTTGCTGCTGGTAAATATGTGGTGCGTTTGACTAGCGGTCAGTCCGTCGAACACCATCAGATCATCATTCAGAAATAATGTTTTGAGCATTGCTCACAGCTTAATTAAAAAAACCCCGCAATTGCGGGGTTTTTTATTTCAGTGCCCTCACTACTCTTTGTGGCTTCAACTTGGCAATTGGATGGATGTTGCTGCTAAAAGTGGGTTCATGGGGGCACTTCTTATAGCCCAATGTTCAACTTGCCGATCAGGTAAGTCCCTATTGCGCGCTTGATACATCTTGTTGATTCGAACCAAAACTGTCGTTGAGCTGCACTCAAAAAGAAATTTTATAGAAGCGAAGCACATGCGACTCTCGGTGATTTGTTCCACTGATCCATCGCAACAAATTGGTGTGATTCTAACTGGGGAGCCAAAAAGCAATGCGACCCCTGACATACTGTTCATTGAATACAAACAACTTCAATGTGCCGACGTGGCAAGCGTTTGGCCCATCCACGCGCGCTGAGGTGCGTGGCATTGAGCCGCTCAATGCATTGATCAGAAGACCTCTTGGCACAAAAAAAAGGAGCCATGCTCCTTTCTATTTATTCGTAATGATTACTTTCTTCCTTTGACTGTTTCGGCCTCATCGTCGTCCTCCTCATCGTCGTCATCTGAAATGTCTTCGAGATCATCATCGTCCTCTTCGTCATCGTCGTCGGAAATGTCTTGTTCTGTTTCAGTACCACCTGCACCAGAACCTGCGATTCCCGCCTCACCGCTTGGAGCCTCGTCCGAAGCTTCTACACGGTGGACCTTGATCTCCTCACCCATATCATCCATTACAGCCTCTTTGGAACAAGAAGCCAACACAATGATGATTGCGAGTACATTCAAGATATTTTTGATCCACTTCGTCATGAGCTATTCTTATTGCACATACAAATATAGGTAAACTATTGATTTATACAAGACTTTCGTCAAAAAAGTTCGTGAAAATCTTCAGATAATTTGATTTTGACAATTGTGCCCTTGGAACGCCCGTCCAAACCCCTAATATCTTCAGGGCCAATGAGTTCTATCGTCTTCCCAGTGCTCTTTTTTATCAAGTCTATCCGGCTTTGTGTTATTTCCATGCCTTTGGAAATGTGATGGTCTGCACCGGTTTTCTGCTTCAAGCTGTTTTCGATGCCAATGCCATTGTCCATGATTTCAAGCTCAACATGTCCGTTTACGAGGCAAAAACGCACTATCAATCGGCCCACCTCGCCATCGTCTTTTGGCAACAAGCCGTGCCAAATGCTGTTTTCCAAAAACGGCTGAATCAGCATGGCAGGTACCTTGATTCGCTCCCGTGAAAGGGCCGGGTCGACTTCCACTGTGTATTCAAATTTGTCCTTGAATCGCATATGCTCCAACCGCAAATAAATCTCCAAGCGCTCGATCTCATCGCCGAGCGTGGTCAAATTGTCTTGGCTACTATCGAGGTTCTTGCGAATCAGTCGTGCAAAATCGCTCAAATACTTGTTGGCAGCCAATCTGTCTTGTCGGTTGATGTAATACTGGATGCTGTTCAACGCATTAAAAATAAAGTGCCGATTCATACTGCTATTGAGCGATTGTTGCTCCAAAGCCAGCATCCTGTTGCGCATTTCAAACATCTCCTTTTCGCGGCGCGCCTTGAGCACTCTACTGCGGTTGTACCACAGCCCCAATAGGATAGCTGCCACTGCTGCTATCTCCATTAAAATGAACCACCACCGCAACCAAAATGGCGCGCGAATTCCAAACGAATAACGCACCGGTTCGCTCCATTCCCCTTCCTTGTAGCGCGCCCTAACCACAAAAGTATAGTTCCGGTGAGGCAATGCACTGTAGGTGGCAAATGCATTGGGTGTAACCGGCTTCCAATCGTCATCCAACCCTTCGAGCATGTATTGATATTCCACCAATTTCGGATACATCACCGAAACTCCTGTGAAGTAGAAGGTCAAATCATTTTGCTGATGGCTTAGGTCAAGCCCGATCGGCAATCCACTCGCAGCTTCGCGCGGCAAGCCATAATTCGCCCAATTCTGTGGCGTCAAATTGATCTGAAGATCGTACAATACGATACTTGGAATGGATAGGGCCGAACGCTCCAATCCATCAAAGGGCATGAGCATAAGTCCTTCGGAAGTTCCAAACCACAAACGTCCCAATTGATCTGTATAGGCACTATTGAGATTGGTTTCGTCGCTCACCAATCCATCGTCCATATCGTAATGGGTCAATTGGTACTGCGCTAAGCCCAGCGCTTCGCGCACTGTTGCCATAAATATCCCCTCGTTGGTACCCAGCCACACCCGGCCTTTGTGAAAATGAATAAAATTGATGACATTGCCGCCATTGATCGTTGAGATGAGGCGGGATTCAAAGCGGTCGTTGTTCCACATGCATAACCCAAAGGCTGTTCCCACCCATGGGCGATTGTGGGGATCAATGGCAATGCAATAGGTGGATGATTCAGCAAGTCCAGAGGCTACATCAAAGTGTTGAAATGTGCCATTCGCATAGCGATATACGCCATCCAAAGCAGCCATCCAAACTTGGCCACTCTTATCCAAAGCCATGCTGCGAATGCGTTTGGTGGGCGCCCCCGGTAAGTCAACCGGTTGCAAAATGCCTCGCTCAAACCAACTGACTCCCTTCGAAGTTCCCACCCATATGCGTCCCGATGCATCTTCCAACAAAGACAATATCAAATTGTCCTGCAATCCATCCTCCTTGGACCACAGCTTCCACGTGCCATTGTATTGCAACAACCCGTCGCTGGTGCCAAACCAGAACTGCCCTGAACTGTCGCGCATTGAGCACCATGTGCGCGAATTTCGCGCTGCTGTTTGAACGGCGACAATGGTGTCGCCTTGCAAACGGTGCAAACCCGCATCAAATGTACTGAGCCAATAACCCGACTGATCATCGTCCAACACAGACATTACAGCGTTGCTCAGCAGTCCATCGCGCTTGGTATAACTGACCATGGCACGGGAGGCCAAACGACACATTCCTCCTCCATAAGTTGCAATCCAGACATTGCCCTCGCGGTCAATCAAAAGATCGCGCACATCGGTAACCTCCAAGCCATTCGATTGATCAAACGCTTCGAACTGGCGCCCATCAAAACGAAAAAAACCATTTCGACTCGACAACCACAAATTACCAATGCCGTCGGGGACAACGGAAGTAATGTTGGTGGTGAACAGCTCTGTATGCTCCAAAAAGTTCTGTGCGCGCAAACCATCGGCCGACAACTTAATCAATCCTTCGCCTTTGGTAGCCAACCATAGCGATCCAGACTCAGCATGTGCCATGTCAAAAAACTGCGTGCTGCTCATGGTAGGAGAATAATGCACCTCCACTCGTCCGTCTTGCAATCGATACAATCGCTCTTTGGTCAACACCATGAGCGCTGCACCCATTGACTGGGGCAATATACTTTTGATGTGTGCATCGCCCAAGACGGAGGCGTGTATGGTTATCTTGTCGCCTTCCAGCACACATAGCCCCTTCTCTGTGCCCACCCAAAGCGCATTGCCCTGTTCATACAGTGCGTTGACCGTAGCATCGTCCAGAGGTTCCGGCAATACCACATTGCGTATGCCTATTCCATCCACGAAGGATATGTTGCCATTGCCGCCCAAAATCACGGCGCCTGATGCCGATTGTATTATGACGTTGACCTGATTGGCCAGCAACCCCTCCTGGCGGGTGTAGTTCTTGAACGTGCGTCCATCGAACCGTGAAACACCACCAACCGTGCCTGCCCACAAAAACCCTTTGTTGTCTTGAAACAGGGTCTTGACCTGCGACTGCACCAGCCCCTCTTTCAAACCATACTCCAAATAACTGTATTGCTGAGCCTGCACGGCAACAGCGCACCACATGCACAAAAACAACAAAAACCGAATTTTCATTCGGTATACGGTATGTGGTATAGAGCTTGTCGCCTTCATCAATGATCCGAGGCAGTTAAGCGATCCAAAAATTCTTGCAGCTTTCTGCGGCTTACCGGTACCTGCGCTCCGTTGCTCAAGATGGCCATATTTCCTTCGGTGCGGTTAAACTCCTTGAGGTGATGCGCGATGTTGATGATGAACGATTTGTGAATGCGAAAAAACATCTGCGGATCCAACTTTTCTTCAAACGCCT
>CANHSF010000204.1 GCA_947463065.1 Flavobacteriales bacterium | reverse complement strand
TGTGGCGACGACCGGCGATAAACAAGGCCAGGTGCAACTCCTCAAAATAACGTTGTTCTTTGGTGCGGTATTCTTTGCCAAATTCAAACAAGCGCAAATCCGTTTGACGGTGATTTTGGTTGTAGGCCAAATTCTCCAACCCCGAATACAACAACGTGGTGCGGAGATGCGCCAAATCGCCGCTTAAAGGATTGAGAATGGACACTGCTCGGGCTTGGCTATAAGCCTCGTCGGCAACCAAATCGGCGTAAGTCGCTTTCGTAAGCGACATGCTCATGGTTTCATGAAAACCCATTGAACACAGTGCGTCTGCGACTTTGCGTTGAACAGCTTCAGGATCCGGTTGCGAAGGAAAACTCAGCGATGTGCGCAACCCCTTTGGAAAAGGAATATGGTTGTATCCATAAATGCGCAAAACCTCTTCGACCACATCTGCGGGTCGCCGAACGTCCGTTCGGTACAGCGGCAATTCCAACTCCAACTGACCATGCTCCTGCTTCAGGACAAGAATATCGAGATCCTTGAAAATGGACAATATGTTATCGGTCGGAATGGGGTGGCCAATCAACTGTTGGATATAACCCAATGAGGTGGATATTCTTGCCGGCTCGGGTACCTCGTTGATGGCGATGGCCGGAGCACAAGCGATGCGACCACCGGCCCATTGGGCAATCAATTCCACCGTGCGTTGCAAAGCCAATTGTGGCATTCGCGGATCGGTGCCGCGTTCGAAACGGAACGATGCATCCGTGTTGAGGGTATGTCGGCGAGCCGTTTTGCGCACCACTACCGGATTAAAACAAGCCGACTCGATGAATACCGAGGTCGTTGCATTGCTCACACCGCTGTCCAATCCGCCTAGAACACCTGCCAAACAAATGGGACCATCGGCATCGGCAATGACCAAGTCGGCATCGGAAAGCTTGCGATCGGTGTTATCCAATGTGATCAATGACTCGCCCTCGTTGGCCATGCGCACTTGGATGGCCCGACCCCGAATGCGGTCGGCATCGAAGGCATGCACGGGTTGGCCCAGCTCATGCTGCACAAAGTTGGTGATGTCGACGATTGTATTGATGGACTTGACCCCGATGGTGGCCAAGCGTTTGCGCAGCCACTCAGGCGAAGGTCCTACTTGAATACCATCCATGACAATGCCCATGTACGAACTTGCCAAATCCGAATCGGCGACATGCAACTGAATGGGGCAAGGCGTGTGGTTGGTAGCCATGGAGGGCGGCGCTACCGGTTGCAACACCGCAGCAGTGTCCAAGCTGCCCGGCATATTGCGCAGAGCCGCATACAGATCGCGGGCCACACCAAAATGAGAGAATGCATCGGTTCGATTGGGAGTCAGACCAATGGAAATGGCCACATCGGACTCCAAACCAAGATGCGCTGCAGCGGGAGTCCCCACCACCGCATCGGGATTCAAAATCATGATGCCGTCGTGCGATTGCCCCAAGCCCAACTCGTCTTCGGCGCAGATCATGCCGTGGGATTCGGCTCCACGAATTTTGCCCTTTTTGATCACAAACGGCTCGCCCTCGGTTGGATAAATTTTAGTTCCGATGGTCGCCACCAATACCTTTTGGCCAGCCGCCACGTTGGGAGCACCGCACACAATTTGCAGGGGCTCACCATCATCGACGCGGACGGTTGTCAAACGCAAGCGATCGGCATCGGGATGTTTTTCGCAGGTGATGACCTCGCCCACCACCACTCCATTGAGGCCGCCGGGAACAGCGTCCACCTGGTCAAGGGATTCGACTTCCAAACCGATCGAAGTCAGTACCTCTGCGATTTGTTCGGCATTTAGAGCAGTATGGATGTATTGGCGAAGCCATTGATAAGAGATGGTCATAATAACAAGTATTTCGTCGGACAACCCGATTGAGCGGTGCGAAAATACTACTGAAGAGGCGTCATTTCATGCAAGTTTCCGCATGAATTGGCAGCTTGAGAATTTTTTTCAAGATGGCTGCACCAAACCGCCCAGCGAAATATCCCTGCCCAGCCCCGCCCCATCAGGAATCCAAAGTGTTGTTGGTTGCGCACACTGCTGAACCGCTTGTAAAAAAGCCTTGACCCCTTACCAATCGACCTATTGCCTGCAAATGGATCGCAGGATGTGCAATCCATTTGACCGCACCACATTGATACAAAAACACAAGAATTACCCCCAATTGAACAAATAATGGTGCAACCCGACCCAAGGAAATCGTATCTTACCTTCGTCAATCAATAGTGTAAGGAAAATTTATGGCAATCACACAACGATACGCACTGACGGTACTGCTCATGGCTATGGGTGTCTTCTTGATGACCTGTAAAAAGGACGAAGAAGATGAGCCGCCTGTCCCAGCGCCGCCCAACACCGATGTGGTGTTTGATATGGACGAAGTGCCTTATGCAAAGCTCAGCGATTACCGTTTTTTCACCGGCACTATGAGCAGTTTGGTGCCCAATGATCGCGTTTTGCCTTACGAACCCATCACGCCATTGTTCAGCGACTATGCGCACAAAAGCCGATTTGTATGGATGCCAGAAGGGGTGAGCGCCACTTATGCCGGCGACGACAATCTGCTGCAATTTCCCGATGGCACGGTGTTGATCAAAAACTTCTATTACGACCATGTGTTGCCTGAAGATGAGCGCCGCATATTGGAAACCCGCTTGTTGATTCGAAAAAACGGCACGTGGATATTTGCCGACTACATCTGGAACGAAGATCAAACCGAAGCTGTATATAGCCTCGACGGTTCCTATGTGCCTGTGAATTGGGTGCATGACGATGGCACAGAAAAAAGTGTAACCTTCAGAATCCCTTCGGATGTCGAGTGTTTCACCTGCCATAAATCGAATGGCCAAAACATGCCCATTGGACCAAAGCCACAAAATCTGAACAAGGTATATAGCTATTTGGACGGCGCCAAGAACCAATTGACGAAATGGCAAGAAGTGGGTTACCTCACGGGCGATGTTCCGTTCTCCATTGTATCTACCGTGGATTGGACCGACCCATCGCAGGATCTTGAATTGCGCGTTCGGTCGTATCTCGACGCCAACTGTTCCTACTGCCATCGCGATGAGGGCCATTGCTACTACCGGCCATTGCGATTGGAATTCAACGAAACCGGCAACGCCGATCAATTGGGAGTATGTCAGACCCCGCAAGAATTTATCAGCAACAACCTCACGCACATCATCGCACGTGGCAACATCAATCGATCTGTGATGTACTACCGCATGAATACCAATGAACAACAATACCGCATGCCCTTGATGGGCAGAACCATCATTCACGAAGAAGCCGTCGACATGATGGAAGAATACATCAGCGGTTTATCACCAGCCTGCAACTAAATGTTTTAATCAATACCTATAGTCATGAAACCAAACCAATTACTCACTTTCATTATGCTTGCGATGAGTTCGCTCGCCCAAGCACAAGAATCCTGTACCAATGCGCTTGCTGCCGTTGAGGGCATCAACGATGGAGCAACCATTACCGGCAACGAGATTCCCCTGCCCAATCATTGCATGGCCCTGCAAGGCGCTGAACTATTCTCGTGGTATTCTTTTACCGCTACGTATGACACCATCATGACCGTATCTACCCACCTTGCTTCCAATGCCGGTCTAGACACCCGCATCAGTGTGTTTTCGGGCACGTGTGGCAACTTGCTTTGCGAAGGCTTTGGTGATGACACCGGTGGAAATTTTCTGTCGGACGCCATATTCCAGGCAATAGCAGGCACCACGTATTACATTGTTTTTGACACCTACTGGGGCGGAGCCATCAATACTTCTCCTGTTGAATTTGAAGTTTACCAAGGTGAGCCAGACAACTCCGGTGGCGGCGGTGGTGGCGGTGGCGGAGGTGGCGGTGGATCCGACTATCCGACCATTGTCACCTTTGATGCGCAAACCCTCACTGGCGATGGATTCAGCGAGTGCATTGTGGACATGAACAACGATCACTTGGACGATGTGGTATTTGTAAGTGGCAACAACATTACTATTCGCTATCAACAAAACGATGCCAGTTTCACCAGCGCTACCTTCAATGCAGGCAATGTGACCAACTCGCCCTCTTGGAGCATCGCAGCGGGAGATTTGGACAACAATGGATACAACGACCTCTTGTATGGAGGCGGAAGCGGAGCGAGTATCATCATGGCCAACGACGACGGCACAGGATACAGCCACTACAGCGACAACGAATACATCTTCTCGCAACGCACCAATATGATCGACATCAACAACGATGGCATTTTGGATGCCTACGTATGCCACGACGTGGATGCCAACGTCTATTATCTTTCTGATGGCAATGGAGGATTTACGTATCACCAAGGAGGACTGGGCGAAAACGCCGGCAACTACGGTTCGGTTTGGGTGGATTACGACAACGACTGCGATATGGATTTGTTCATCGCCAAATGCGGCAGCGACAACATTGATCAATTGCACCGCAACGATGGCAACGGCAACTTCACCAGCATTGCTCCAGCTGCAGGCATCAACGATGGCACCGAATCGTGGTCTTCGGCTTGGGCCGACTACGACAACGATGGCGATATGGATGCAGTGATCGGCGCTTCAAGCACTTGGAACGGTAGCCACAAATTCTACCTCAACAATGGCGATGGCACCTTTACCAATATTACCGAAGGATCTGGAATTGGAGAAATTCCTACCACTGGCATCGAAAACTTCCCTGGCGATTTCAACAATGATGGATATGTGGACATGATCGGATTGGGCAGCGTGATCATGATCAACAATGGCGACATGACCTTTACCCCATCTGCAAGCCCTTTTTATGCTGGACCAGCAGGCGACTTGAACCACGACGGTTACTTGGACTTTTTTGAAAATGGTACGATCTATTACAATACCATGGAAGGCAACAACTGGCTTATCGTGAGCACCGTCGGTACGGAGAGCAACAAAAACGGTATCGGTGCGCGCATCACAGTAAATAGTGCGATGGGCTCGCAAATCCGCGATGTGCGCAGCGCGCAAGCGTTTAGCCCCATGCAGACTTTGAACGCCCATTTTGGATTGGCACAAGACACCGAAATTGAGAGCATTCGCGTGTGCTGGCCCAGCGGCATTGAAGATGTGATCTACAATCCATCGATCAATACCCATTTGACGATCGTTGAAGGCAGCACCAGCAATGTTGCAGAGGTCAGCACCACCGAATGGTTGATCTATCCAAATCCAGCGGCAGACCGAATTCAATTCAAGGGAGAAAGAAGTCTTAACGGATTAAACTACCGCTTGACAGACAGCACAGGTCGACTTGTTGCACAAGACCGTTTTGTTGCCCAAGAATTGAATATCGCGAACTTGCCAGTTGGACTATATACCTTGAGTGTAGAAATTGAAGGCGTTTGGCAACATCAAACATTCAGCAAGTAATTAAATGTTTGCACAAGCATTTTCAAGAAGCTTCTGTGCGAATAAAGTCATTTGGGTTGAATAGGCAATGAGGTATGGTGGCTCAGGATAAGCTCAGTGCACTCGGGCCTTCGTCTACGCTCAGTCACCGAAGAGCATTGTCCTTCGTTGGGGCTTTTTTTTGATTGTGGAGAAGGAGATGATTG
>CANHSF010000203.1 GCA_947463065.1 Flavobacteriales bacterium | reverse complement strand
GGCGCCTACCTCGATCTCATCGATGCCTACGAATATTTTGAGTAGTGGCAGACAGTAGTGATCTCAGACAATAGGCCAAGCTACAGAATTCAACCATCGATGGCAGCAACCGTTTGGTGCGATGTAATTCCGATTAAGGATTAAGCCGTTGAATGCTCCATTGCGCATCCTGCAGCGTATAGACGAAACGATCGTGCAGACGGCTGCTGCGCCCTTGCCAGAACTCAAACTTTTGGGGGCGAATGCGAAACCCACCCCAATGTGGAGGCCTTGGAACATCGCCGTTTTGAAAACGATCTGAACACGCTTGAACGGCTTGGTCCAAAACCGAACGATCGCTCAGCACTTCACTTTGTTGTGAAGCCCAAGCGCCGATTTGACTCTCCCTTGGACGAGATGCAAAATAGGCATCGCTTTCGGCCTCGGTGACCTTCTCCGCCCAGCCCCAAATTCGGACTTGCCGCTCCAGAGTGGACCAAAAAAAATTTAGACAGACCTTGTTTTTTCGCTCGATATTTTGCCCCTTTTCACTGTTGTAGTTGGTAAAAAAAGTGAGCCCCTGCTCATCGCAATCCCGAAGCAAGACTATGCGCGAACTGGGAAACCCATCATAGTCCATTGTAGATAGCGCAAAGGCATTGTAATCCTTGATTTCGGCTTGACGGGCATGAGTCAACCAAAGGGTCAATTGCGCAATGGGCGATGCGTTCAAATCGTCCCTTTCGAGTCGGCCTAGACCATAGTCGATGCGGTCGGTGCTGATGTCGTTGATTTTCATGTTCGAAGTAAAATTAAGAATTCAAAATGGCCTTGGCATAATTCGACCAACTCATATTCGCTGTTGCAGCGGCTACATTGGCGCGATCGATCGGGTGATTGAGAAAACGAATCATTTGAGCCGCCATATCCTGCACATCGCCTGGACGAGCGAGATAACCGTTGAACCCGTCGCGAATAGTCTCAGGGAAATGCCCCACAGCCGTGGCCAATAGCGGCAATTTGAAGTTGTAGCTCAGCGATTCGATACCGCTTGGCGTGGCCGTCAAATAATATAAAACAGCCGCATCTGCAGATTGAAAATACCGGTGTACATCTTCATTCGGAATAAATGAATTGAACACGACGCAACGGTCTTCGATGCCCAATTTTTGGATCAAATCCAAAGGCCTGTATAAGCGTTCATCGTCTTGTTTTTTCAAAAAAATAGATTTAGCAGCATTGAATAAAAACTGCTTCATTCGTGTGCTCCACGACTTGGCATCCAAGGTGTGCCAAAAGGATTCGCCACAGATTAAAAAGCTGACATCATCGCGCTGTTGGGCCACCTGTGCAAACGCTTCAATGGCTTGGTGCAGGCCCTTGTACTTGCGAATAAATCCGAAAAACAGAAAGACATGTTGACGCAATCCCTGCTCTTTTTTGAACGCTTCAACATCAAAATCAGTCCGGGGTTTGAACAAGTCATAAATCGGATGAAACAATTTGATTACCTGCTTACCTGTCCCAGTGCGCTCGCCGGATTCCGTCAGCGAAAAATCAGTTTTGGGAAAAAGCTGCTGCAGTTCTTGGTAGGTTTTGAACGCGTGCACAATATAGGTTTGCGCATACCGAATGCCCCTTCGGGTGAGCCATTGATCAAGCGATGCATTTTCTTTTTGGATAACGAAATGCAGGTCCATGATCACTTCAATACCGCTTTTGGCCAAACGCCTCACCATATAGCCGATGGGCAAGCCCTGCAAGGCGATGCTCCATTGAAAAATGACCTTTTGCGGTTGCAAGCTGCGGATATAATCCACGGTTTGTTGCCACGTAACCGGATTGTTGTAATTGGTGAGGTAGACGACTTTGACCCCACTTCCTTCCAAAAGATCCGTGGTGCTGCTTTTATCAACGAATTCCCTAGGAATAATGGCAGGATATTGCTGTGTCCAACTCACAATGGTGACATCGCAACCGGCGGAATCGAGCGCCAACGCCAAAGACGTGTTATAATTTTGAATGCCCCCTTTGAAACGAGGTCCAGGACCGAAACACACCAATTTGGGTTTTGCGCTCATAATGAATCAAAAACGTATACAGGCGCAAGTTACACTAGATGCTCGGATCCAACAATGATTTGCGTCAAAGCTGCTCAGATTGGGCCAAGGCCACAAGCGCTGCGTCGTAGACTCTTCGCATGCCCTCCTCCAAACTTATTTTTGCCTTCCACCCCAAACGCTGCTCAACAAATTCCATGTTGCAATAGCGCGAGTGCACTCCCACGGGCTTGTCGGTCAACGCCTCTATTGGAGGTTCATAACCTGCAAAGGAGGTGAAGATGGCAATGAGTTCGCGGAAGCTGGTCAACTTGCCGGTACCGATGTTGATCGCTGTTCCATCGTGAATATGATCCATGGCCAACAAGATGCAATCCAAGACATCGTCGATGTGGACGAAATCGCGTCCTTGGTATCCGGTTCCCCAAACTTGGAAAGGCCACTCTCGTTTGGCAGCGCGCGCCGCAATCGCCGGAACAGGATAGGTCAAGTCTTGATCTTCACCATAACCGCTAAACGGTCGGATGCACGTCACCTTGACGCCGTAATGCTCTGCTGCAATCTTGGCGAGAAATTCACCCGTGAGTTTGGTCCATCCGTAGGTCATATCGGGCTGGCCCATGCGTTTAAAGTCGATGTCCGACTCCCGCAATTGAACCGTGTTGGATTCGGATTGCAAGTCCACCGGATAAGCTGCACTGCTGCTTGGATAAAGCAGTCGATCTGGCTTGTAACGGCATGCCCAATAAAACAATTCGGCGTCGATGGCCAAATCGAGCGCCACCGCCAGCGGATCGCCATCGATCATGGCTCGGCCACCAACAATGGCAGCAAAATGAAAAACATCGGCGATGCGTGTGGCCTGAAAACCATACCGATCGGCAAACAGCGATTCGTTTTCTTGTAATCCCTGAATCACCTTTCGGGCATCGTTTTGAATAAACAAAAACCGATGGCCATAAATAGCAAATCCCTCGCCTTCGTTGGTTTTGGGCATATCGAGCCACGTATCCGGATGCTTGCCCACCATCAAATTGTCGACACCAACAATGTGATCTGCGGTCGAAGCGAGCAGTCTTTTGACCATGTTGCGCCCAACAAATCCACAGGCGCCGGTAATTAAATGCGTTTTCATCAGCGCGAAGATAACGATGCCAAGCAGATCCCGAAGGCAATTCTTCATCGGATGGTATTTTGAGCGAAAGCACATGGAGCGGAGATAAAACAAAAAACTTTTCGACTAAAAAACGATCGCATGGGATGAAGAGCATGAAATCCGATTTACCTTGGACCCATGATTCGCAGTATCTTCATTGCACTTTTTTTCGCCCTGAGTTCCGTTGCTAGCGCACAGAATGCTGTTCGCGATTCGTCATTGTTCGATCCACACGTTTCCATCAGCTACGCCTTTCACTTGCCTGGAGGAGAAATGGTCGATCGATTTGGCAACAGCAGCAATATCGGCATTGGATTTCACATCAAAAGCAAAACAAATTGGTATTACGGCATTCAGGCCACGTATCAATTTGGCAATCGAGTGATTGAACCAGGTTTGATGTCGAACCTCACCATCGAAGGCGGGTACATCATGGACATCCAAGGACAGTTGTCCAAAATTTCCATCCAACAACGCGGTTACATGATCACCTTGGACGGAGGACGGCTTTTTGATGTCATCGGGCCCAACAAAAACAGCGGCATCTTGGCCTTTGGAGGCGTTGGTTTTATGCAACACAAAATCCGCATTGAGCATCAGGAAAATGAGATCCCGCAGCTCGAGGGAGAATACCTCAAAGGCTACGATCGCTTGAGCAATGGCTTGGCTTTGCACCAGTTTGTTGGATATTTTCACATGAGCAACAATCGTCTCGTCAATTTCTATGTCGGATTGGAGGCTTGGCAGGGCTTTACCCAAGGCCGTCGCCCCATCTACTTCGACACCCGCGAACCCGGCAATGCCAAACGCTTTGATGCATTGGGCGGCATACGCGCAGGTTGGACATTGCATTTGTACAAGCGCTTGTCGAATGGTTTCTATTACTATTGATTTTCCGGTCGTGAGCAAACCTTTGCAGCCATTGCGTCATTTTCAAATCGCGGGGAATCGCGCACTGCTGTATTCCATCCCAAAAAGCCGTTCCTTTGCGCTATGATCCAATGGATGTATAATTTGGCCATGTGGGGGTTCGAATGCGCTATTCGGTCTGTTGCGCCATTTCATCCCAAAGCACGGCTCGCAATAGCTGGCCGAGCAAACCTTCTTCATCGGCTCCACGAATGGCGCGCACAACATCAGGGCTCGCTCATTTGGTTCCATTGCGCCTCGCTGGGCGAATTCGAGCAAGGGCGCAACCTGATCGAGGAAATCCGCCAACAGCATCCGCAGCACCGGTTGTTGTTGACTTTTTTTTCGCCCAGCGGGTATGAAATTCGCAAGAACTACGGCCATGTCGATGGAGTTTTTTACTTGCCCTTTGATCGATTCAAAACCATGAAAGCCACGGTCCAGGCGTTGGAGCCATCTGCAGTGTGCATTGTCAAATATGAATATTGGGTGAATTGGTACAAGGCCTTGCAAGAAGCAGGTGTCCCGATTTTCTTGGTATCGGCAAAACTCAGGCACAACCAACGCTTTTTTGGACGATTGGGATGGTGGTGGCAAAAAACCCTCCGCAGGGTGAATCACTTTTTCGTGCAGGACGACGAAACGATGCGTTTGCTGCAATCGGTGGGCATTGAATCGGTGACACAAACCGGCGATACCCGATTTGACCGTGTGCATACCATTCGCCAAAACGCCCCCAGTTTAGAGGCCATCGCCACGTGGTGCGGCCAAGCACCGGTGCTGGTGGTGGGCAGCGCTTGGAAACCAGAGGCCAGCTTAGCCCTTGCGTTGGGGCAGCAGCACCGCGATTGGAAGATCATATTGGTTCCGCATGAGGTGGACTCAGCCGAAATGCAGCGGCAGTCGAATGAAATTTCAGGAGCCGTTCTGTACAGCCAACTGACACCCGGCACGACCGAAGGCAATATCCTTTTGGTCAATGCGACAGGGATATTGTCAGCCATATACCAGTATGCCAACGTGGTGGTGATTGGAGGCGGCTTTGGCAAAGGCATACACAACACCCTGGAAGCCGCCACTTGGGGCAAGTACATTCTTTTTGGGCCCCGTTATGAGAAATTCGCGGAAGCCGTGGCATTGATCGAACAAGACGCGGCCACCGTCTGTGCCACAGCCAGCGATATGGCAAAAGCGATCACCACAGCCATGACCGAACTTTCCACGACCCGATTGCGGGGTCAAAAAGGCGCGATGCTGGTCGAAAAAAGCATTGGCGCCACCAAAAGAATCATGCAACACACTGAATTACAAAGCATATTGAAAAAATAAAAAAAAATTCTTTTCAAAATTTGGAGATCATCGAACTGTGTGTACATTTGCAGCCCTCAAAAGTTCTAAAACACAAGCGGGAGTAGCTCAGTTGGTAGAGCATAACCTTGCCAAGGTTAGGGTCGCGAGTTCGAGTCTCGTCTCCCGCTCAAAAATGAAATCCTGATCCGTTCGATCGGGATTTTTTTTTT
>CANHSF010000202.1 GCA_947463065.1 Flavobacteriales bacterium | reverse complement strand
GAACCACGTTGCGGCAATTGTTGATTTTTTTTGGAGCAAGAGTTTTCAGAAAGCACCAAAATCGAGAAATGCCGGCCTGTTGAAAACATCATTCGGCCGGTTTCCTGCCAGGCAAGTGTATCACATGATGCGCAAAATCAAATTGCTGTAGATCACCGCGAGCAGAATGGTGCTCAAATTGCCAATCAGAAAATAATCGTTTTTCATTTCCTTGTTATCGGAAAGGCGCGTGCCCAGTTTTATTGTTCCAAATACAACCAATAACGAAGAAATACCGGACAACAGTCAAATGGTGATTACACCTCTTTCCAAGACCTCTTTGAATACCGTTGGATAAAGTCCGGCCCACTTGGGGTTTTTTCGTCGGCCGCTTGTATCGCGAACATCGGCCATCAATATGTGGTATTTCATTGTTGCTATAGTTAGGCAACAACCAACTTACTTCTTTTGCGGATTGAGCATGAACTGAGGACTTACAGAATCAAACCCATTGAGCTGAACCACGATGGTTTCGCCGTTCTTGGCCAGGTTTCCGATATAAAATGACAATTTCTGGCGCAACATGGCCCGGCACATGTCGTCGTTGCTTTCGTGTTCGAGGTATAGCGTGCATTGCGGAGGCATGCTTTTTTTGAGCATTCCGTTGGTGATCAATTTGAACACGTGTTCTTTGCATCCGCCGCCGTATTCCACTTCCAAAACGAGAGAATCTGCAGTGGTGACTTCGGCTGAGAGAATTCGAAATGGATCTGTGCTCCCCGGCCAAACGTATGAATTGTCGATGTCCAATGTCTTGCTGGGATCTCCCTTTTCAACTTCTTTACGCGTGGCAACTTCAGCGGGCTTGGCAGCTTCTTTTTTTGATTTGCATTGCACCAACACCAATGCGGTGGCTGCAACAAAAAATACACAAATTCGATTTTTCATAAACGGTGGATTACGGGCACAATGATACATTGAAATGCTATGCCCACGAATAAATTCCATGCCAACGTTGTGCGATCACCAGTGCCAAAAGGACCTGCGATGCGTGATTCATCTGCTTGGCCTAATGGACAGTCGTCAGTTCAATCCGACGAGGCGACGCTGCTGAATGGCCCGATAAGCCCCGTCCCAAAGATGTTTGCGTTTCTTCAACGATTCCACCACGGCATCGTGCGCTTCGTCCCACAATCGATCGTCCTGTTTGCAAAGGTTTTGGGTCATTTGCAACGCAAGGTGGCTATGGTGATCGCCATCCACTTCGATGTGTCGTTCGAGGTAATATTTAAACGCAGATATGCTGCCGGGCAAGCGACGATCCAAGTCGTTTACGATTGACATGAACATATCTGGAATAAGATCTTCGCGCCCGTATGTGAAAATTGCGGCCAAGACGTGGCTCTTGTTCTCGTCTATTTTTTGGAAAGTGAATTCTACGAAATCAGCGGCTTCCTGAGGGGTTCCGGCTTTGGCAAAGGATGCCTTCAATTCGCTGGAGGCTGGCAGTTGCTGAATAAAGCCTTCAATTTCTGAAGTATCGGCTCCGCATTGCTGCATCGCATCCAAATACATTTCGAAGTGGCTTTTGCGAATACCGAGGCGATCCACATCCGACTCTTCTCCCAAAACAATTTCGTTGATCAAATAGCGGGTGTCGGCCGATCCAACCGGAAACCAAGGTATTGTGGTGCACGTCAAGTTGCGCTGCAACGACTTCAACAACGACATAAAATCCCAAACGGCATAGACATGGTACTGCATGAAAATCTTGAGATCGTCCATGTCCTGAATGGCCGAATACACCTTGTGTTCAACGATTTCTTGGCGCAAACCGGCAATGCTGTTTGTTATTCGTGTTTCCTTTTCCATAATCGCTCAAATTGTCTTTGTTTTTGTTGTTGGATCACCCCTTTGCTCTCTCTCATATTTCACCCAACTTTTTCGGCCCGCAAAAATACACACTCCTTTTTGTGCAATTGCAATATTTTTCAACGCTTCATGCAAACCGCTCGGATCTGTTTTCGCAAATGGCAATGGAGCAAATAACCCATCATCATACACTCTTGCAGGGGTTTTGTTTAATCGGTCTTTCAATTTTCGGTGCCTGCCGTGCATGGATTTCTTCCTCATCCCTTTTTTGAAAAGGCGGCACGGCCAACTCCCTTGCAAAACTCTGGCACAACACCAAATGACGTCCATCGCATTGCATTTTATCTATTGTACCGAACCACGTAACGCCCCACATGATCAAAATCAAAGAAGGAGATTTCCAGCGACGTGGTGTTCACCAAATGCAAGGAACAATAATAGGGCGGCCAGTTGATGCACATTCCTTCGACGCGAATGCTGTCGTTTATCATCGAAAAATCATAATTGTTGACACCGTGCTTTATACCAATCAATTCAACGAAAGCCTTTTGCACTTCAACAAAGCGAATAGGAGAATACAGTGAATCCTCAGGATACCAATTGCCGAGGACGTCGTGCAGTGCTATTTTATCCGTCTTTGCTGGCGTTGTGTGGATTTCTTCGGGCTTTTGACCAAAGTACCGCGATACAGCCACGAATGCGAAAATGAAGCATATCCATCGTTCCATGGCAACAATATACGCATGCTCTTTCAGAAGCCCATGGACAGCAGCAATAGCTACCTCTCGCCTATGGATTCCTTTGACCAATGGATAAACCAAGACGGCTTAACTTGGGCCATGTTCCTCAGTTCAATCCGCATGCTGCGCGGACGACCCTTTCCACCAGAGCGGATCGTAGGTGAAGACATGGATCATGAGCATGCCAAGGGTAAGATCAGCAAAGTCCACAAACACCAATATCCCCAAATGTGTGAGTACCATGGCGAGCCAAATCCAACGGCGGGTGCGTGTAAAGATAGCCAAAGGAAAAAAGCTGATCTCTACGCACAAAACAGCGTAAGTCATTGCCGACAATATCCATTCTGGTGCGGTCAACATCCATTCGCGAAGAGCGGAAGGGCGCGCCAGAGGATTGACCAAAAGGTGGTGCATAGCGCTACCATCACACCACCCGGGAGCTTTAAGTTTGTCCAAACCGCTGACGGTATATGCCGCAGCCATGATGATCCATGCGGCAACAAAGAGCATGCGGGGAAAGTGCCATTCCGCTTTTGACGGGCGATCCAACCAGCGGCGCTCCCCCGTGGGCACAACTGCACACACCAACAATAGCCAACCGATAAATGCCAGCGACGGATTGCCGATAAAGTTGTTTCGATTGAACAACAGCACCCACGCCAACCACAGCAGCAGTGCCACCCATGGTCGGGCATACCCACTCGCAAGCAGCAAACTCAATGCAGCAAGCAAGCCAATCAGTGCCGACAATTGCCCATCGCTGAGATGACTGAGTACATCTGGCAGAACGCCGTAGGTTAAATTGACACTCGCATCGGGCAATAGGCCATGATTGCCCCAAACTTCGGCGGCATAAGGAATCAGTGGAATAAAATGGATGCACAAATACACGCCCAAAATCGAGCGAAACCAAGCAAAACCCTTTGCAGATATGGTATTTACTCTGAACATGATGGCGTCAATGTCCACGTGCTGTCACTGCCCGCGGTGCGTGTTGATATGAAAATCTCGTAATTCCGACCAGTCGCATCCAAACCCATTTCATGGAGCAACGATCGATCGCAGATACCGTGTTGTAAAATCGGCTGCCAAATGTTTTCGGGAAGCACAGGACCATAGGAAATCGCTGCGCCATAGACATTGCGTCGATTGTATGGGCCACGCAATTGCGAATACATTTCGGGAGTGATTTGGATCATCGTATCCTGGCCACCAGCGGTAGTGTAGCGCACAAAAAAATCAGCCGCATAGGTTTCGACCCCTTTGACCTCGCCAAACACCAAAGGCAAAGGCGAGCTGCAGGTCACCGCACCCAATCCGCGCAAGGGTTTGAAACCAGTGAGGTAACCGATCATTTGCAAACTACCGATGACAATAACGGCGATGTAGAGGGCCTTACGCATGGTTTATTTGCGAGGCGTGTTGACGTCTTTGAACAGCAGCATATCCAACAACCGCTCTTCGCGTTCGGGCTTGTAGCCGCAAGCCGTATTCATTTCTTTGGGATTGTGGTAGGTGCCAAAAAGCATGTCCCACATGGGCAGATCCGAAAAGTTGTTGTAATGTTTTCCGCGTTGATGATGAATACGATGCATCTCGGGACGTTGGAAAAAATAGCCCATCCAATGCGGAGTTTTGATATTCATATGGTAGATGTACTCCCCCACTGCGGCGTACAACAACGACCACGCCGCTGCATCCATGTCCAATCCAACGAGGGTAAAATTGACTGCACCAATGATGATGCTATTGCAAATGATCTCTAGCGGGTGTTTGTAAAACGAAGTGATGGTTTCGATGCGCTGAGGACTATGATGCACTTGGTGCATGGCCAACCATAAAAACTGGACCGTGTGACGCCAACGATGCCACCAATAATAAAAAAAGGTGATGACAAAATAGCCGACAAATCCAGCAACAGGTGCGATCATATGCTGCGATGCATGAAACAATGACTTGCCATGAAACCAAGTGTCCCAAGTGTATTTGCCCAAAAACAAAATACCTATTTGAAACACATTGATGATGACCACGCGCAGCCACCAACCTTTGACTTCGGGCAGTTTTTGGTCCGGGATGATGCGCTCGAGAATGATCAGCGCTATACCTATGATGATGATGATGTGTGTCATGTTGTGGAGGATTTATGCGGAATGGATCAAGTGTGGCTTGTTTCGAGCATTTTTTGCAACGCAAACATTTCGTCGCGCAATCGTGCCGCTTCCATGAAGTCCATGTCCTTTGCAGCGCGCTCCATGTTTTTCTTGGTTTGCTCGATGGTTTTGCGCAATTGCTCCGCGTTCATGGTTTTGATCAACGGGTCAGCAGCAATGGTTTCTGCAATGGAAACCTCTTCGTACAAGGCCTTCTTGCGTTCATCGATCAAGCCGCTTTGTTCAAATATGGTTTTATTGCCCTTCTTCACTTGCTGTGGGGTAATGCCATGGAGAGTGTTGTAAGCAACTTGCTTTTCGCGGCGGCGGCCCGTTTCGTCGATGGTTTGTTGCATGCTTTCGGTGATTTTGTCGGCATACATGAGCACACGACCGTTGACATTTCGAGCGGCGCGCCCTGCGGTTTGTGTCAAGGATCGATTGCTGCGCAAAAAGCCCTCTTTGTCGGCATCCATGATCGCCACCAAACTCACTTCGGGCAAGTCCAATCCTTCGCGCAGCAGATTGACGCCGACCAACACATCGAACTTGCCCTCGCGCAAATCGCGCAATATCTCAATGCGGTCCAAGGTCTGCACCTCGCTGTGGATGTAGCGGCAAGCGATATTCAAACGATCAAGGTAGTTGGCCAATTCTTCGGCCATGCGCTTGGTCAGCGTAGTAACCAACACCCGCTCTTCTTTTTTGATGGTGGCGCGAATTTCTGCAATCAGATCGTCGATTTGATTGACCGAAGGACGCACTTCGATGGGTGGATCCAACAATCCGGTTGGCCTCACGACCTGTTCGATGACCACGCCTTCCGATTTTTCCAACTCATAATCGGCAGGAGTGGCACTCACATAAATGACCTGCCTTTGCATTT
>CANHSF010000201.1 GCA_947463065.1 Flavobacteriales bacterium | reverse complement strand
TGCATGAAATTGTGTGTGGTGTAGTCCTTTTCTTTTAGACAAACATCTACCACGCCATTGATCTCTGCTGTCACGTGTGTTTCGTGATCCAACAATAGTTTGAATACATTCTGCAAAGTCTTGTAATCTTTGGCCGGTGCCGTTGTAGCCGGTATAATGGCCTGACCGCCGCGGTCGTTCACAAATTTAATAAGTTTGAGCATGTGCATGCGCTCTTCGTCGCTATGCAGATATAGAAAGGCAGCGGTTCCCGGAAAACCCTTGCTCTCCGCCCACGAAGCCATGGCCAAATACGCCTGACTGCTCTCTGCTTCTACCTTGATTTGATCGTTGATCGCTTTTTCTACTTTTTTGTTCAACATGTGTTGTATGATTTTGAAGTCAAAGGTATAACACCCTAACGGTGAATAATTGTTCATGCCCGTGAAAATTATCTTGGGTCGCGCCGACGTTTGTTGCAGGCCAGTTGGGGATTATGCCTCGGTAACGGAGGAGGAGGGAAAAAACTTGAGGGTGCGCGCGATGGAAATGTCTTTGGGCAATGCTGTGCCATGGAGCAGATGGTCGACCAAATGCTCGATGCACAAGGGAGCATAATACACTCCTCGCGAGCCAAAACCATTGCATACATAATGCTTGGGGTTTTGGGGATGTGGACCGACAATGGGCATGCGATCGTAGGTGGTGGGACGGTAGCCCGCACGGTGTTCGACCACTTCGCATGGGCGATCAATGGTGGCGCTATAATCGTTGAGCATTTCTTGCGCCACGTTCGGATCAGGGGTTGTATCTGTTGGACGCAACTCATAGGTGCTGCCCAGTTTATAGGTGTCGTGGTGGAGCGGAACAACGAAGCGCCCAAAATGATAAATCTGCGTGGGGTCAAAATCGTTGATGCGCACGGTGAGCACTTGGCCTTTGTTGGGTGCCATGGGAAGCCAGTGCCACAGAGGATCTTGCACGATGGACATCCCCGTGCAGTGAATCACGAGGGCGTCGGTTTCGTTGGAGGAATAATGACTGGATACCAGCGCACCGCGTTCTTCCAATTTGCGGCGCATGGCCTCGAGCAAGGTTGGCAAATCCACTCGACCACCTTCAGCGACCAATCCCGCGCCAAGGGGCCGACGGACAGAAGGGTGTGTAGCGGCATAGTCGGTTTGGGTGAGATAACGCGCAGAGAGCTTGCCCAAGGCCGATTGGATGTCCCATTGGTTGATTTCCTCTTGGCTATCGAAAAGGCGCGCAATGGGCAGCGGCTTGAAGAATGATGTGCCAAGCCAATGTTCCAATCGCGGGTAAGTGCTGTGCATGGCCGCCAGATATTGTTCGGGATGTTGACCCACGTTGAGGCGTTTGAAGTTCACAGGATTCCACATCCCAGCAGCGACCATGCTGCTTGCTGTGGCATGGCCTTTATCGAAGACCAAGGGCGAGTACCCCTCTTCCATCAAGCGCCAAGCCAATAGACTCCCCACCAGACCTTGGCCGATGATATGGATGTCTTGATTTTCTGATAATACTTTCAATCTCTCCCAAATTAAACACCGAATCCCAATCTAACTAAAAACTAAAAACTAACCAATAACCCCCAACATTTTCCCCACTTTGGTAAATGCTGCAATGGCTTGATCGATGTGCGCTGGCTCGTGAGCGGCCGAAAGTTGAACACGAATGCGCGCTTGATTTTTGGGTACAACCGGATAGAAAAATCCGATGACGTAGATGCCTTCGGCCAAGAGCGCTTCGGCGAATTGTTGAGCGAGTTTAGCATCGTAAAGCATGACAGGGACGATCGCACTGTCACCGTCTTTGATGTCGAAACCAGCGTTTTTGATGCCGGTTTTGAATTGTTGGATATTGGCGTCGAGTTTGTCGCGAAGCGCAGTGGTGGAGCTGAGCATATCGAAAACGGCAATACTAGCGCCTACAATGCTCGGTGCGAGCGAATTGCTGAAGAGATACGGACGAGAGCGTTGGCGCAGCAGTTCGATGATTTCCTTGCGGCCCGATGTGAATCCACCCATGGCGCCACCCAGAGCTTTACCAAGAGTGCCGGTGATGATGTCGACGCGGCCGAGTACATTTTTGAGCTCGATGGTGCCGCGCCCGGTTTTACCAATGAAGCCAGTGGCATGGCATTCGTCGACCATGACCAATGCACCGTATTGATCCGCTAAATCACAGATTTTATCCAGTTGGGCTACATATCCGTCCATGGAGAAGACGCCATCGGTGACAATCAACTTGAAGCGCGCACCGGATGCAGCTTTCAATTGAGCTTCGAGGTCTTCCATGTTGTTGTTTTCGTAGCGATAACGTGCGGCTTTGCACAGGCGAACCCCGTCGATGATGCTGGCATGATTGAGTGCATCGCTGATGATGGCATCCTGTTCGCCGAGCAAGGGTTCGAATACACCGCCATTGGCGTCGAAGGCTGCTGCGTAGAGAATGGTGTCGTCGGTGTGAAGGAACTGCGAAATTTTTTCTTCCAACGTTTTGTGGATGTCCTGAGTGCCACAGATGAAGCGCACGCTACTCATACCGAAACCGTGCGTATCGATGGCTTTTTTGGCGGCTTCGGTCACGACCGGATGGCTGCTCAAACCGAGGTAGTTGTTTGCGCAAAAGTTGATCACCTCTTTGCCCTCGGTGGTGCGAATCACCGCGTCTTGGGGTGTAGTGATGATACGTTCGCGTTTGTAAAGACCGTCTTGTTTGATCTGTTCCAATTCGTTTTGAAGATGAGCTTGCAGAGCACCGTACATGGAATGATGTTTTAGAATGTTCGGCGAAGCTACACTTGGTCTTGTGAACTTCCACGAAAGTTAAAAAAAAATGATGCGTTTCTCGAAGGCACCTCCATCACCGAACGCATGCAACCTATGGAAGGCGATTTGTCCGACCTGAGTCTTACTTCCATAGCAGTTACTGGGCCTTCGGGAGGGATCACTGGAGGACAAGTGGGCAGCGGAGCGTCGGCGCAGACCGAAACACCCGCCAAGTACCACAATAGTTTTACGTATGACGCCAATGGCAATATATTGAAGCAACTCCGCGCCGATCAGAGCAATACCAACCTGCGCAATGCAGCGTATGAGCAAAGCCCTGATTTTGCCAACAATCCGCATGACTAAGTCGATCCCAATTCGTATGTCGACAACATCGCATACACCTACGATCGCAACGACGAGGGGGATATCGTGGCCAACCGCCTTTACCATTTCAACGACGCGGTGAACCACCCCAACGACGGCCATATCGACGAAAAAGCAAAGGGTGGTCGCTTTCGTCAGGTAAAAATTGGTCCATTTGATTCTGAAGTTTACGGCCTAGAACCAAAAGGAAGCAAGCTCTGCTGGCATAAGTTCCAATGACGGGGGATTCAGAGGCTGGTTTTTGATAATTTATGAGGCTCCACAAAAATCCCCCCGTCGGATCCTCAACTCCCTTTTTTCATGCTCTTTAATAGGGTTGAACGCCTTTCGGGCGTATTTTCGCACTCCTTTCGGAAAATCAAGCGCTCCAACGCGTCAAAAGGCTCATTACAATGAAGAATATCCGCAATTTTTGCATCATCGCTCACATCGACCACGGTAAATCTACCCTGGCCGACCGTCTATTGCAAGTCACTGGCACCGTGGACGAACGCAAACTGGTGGCCCAAACCCTCGACGACATGGATCTCGAGCGCGAAAAGGGCATCACCATCAAGTCGCACGCCATCCAAATGAATTACACCTACAAGGGTGAAAAGTATGTGCTCAATCTCATCGATACGCCCGGTCACGTCGATTTTTCCTACGAAGTGTCCAGATCCATCTCGGCTTGCGAAGGTGCGCTGCTCATCGTCGACAGCACCCAAGGTATTCAGGCCCAAACCATCTCCAACTTGTATTTGGCCCTCGAACACGATCTCACCATCATTCCGGTGCTCAATAAATTGGATCTGCCCAATGCCGAGCCCGAGTTGGTCAAGGATCAAATCGTGGAGCTCATCGGTTGCGAAAGGGACGAAATTCTCCATGCCAGCGGTAAAACGGGTTTTGGTGTTCCCGAAATTCTAGAAGCGATTTGCGATCGTATTCCTGCACCAAAAGGAGATCCCAATGCCCCGCTGCAAGCCATGATTTTCGATTCGGTGTTCAACTCCTTCCGTGGAATCATCGCTTATTACCGCATCTTCAACGGTTCGATCAGCAAAAACCAAAAGGTGAAATTCATGAGCACCGATACAGCGTACGGTGCCGATGAAGTGGGCAATATGGGACTCGATTTTCAGCCTAAACAAACCTTATACGCCGGCGATATCGGTTATATCATCAGTGGTATCAAAACCGCCAGCGAGGTCAAGGTCGGAGATACCATCACCACTTTCGAGAATCCATGTACCGAGGCCATTCACGGGTTTGAAGAGGTCAAACCCATGGTATTTGCTGGTGTTTACCCCGTTGATACCGACGATTACGAGGAACTGCGTGCCTCCATGGAAAAACTCCAACTCAACGATGCATCATTGGTGTTCGAACCCGAAAGCTCGGCAGCCTTGGGATTCGGTTTCCGATGTGGTTTTTTGGGCATGCTCCACATGGAGATCATCCAAGAACGATTGGAGCGCGAGTTCAACATGACCGTGATCACTACCGTGCCCAACGTAAGTTATGTTGCTCACCTCAAAAATGGCGACATCATCGATATCCACAACCCCAGTGAATTGCCCGATCCCAACAAACTCGACTTCGTAGAAGAGCCATTCATCAAAGCGCAGATCATCACAAAAAGCGAATACATCGGTGCGGTGATGACCTTGTGTATTTCGAAGCGCGGGATGTTGCAAAACCAAAACTATCTCACCGCCGATCGTGTTGAACTCACCTTTGAGATGCCACTCGCCGAGATCGTATTCGATTTCTACGACCGCCTCAAAACCATATCGAAGGGCTATGCTTCCTTCGATTACCATCCTGTGGGTTTGAAAGAAAGTGATTTGGTAAAAATGGATATTCTCCTCAACGGCGATCAAGTGGATGCCTTGTCGGCCTTGATTCACCGCGATCATGCCTTCGACTTGGGAAAACGCATTTGCATCAAACTCAAAGAGCTCATCCCTCGTCAACAGTTCGAAATTGCATTGCAAGCGTCAATTGGAGCCAAGATCATCGCCCGCGAAACTTTGAGTGCATTGCGCAAAGACGTAACCGCCAAATGTTATGGTGGTGACATCTCCCGCAAACGCAAACTCTTGGAAAAACAGAAAGAAGGTAAAAAACGCATGCGCCAAGTCGGCAGCGTTGAAGTGCCGCAAGAGGCTTTCCTCGCCGTTTTGAAATTGAATTCATAAAAAAATAGAGGCGCAATTTTTTGCGCCTCTTTCATTTCTGATTGCCCCCTGCAGTGGGTCTTTTCCAACTTCCCGTGTGACGACCTGTTGTTACGTTCGCTTCGCTCAATGGTCAACCGCAAAAGCGCAGAGACTTATTGGAACGCTAACGTGCATCCCCATTGCATCTCTGCCTGCATCGCTGCTCGTCTCCGCGTCTCTGCGCCCTTTAGTTTGCAAATGACTACATTTATCATTAATCATACTTCCACAAGAAACAAGGGGAATCGGTTTGCGCCAGAGGTTTTAAGGCCTATGCAGAGATTTTGACCCTTGTTTCTTTGA
>CANHSF010000200.1 GCA_947463065.1 Flavobacteriales bacterium | reverse complement strand
TTACCGAATTGTTGGAACCAATCAGTTTGTAACATCAGAGCGCAAAGATGAATTTGATACCCAACAACTTTATGTAGACATTTCACTCGTTGACAACGATGTTTTGGATACCGAACGCTTTAAGCAATGGATGCCCGAATATGCAGATGCTACGTTTATTCTCAATGAATCTGGAAAATACACCTGCACGTACGCCATCGATAAGATGTCCAAACGGTGGTTCAATGTGGCCAATCCCGATGATCTCTGCGAAAAATTCGGTGCCGATACCCTGCGCATGTACGAGATGTTTTTGGGTCCGGTAGAGCAGAGCAAACCGTGGGATACCAAAGGCATCAATGGCGTGCACAACTTTTTGCGCAAGCTGATGCGTTTGGCCCAAGACAAGGAGGGCAATCTGCGCATTTCGGAAGAAGAGCCCACCCGCGACGAATTGAAGGTGTTGCACAATGCCATCAAACGTGTCACCGAGGATTTGAATCGCTTTTCTTGGAACACCGTAGTGAGCAATATGATGATATGCGTCAATGAACTGACCGATTTGCATTGCAGCAAGCGAAAAGTTCTTGAGCCGTTGTGTGTGTTGTTGTCGCCCTATGCTCCCCATTTGGCTGAAGAATTGTGGGAGTTGATGGGCCATTCCGACAGCGTATGCGATGCATCGTGGCCCGAATGGAAAGCGGAGTATTTGGAAACAGACGAATTTGAATATCCGGTATCGTTCAATGGCAAAACAAAGTTCTTCCTCACCTTGGGCATTCAGCTTGATCAAGAAGCGGTGACCAAAGCGGTTTTGGACAACGAGCAAACCCAAAAGTATTTGGATGGTAAGGCCCCCAAGAAAGTGATAGTTGTGCCCAAGCGCATTGTCAATGTGGTCGTATAACCATGAGTCTGCGGTTGGAGGCGGCTTACAACGTTATGCCACCAATACGGCTTGGCGTTTTATTGATCACCGTTGAGGGCGTTTTTGCTGCGCATTGCGACGAGCCGGTCGATGGGATTTAACCATTGAACAAGGGGTTGCGTTCAAAGGATTTGCCTTGGCGCAGCAACCAAGCATGATAGCTGCTGGGTATGTCGCGCTGCCATTTTGGGAGTATGCACAGAATGAGCAGAACATCCAGTTGAGCTACATAGCCAGAGATCATCGCAAACTTCATCCAATGGGTATTGGCGAAAATGAAACTATAAAAGAGACAACTGGCTAGCACGAGGCACCACATTTTTGACAACAATGCATGGGTGCACGGCTCTTTGCCGAATCGAATTAGCGAGGTGATGTACAAGGATGATTCGGCGATAACAGCTAGGCCAATCCAGGGCCAAAAGATTTGATTTGCGCCCGGTACCAAAATCATGAAAGCGACAAGCAAACTCAACCAATAGAACATGTCGATTTGACTATCCAACCGCCGAAGCTGTTCGGTCGAAACGCCCCAACGACGGGCAAGAATGCCATCAAACACATCGGTCAACACGGCCAATGGAATACTCCAAGCGACAGCGTAGGTGGCCCACGAACATTGGGCAATGCCGATCATAAGCACAAGCATCGCGAGACCGGCGCGCGACCAAACCAAGATAAAGGGAATACGATTTTTCATAGCAGAGAAGGATTAGTAAGTTGATGAATGAATAGAGATAAAGCCTTGTTTATCTATGGATGCGGCCAGTTCGGTGTTGAGCCAACCGTCATGTAGACGACGTGTGCAGTCGGAATCCGTATGCAGCATATGCGCCACGCTCGGTCCTTTGATCCAAAGCAATCCAACGGCATCCACGGGACATTCGCCGCCGTTTTCATTTGCAATGCGAATGGCTACACCCGGTAGGGCTTTGCCGATGCTATTGGCGTTTTGGTTTTCTTGGTGCATGCCTTTTCCCACGATGTCCTTACCGATATAGTCGTTGAGATTAATGGCAAATACAGATGATGTTTCGTTGCTCCCTGCGCACACAAACACCTCAATGCCTCTGTCGCGCAATGCGGTTACAGATGGGTCATTGGGCAAAACAGCAGCGGTAAACACGTGGGTGAGATAAGGTAGATTTTGGTGAGCAGCGAGATCAGCGAGATGAGCAAGTTGCGTAGGAGTGGCGATGGCAAGGGATGGCTGGAGTTGCTTCAATTGCTCAATGAAGTTGTGTGCGGGCCCATCGGTTGTTGCCACATGGAGCGCCATATCGTGGAGCAAGGGCAAGAGCAGTTCCATCACAATGCCATGGGCATGGCATTGAGGGAGATCAGAGAGCTGAACAGTGGATTTTTCGAAAAAATAGACTTGACGCAGGCCTTGAATAACCGCCGAAAGATTGCGGTAGGACAACCCTGTACAAGAAGGGGAATGCAGTTTTTGTTTTTGAAACAAAACAAAAGCCAATTCATTTTTTGTCTTCGGCGCTCTGAAAAGGTTCAAGACAGATTGCTGAAAACGTTTGGCATTGCGGCAGACCACAGGAACAGGCGTGCCTTTGATTTGTGCGGAACAAATGTCTTCGATGTAGATCAGTTGATCTGCGGTAGGCGCCACACGAGTATAATTGAGATCGCGCGTGGCAATGAGCCAATCTGCTTTGCTCTTGTTGATGGCGAACAATTGCTCTTCGTTGTTCAGTGATTCGGGAAGGGGTACGATGGTGATTCTGCGCAGCATCAACCACAACATGATGGCCATGCTATCGATGGACTTTGGGGCGAGAATAGCAACGCAATGAGCATCGGAGAATACATCGCTCAACGATTGATCGAGAGCGCGCAATTTGTTTCGCAAATCGATATAGGAAATTTGTCGACCCTGGATATTCCATCCACAGTTGTTTTGTTTGTGAATTGCAGCGTGAAGCGTCTCTGGCAATTCGGCGGTATGGTCGAGGTAAGCTTCGAGATTTTCGACTTCCAATTCTTTGATTTTTTGCCGCAACTCAAAAGCGAGAATGGGAGGCGAGATGGGCTTTCCAATGCGCGTGAAAACAGATCTTCGCAGATTGTTCCAGCGAATTTTTTGCATGGTTCGGATGCCAGCTTTGAAGGTAAAGGGCGACCCGGAAGCGTTGTACAGTTGAATGGGAATCACCGGTTGTTGGATGAGTCGGGCAATGTGCTCAATGCCCTTTTTGAATTCGAGCAGTTGTCCGGTGCGCGTCACGGTGCCCTCGGCAAAGATCACCACGATTTCACCGTGGATGATGCGTTGGCTCACGACTGCATTGAAATCTTCGAAGTTGTTTTTTCCACCCCGAGGCGCGATCGGGATGCATCGCGCAGTATCAAAGAAGAAGCGAAGCAGGGGCTTGGGATAAACATCGGCATTCATCACAAAGCTTGCATGGCGAGGCAATGCGATAAGGATGAGCAAAAAGTCGAGATAACTTACGTGATTGGCTACGATCAGCGCGCCACCTTTGGAGGGAATGTTGTCCTTTCCAGCGATGCGCACATCAAATAGGATGTGACCGATGGTTATGGCCAATCCCCTTAAAAGCAAAAGAACAAATCGCTGCAATGTTTTTTTCATGAAGCAAAAATGTTGGGATAGGAACACGTGCAATCATCGAAAAACGGAAAAAACGTAGATGAAGATTTTGTTTGCAATGGGATGTACATATTATACATTTGTTGTAAATTCCTATAAAACAAACTGTTGTATTGTTGGTTGGTTTTTTTGAATAGGGTAAACGTAGATCAATATAAGGCCATGGATATTTTAGAATCAATCGTACACCAACTCAACGCTCGGGAGATCAAGGAGTTCAAAGCCTTTCTCGGGGTGGCCCATCCACCTCGGAAGGACGCTCAATTGTTTGCCCATATTCTGCGTTATCCAGAAGCCACCTCATTGGCGGTGCGAAAGAAGTTGTATCCCGACCAAGAGTCCAATACCAATGCGTACCACAGCTTGCGAAAACAACTGACCTTGGAGCTGCAGACATTTCTTTTTCGCCAGCGATTGACGGGCGATGATGCCGAGGAGAGCAAAGGAAGAATGTATTTGGTGATTGCTTCCTTTGCCATGGAGAGAGGTGTGCCGATGGTGGCGCGGTATTATTATTTAAAGGCCGAAAAGCATTTCCAACGCACGCTTCAATTTGGTGAGCTCGACACCTTGTACCACGCTTTGATTGAGCAATTGGACGTTTTGGATTTGCAAGGATCCGAAATCATGGAGCGCTGGAAGGCCAACACCCAACGTTTTGAGGCTGAGCAGCGGCTCAATACTGCATATCGAATGATTCGCTTTGAGTTGAGTGAAGCCCGTTTGCGGGGCAAGGTGTTGGATGTGGAGCGCATCACCCACGAAATTTTCACCCACATGCGATTGAGCAATCAAGAGATGCGCGATGTGGCATACATGTATCGCATTGTTGAAATGGCGCGCAGTGCCGCTGTGAGTGCAAAGGACTACAGCCGATTTGAGCCCTTCTTGACCAAAACCGCAGGGCATTTGATATCGACGGGTGCTTTGAACGATGCACCGGTGCAGTACCGCATTGGGTTTTGGTACATGTTGGCGCACGCCAATTATCGGACAAGGAAGTTGAGTCAGGCGGCAATATGGCTGGACGAAATGGAGCGCCAAGTGCCAAAAAGCGCCCTGCAGCAATCGCCGTTTTACGGAAAAACAGTTGCATTGCGAGCCGCTGTTGCAAGTTTTACAGGAGAGAATAAATGGGCCATTGAATTGGTCAAACAAATATTGGCGGATGAGCGATGGAAGTCGAATGTGAAAGAGCGGCTCAACATGCAGCTCAATTTGGCAGTGTACCATTTTCAATCCGGTCAGTACAAGACCGCCTATCAAGTGCTTTTGCAGATCGATCGTTCGGACGATTGGTTGGAGCGCACCATGGGTTTGGAGTGGCGATTCAAAAAACAGATGATCGAGGTGATCGTGCTGTATGAGTATGCCAAGGAGGACATTGCTTTGAATCTCATTCGCTCCATGGAACGGCATTATTCACATTTTCTATCGGAACCCATTTACCAGCGCGCAGGATTTTTCCTCAATTTCATCAAACGAATTATCGATCGACCGGATATCGTCAGGCAACCGGCATTTATCGATGCGGTTGAACATGCCAACCTCGCATGGCCCAAGGAGAAGGAGGATATTCAAGCCATTACTTTTTTCTGTTGGTTAAAAAGCAAAATGCTGGGTGCCGATTATTATACCGTATTGCTTGATGCCATGAATGCACGAGATGATGCTGATGATGCCCTGTTCAGAACACCCGATTGACGGCTTCGAAATCTATTCAAACTTGATGTAGATTTAGCCCACAAACCAATAGTTTTCGAAAGCATGAAACAAGTGAAGCGATTCCCCCTTATCAGTGCAGTTTTGGTGGTGACGATGCTGTTGTCGTCCTGCGTGCGCAAATCGCAGTTGGCTGCCGAATACAACGACAGCATCATCGGTCTTCAGGAAAAAATTGTTTCGGCCATTGGCGCATTGGACAGCACCCTCAACAACACTTCGCTCACAGCGGCCCAACTCGACATCGCGATGGCTGCACTGAAGGTGGATGTGAAGCACGGCTTATTGGCTTTGGACAGCATAGGTCCATTCGAAAAGGACCCTTCGCTCAAAGTGGCCGCACAAGAATTGTTTACGCAATACGATGATTTTGCCCAAAATGAATACAAAGAATTGGTGCGAATCAGCAAG
>CANHSF010000199.1 GCA_947463065.1 Flavobacteriales bacterium | reverse complement strand
GTCACACCCTTGCCCTGCGCTTATCGATTCTCGGTGCATGCATGATCCCCGCTATCATGGTGATCGCTCAGCTCTATGCACCCGCACAAATCTCCTATAACGCGGATCCCGAAAAATTCTGGACCATGCATTATTTACGAGCATGGGAATTTATGTCGGTGCTGCTCTTGCCGTTTGGAATTATCCTCATCACCAGCATGCTCACGCAATTGGAATTCCGCAACACGACATGGAAACAAACCCTCATCACACCGCAATCGTTGAGCACCATTTTTTTCGCGAAACTCGCCATTCTCCTATCGCTGCTCTTCTTCTTTTTTATTGCCTTTAATCTCGCTATACTCTGCTCAGGGATATTGCCTGGTCTTTTGCACTCCGGCATTGACATCCCTCGTCATATGCCGCCAGTGGGAAAAATACTCGGTGATTCGGGAGCCTTGTGGTTGACGTGTTTACCCATCGTGGGCTTCCAATTTCTATTGAATTTGCGTTATTCCAACTTCATCCTTCCGCTGTCCATTGGTGTGGTATGCGTCATTGCCAGCATTTTTGCACTGCAATGGAAAGATGGATACTGGGTGCCTTTCTCATACCCGACCTTTCATTTCATGGTCATGTCGGGACAAGAAAAATTTCGATTCCCCTACTCCATTTATCACCTATCTTGGGTGTGGTTCAGTGGATTCGTAGGAATCGCATACTTTTCTTTCCTTTACCGCAAATACAAAGCCTGATGCGCCAGCTCACCATAACATTTTTGCACTTCGCCTACTGGTCGATGTACATCGTGTTGCTGCTCTCTTTCTTTTTGATCTTAGTGATCAACGGTAAAGACCAACACGAAGACATCGCGACGATTTGGTGGATATGGTCCAGGCTGATCGTTGGGTTTGCCGTCGTGCCCGCTGTCATCGGTTTTTACTTTGGCTATATCGTGGGTTTTCCACGTCTGCTCGCGCGACAAAAAACCAAACGTTTCATTCTTTTTTCGCTGCTTGCAACTCTTGGAGCATCACTTGCGGGTGGAATAACAATGTCTATCATTTATCAACGCAATACGCTATTTGTGGAAGGATGGCAGTCCGCCATCCCGCAATTGGTGTTCATGTGGTTTATTGGCGTGGTCAATCTTACCCTAGGATGCATCATCCGCGGATTTATTCAATCCACACGCGACATTCGCATAAAAGCAAAATTGGAACACGAGCGATTGGAAGCCGAATTGCATCTCATGCGCATCCAAGTCAATCCGCACTTTTTATTCAACACCCTCAACAATATTGATGCTTTGATTCGCATCTCACCAGAACAAGCGTCGAACTACCTGCATCGGCTCAGCCACTTCATGCGCCAATTGGTTTACGAAACGGACGACACGTTGCATCCCTTAGATCGCGAACTCATGGTGCTCGAAGATTATCTCGCCCTTCAACAAATTCGCTTTAAATCGGAGGAGATCTTTCGTTGGCAACGAGAGGGCAACACCGAGGACATGGAAGTTCCTCCTTTGATTGCCCTGCCCTTGATTGAAAATGCCTTTAAACATGGACTCATCGATGCGCAACACCCCATAACAATCGCTGTGTGCGTGCAAGCGCAACATACCGAGATCCGCATCACCAATGCGATTGATACCACTGCGCCGCAATCACCTGGTGGCTTGGGATTGGAACTCACACGCAAAAGACTTCAAGCTGCCTATGGTGATCGTGCAAAATGCATGGCTGTGCTGCAGGACCAACAGTATATCCAAACTATACTTATCCAACGACAACCATGATCCGATGCATTATCATTGAAGATGAGCCGCTGGCTATCGAAAACCTTAAACGAGGACTGCAGACTTATGGCGACGTTCTGATCATGGGCTGTTTTGACCATGCCGAACAAGGATTCGCTTATGCGTTGGCCCATTCCACTGATGTCATTTTTTTGGATATTCACCTCCACCACCAGAATGGACTGCATGCAATGAAACAATTCGCGGGTCTGCCGCCAGTGATTGTCATCTCTGCCAATAGTCAATATGCGTTGCAAGGATTCGACTTGGAGGTGTGCGATTATTTGCTCAAACCGTTTACCCAAGAACGCTTGGCGAAAGCGCTCGATAAGTTGCGACAGTTTCATTTAAACTCCACGAAAGCTTCAACCTCGTTCATGGTCAAAACAGAAACCCGCTACGAGACAGTGTTTTACAAGGATCTGATCTGCATTGAAGGCATGGGCGACTATAGACGAATCATCACGCATCAGCGCCGAATCATGACCTTGCAAACCTTTAAGGAAATGGAAGAACAATTGGATCCAAACTGGGTGATGCGCATTCATAAAAGTTATATGGTGCAAGTGCACGCCATCCTAGAGTTCAAGACCAACCGCGTGATCTTGACCAATGGCCAACAATTGCCCGTATCGGATTCGTATAGAAAAACATTGAAGGAAAGATTGGCGCCATAAATGCTCGTTAACGAAATAGCGATGAATGACTTTACTTCCAGAAACAGCCAACTCACGAACCAAGCGGTGTTCGGGCAAATCCACTTAAAAAAAATCGGGACCTGATTGGCCCCGATCTTTCGATAAGAAAACTATTAAAATTTATATCTTAACCCCCAACGATCCTGCGTAAATCAATGTTTTTCGCCTTTGTGTTTGGGTTTCACCACACCAAACATGCGGCTCACATTGAACCCGAACATGATATCGCCCTTGGCCCAATCGCCCGTTGTTTCGGATATAAATCCTTTTTCATTCATGGGCTTGCTATTGGTAAGGTGCAGTTGGAAAACGTGGCCACCAGTTTCGATATCAAACCCTAGCGAGAGGGAGTTGGTATAATCGGGGCCGAGTTGATCCGGCAAATTGTAGAAATATTCCCAGTTGAAAGAGCTCCGTTTGGTCATTTTGAAACGACCGCCGGTGCCGATGGAGAAGACATCGTGTTTGACCGTGTTGTCAGGAATCAAATTGCGGTGAACCCATGTCGGTGCAAATTGAATCGAAAGCCGATCATTGAATTTGCGCGCTACCAGCAATTGGTTGCAATAAAACAATCGTGAGGTGAAGTAATTCTTGCGATCGGGATCTTCCCATTTGGTTGTTCTGACAACCATCGAGGAGAAGAGCGATAGGCTCACCGGCATATTGCGCTTGCCCGAGCTCTGACGCAAAATTTTGTACTTGAAAAACCCATCGATTTCCTTGTTGATGTTGCTCCGGCCAAAGCCCACCATGATGCGATCGGTTACACCATATTCAAAACCCAAACGCATTGCAGCCACATCCAAGCCCCAGAGATTTTCAGCTCCGGTATTGACAGCTCCAAAACGGTGACTAATGCGAAAATCCAAAACTCCCGCTGCGGGGTTCTCGATGCTGTGCATATTGATCACACGCGTGGATTTGAACGTTGCGAAAACATAGTTCGTGACAGGCTCATCGGGTTCGAGCAGCGACAGTAAGTCCGTGGTATCGGTCTGGCCATAAGCCGCGGGAAATGCAAAAAGGGCTGAACAAATCAGCCCCGTTTGGAATATCTTGAGAAAACGCTTGTGCATTATTTCTTGAGTTCTTGGAGATTGCCTTTCACGGTAATCTCGATGTTGTTGGAAATGGAGTCGGATTTATCACCGGGAATCACAATACCGTAATCCGATGGCTTTACGAAAAATTTGGAGTCGCATGTGATGGCTCCACCTTTCACCGTAAAAACAGCGTCAACAGCTACCTTTTTGGTTACACCGTGCATGGTCAATTCTCCGGAAACTCTAGATTTGTATACACCGTCTGCTTTAAAATTGATGGCGCTGATGTTCTCGATTTTCCCCTTGAACGTGGCCTTATCAAACTTATCGCTCTCCATGTACGTCTCATTGAAATGCTCTCCCATGAATGCATTTTCAAACACAAAACCTTTGATCAAAACAGACCATTGAATATCACCGGTTGCTGCGTCTACAACACAAGTGGCTTTATTGTTCGTGGCTTGGATCTTTTCCATTTTAGCATCCGAGAAAAACTTGATGCTACCATCCTTTGTAAAATACTTCTGTGCGTTGGCACCAAAAGCTGCTGCGATCAATACGATCAAAAATGTGATTTTCTTCATGTGAATTTATTCTTTGGTTTTATCTACAATTACACCTTGGTTCAATAGGACATCGCTGGTTTCGAGCAACTCCTCGTACATGAAACCGTTGCAGATGCCCTTGATTTCAATAGTTGTGCCAGTTTTGGCATTGGTTGCCTGATCGCCTTTCTTGAGTGTGACAATGACATGCGCCATGGGATCTTCGGTATTCAAGACGAGCTCCGTGTCGCCTGAAGCATCTTGTTTGATTTCGCTCAACTCCCCACTGACTTGAATGATCTTGTCTTTGTACTTGGCAAAAGTGGCCTTTTCGTCGGCTTTGAATTCCAAATACAACGCTTGGGAGGTCAAGTTCGCAAAAGCCTCTTCATCGGCTGCCGTGCGATGCGGTTTGTTCCACATAAAGAACCAAACATAGGCTCCGGCTAGTGCTGCGATCGTCAATCCGATCAATATCCATTTTTTCATATTGCTTAGTTTTCGGGGTAGTTATTCTGACTCCACAGGATCCATGCATCGATGGAACACTGGCTCATCTTGGGTTCGTTTTTTGGCATCGGACTGCATCCACTGGCGTGTTCGATGGTACAAATCAATCCATTTTCAGTCGCCAACTTCACCTGCTCGTAGGTCTCCAAAGCCAATGAAGCCGATGGTGATGGTCCTGCATGACAACTGGAGGTCGCACAGTTGGCATCGCAAATTGCTTTGATTCGGCCATTGTACGAAAACACAGTGTTGTCGCAGGTGGTATCCGTTGGATACAACTCCGACTCTACGTCGTAATAACAAGAATGCAAAGCCAAGGCGAGTGTAACGAGAAATAAGGCTGCTTTCAAAAAGATTTTCATGCGTGTGTAATTGAATTCTAAATCTACAAATATTCGAAAGCCATTAATTGTTCGGTGCACCGGCATTTACCCACAATTGAAATTGAGTAATGTTGCACTCGGGCAAACCCAATGTATTGTCGGGCATAATGGAATAACCGCCAGTCGCCAATAATGAATGCATCAAACTGCCGTCCAACGCTGTGGCCCGAACCTCGTCATACGTCGTCAAACTTACCCCTCCCGATGGATTGGCGCCGCTATGACAACCTTCACAGGCCAATTCGATCACAGGCTGCAAATTGAGCGCATAAGAGAACTGTGTCGGATCGCAATCCGGCGTGCAACTGTTGTTCACCGCTCCTTGGGCTACCCACTGGGTCAAAATGGCGATTTGATCCGCTGTCAACGGTCCGCCAGCATCTGTCGGGGGCATCAAGTCATTGCCTGTTTCTGTCAAAACCTCTATGAAATCACTGCTCCCTGGATCTCCAGGTTCAATGATATTGCTGTTCATCGCAGCTGCGTAGCTATCCAAACGGATGCCGTCCTCAGCCGTAATGGCGTCATGACAATCTACCATCGCACAATTGCTCACCAAAATGGGCAATACCTGGGTTTGGAAATACACTGAATCAGGGTCACAAGGATCTGGATTCACGACCAACGTATCTGGATTGCCTCCTCCGTTGTCGTCGACAACCGCGATCAATTCGGGCTCATGCTTGCAAGCCACCCCGAGAGCAACAATACCAACAACGATTGCGAAATAGGTCTT
>CANHSF010000198.1 GCA_947463065.1 Flavobacteriales bacterium | reverse complement strand
TGTGGAATGTTGTATCCAATGTGGGTATCGTTGCAAAAAAGAACTTGTCCTGATTTTGTTTTTTTGCCGTTCAACACCCACGCATTGCTGCCTTCCAAACTAGCCACTGGAAGGGCCTCGGCAATGGCTTGCATGGCAGCGTGTGCCTCAATGTCCTCCGTAAAGTGCTGACCAAACTTGGGGCGAACCATGTCACTGTCGTTGTTGGAAGGAATATGGGATTCGGTATCGCGATGATAAACCGCCAAATCTCGCAGATAATCTTCTCCATGCTGGCGCGAAATAAAATCGACAATGAATTCGGATTTTTGGCCTTGGGAAAAACTAAACGACATGGCAGCCAGCGTATAATACATGTCCTCGATGCCAAAAGGTTCGGGCGTAATACCAATAATGCCGTATTCCGGCGGTACAGGTCCTTCTTTGATGTATTGGTTGATGCCCTCGAGGTATGCCTGCGCATCCTGATAGATCGGTTGGTCCCTCAACGTTTCAAAATATGCAGCAGATGCTCTTGCATATTGCGGCGTGCCAAGGGTGCGAAAAAGGTGGTCGACTTTGATCACCGGTTGTCCGAAAATTTCTGCCAATCGGCCACTGCCGACTCTGCGCAAAAGGTCCATCTGAAAAAGTCGCTCCGCTGCGTGTCGGTAGCCAAATGCTTGATACAAGTCGTGTTTGTTCTGTGCTTGTATCGAAGGCACGCCGTATTTGTCATAATGGATCACAACTTCGGCTTGCAAACCTTTCATCGGGTAACTTCCCTCATAAATGGGCTTGGTATTGCGAATCCATGCATAAATCAAGGCGCAAAACAGTGCAACCAATGAGAGCAATAACAGGGCAATGTGCTTGAGACGTTTCATTCGGGGCAAAAATAAGTGAAAGATCTTCGCAACAGTGCGAACATTCTACAGGTCGATTGAGCGTTAGTTATGCTATGCATATGCACACAGAAAATGCATGACTAAGTGAAGTGTTTAGCGCTAAAGTGTCTGAAATACACTATGTTTGTATCATGCGTTTTAGTGTATTGGGCCTTATGATTTGGTGGTGTGCGTTGAATGCGCACGGGCAGAGCTATTTCCTCAATGGAGATGCGACTTATCTCGGCAATGATTGTTATCAGGTAACGGACAACAGCGCATGGCAAAATGGTACCGTTTGGTATAGCGATCAGCTAAACCTTGTGGATGATTTTTCCATCGAGTTTGACATGTATTTCGGAACTTCGGATGCCAATGGCGCCGACGGGATGGCTTTTGTGCTTCAAACGGTGGGCACGCAAGCGATTGGAGCTAGTGGCGGTGGCATGGGGTATCAAGGGTTCAATCCCTCCTTTGGTATCGAATTCGATACTTTTGTGAACCCCGATGTTTTCGACCCGAATTATGACCACGTAGCTTTTTTGCGCAATGGCAATATTGCACACAACTCCAACGACAATCTCGCAGGCCCGGTTGCGGCCACAACTGGCCAAACCAATATCGAAGATGGTCAGGCGCATCAGGTCAAAATCACATGGGATGCGACCACTCAATTGGTTTCACTCTATGTCGATTGCCAGCTTCGCCTTGCTGAAAACATCAATCTGGTCAACTCTATTTTTCAAGGCAATACATTGGTCTATTGGGGATTTACTGGTGCCACAGGAGGCATGTTCAATGAACAACGGGTATGTTTGGATGTGATCGTCAACAATGCACCGAACGTTTATTCGGTGTGTGCAGGAGAATCGGTTCAATTGGCAGCCAACGGATCGTTAGCCGGAAGTGTGGTGTGGTCACCAGCAGCTGATTTGGACAACCCCAATTCGTTTAACCCCATTGCAAACCCCAATGCTACCTCGACGTATTGCTATACGTACACCGATTTTTGTGGCGAGTCAACCCTCTCATGCGTTGATGTCGAGGTGGTGGATCCTCCTGCCATTGTGTTGCCGCAAGAATGGGTGTTTTGCGAAGGTGAATCTTTTGCTCTTGCCGCGGTGGTGACGGGCGCTAGCGATGTCCTCTGGTCGAGCAGTGGGGGTGAATTTTTGAGCGCTGTAGATGTTGCTGAGGTCGTTGTTGCAAGTGGGGGTGAATACACCATTGAGGCCTCATCGGCATTGGCCGATTGCAGTGCTTCAGCCAGTACAATGGTGAACGTCTTGCCTTTGCCTTCTTATTCTCCCAGTCCCTACACCATTTGTCCAAACGATCAACTGCAATTGGAGGTACCGCTTATTTATGACGTGTTGCAGTGGTGGAATGAATCGAATGAGCATTCGGTTACGGTGGATGCGGGTGGTATTTATACGGTCGAAATTGCACAAGAAGGATGCACGGAATTGGTGGTTTTTGAAGTTATAGAGTGGTTTGTTCCGGCTCTGGAGTTAGGTCCAAATGTGGATTTTTGCTATTTGGATGAACCTTTTGTACTCGACGCAGGCACTACGGTGTTGTGGAACGATGGCACACAAGCGTCTTCCATAGCCGTTGCAGAATCGGGTGTTTATCAAGCCATTTGGACCGACGGCAATTGCTTGTTATCCGATGAAGTGGTGATTCAAATCACACCCATGCCCCAAATTCAATTGTCGGGTCCTGATGGTTTTTGTGCGGGCGATGAAGTCGAGTTGCAATGCAGCCATGCGGGCATCTGGAACGATGGTAGCTTTGGTTCATCGCTCTTGGTGGATACTGAGGGCCAATACCAAATATCGGTCACCGATGGGCCGTGCCAAACTACAGGGATCGTCCAATTGGCGTTGTGGGATCTTCCAAGTCTGGAACTCGGGCCCGATCGCGTGGTTTGCGATGACCAACCCACAATGCTTTTAGCCGGCGACGCTGATGCTTCGTTGCAATACAACTGGAGCACCGGTGAGCTTGACCCCACGATTGAAGTGGATCAAACGGGTTGGTACACCTGCACGAAGTCAAATTTGTGTGGCGCTGTGCAGGATAGCATCTACATTGAATTAATGGACTGCCAATCCGAATTGTTTATTCCAAATTCATTTACACCCAATGCCGATGGAATCAATGATGTGTGGCAAGTGGTAGGATTGAATGTTTCGGATGTTCGCATTCAAGTATACGACCGCTGGGGTATATTGGTCTTCGAATCAACAGGCACAGATCGCGTATGGATGGGCGATCATCAAGGTGGAACACATTATGTTCCGTCCGATGTGTATCACTTTGTCATTCGTTTTGTGGATATCCGAGGCGATCATTTGAAAAAAATGGGCACAGTCTCCGTAATTCGTTGATATTGAGCGGATTTAAATTTCTTGAGAAGCCTTGTTATCTGCTTAAAGCGTTGTATCTTTGCGCCCCTCTCGAAGGAGAGGTAAGTGTCTGAATTACAGGTTTACTACATTGAGTTTGCAACCGGACACCCCAAGAACAAATAAAAAATAATCCTTGTCTTGTGTTAATGTAGTTGTGCGAAAAGCATGTTTCGTACGAACAAGGCAATACAAATGCAAGCCAATCATGGCAGAATCAAAACGCGTAAAGGCTGAAGAAGCCGAAGTAAACGATCCAATTTTGGACAACGAAGCACTTGCAGGTGCTGAAGTAGAAACAACAGAAACTGTTGAAGCAGTTGCTGATGCAATTGAAGTTGAAGAGCCTTTGGATCTTTACAGCACAGCCGACGATCAACTTTACCTCAACAGCAATGGCGAGTTCAATTGGGACGCCTACGAAGCAGTAGGTGGTTATTCCGATGACGAGCGCAAAAAACTTGACAAAGTTTATGACGACACCTTGAGCGTAATCGCTGAGAAGGAAGTTGTTGATGGTACTGTGGTATCCTTGAACAAAAAAGAAGTGGTGATCAACATCGGATTCAAGTCAGAGGGTGTAGTTCCTGTGACTGAATTCCGCTACAATCCCGACCTTAAGGTAGGCGATGTGGTGCCGGTGTATATCGAACTACAAGAAGACAAAAACGGCCAGTTGGCTGTATCTCACAAAACAGCTCGTATGTTCAGTGCTTGGGGCAATGTGAACAAAGCTCTTGAGACTGGTGAGATCATCAAAGGTGACGTGAAGTGTCGCACCAAAGGTGGTTTGATTGTCGATGTATTTGGAATCGAGGCCTTCTTGCCCGGTTCTCAAATCGATGTGAAGCCAATCCGCGACTACGATCAATACGTAGGTAAGGTAATGGAGTTGAAAGTGGTGAAAATCAACAGCGAATTCAAAAACGTAGTTGTATCTCACAAAGCTCTTATCGAAGCCGAATTGGAAGAGCAAAAGAAAGTGATCATGGCCGGTTTGGAAAAAGGTCAGGTACTCGAAGGGGTGGTGAAAAACATCACAACTTACGGTGTATTCGTAGACCTTGGAGGTGTAGATGGTTTGATCCACATCACCGACCTTTCTTGGGGCCGTGTCAATCACCCAGAAGAAATCGTGCAGCTTGATGCCAAAATCAACGTGGTTATTCTTGACTTCGATGATGACAAGAAGCGCATCGCTCTTGGTATGAAGCAATTGACTGCTCACCCATGGGAAGCCATCGAAAGCCAATTGGAAGTAGGCAATAAAATCACTGGTAAAGTGGTGATGTTGGCTGACTACGGTGCTTTCGTTGAAATCGCTGCGGGTGTAGAAGGACTTATCCATGTGAGCGAAATGTCATGGAGCACGCACTTGCGTTCTGCTCAAGACTTCCTCAAAGTAGGTCAAGAGGTGGAGTGTTTGATCCTTGCTGTAGACAAAGACGAGCGTAAACTCTCTTTGGGTATGAAGCAATTGACTCAAGATCCATGGGAAGGCATCGAAGGTCGTTTCCCAGTGGAAAGCAAGCACAAAGCAAAAGTTCGCGCGTTCACAACATTCGGTGTATTCTGCGAATTGGCAGAAGGTATCGATGGTTTGATTCACATCAGCGATCTTTCTTGGAGCAAGAAAATCAAACATCCTTCAGAATTCTGCGCAATTAGCGACGAATTGGAAGTGGTGGTTCTCGAGTTGGACAAAGACAACCGTCGCATCAGCTTGGGCCACAAACAAGTGGAAGAAAATCCATGGGATGTGTTTGAGTCGGTCTTCACGGAAGGTTCTAAGCATCAAGGTACAATCATCAAGAAGGAAGGCAGTCACTGCATCGTGGCTTTGCCATACGGTCTTGAAGGTTTCTGCTTGAACAAAAACTTGAAGAAAGAAGATGGCAACAACTTGAAAGTTGAAGACGTAGCTGATTTCATCGTAATTGAATTCAATAAAAATCTTCGCAAGATCGGTGTGAGCCATACTGCAACTTGGAAAGAAGAAGAGGCAGGTGCCGAAGCTTCAAAGAAGCCGCGTACAAAGAAACCAACTGAAGGCGCTGGCGACAGCAATGCAGTGAAAGCTGTAAATGCTCAAGTTGAAAAGAGCACGTTGGGTGATTTGAGCGTTCTTGCCAATCTGAAAGATAAAATGGACGGTAAATCTTCTGAAGGCGAATCTGCTGAATAAGTAAGCGGTCCTAAATTTAAAAAGAGCCTCCAGATTGGGGGCTCTTTTTTTTTGCTGTTCAAATCGCCGCACTCCAGTGTCTTTGTTCCAACTTGGGTTTTTCCAAGTGTATTCCTGACATGGGTGGCGATAATGATCTCGATCGCAAAGGACCAGAGTAAATCGCCACCGCTAGTGATGTCTACCGATAACAATGGATAAACGGCAATTCCATTGCTGCACCAAAGGGTTTAAGATGGCTGTTACCGGTTTACCCTATGCATTCGCGCTCGCAGCTTCGGGTCCTTTATTTGGTGGATGTCAACCAGCGCACAATGGAATGGATACATAATCCGAAGGGCAAAAAAAAAC
>CANHSF010000197.1 GCA_947463065.1 Flavobacteriales bacterium | reverse complement strand
TGGAAGGCAATTCCAATTCAGCTACTTTGAAAGCCGTTTGAATTTGCATATTATGTCCCAATTTTTCCGCGGTGAATTGTGCCCAGGCATGTCGAATTTCTTCAAGCGTATATTGCCGGTTTGCGACTTCAACCGTTTCTTCGGTTTGTTTGAGCTCCTCGTTTTTTTTGACCACGACCGATTCGGTCTTCATGGATTTGATCAATCCCGCTCTTTTGAGCAGATCTTGATTGCCAAACATGCTGGTGGTTACTGTAGTTTGGGCTTCAGGAGCGGCACCATTGCTGGTGGGGGTATGTCCGGTCTGCTGGGCAGGAGCGGGTTTGATTTCGGCTGCTGGAGCAACGGGGGCTGATGCAGCTTGCGGAGCGGTTTGGGCAGGTCTTGTTGAGAGCGAGGCCGGTTGGCTACGAAACGGCTTCAGTCTGAATTTTTTTTTTTCGCCTTCCTTTTCGTTGTAAGGAATGCTTGCAATTTTCATCAAGGTCAATTCGACCAATAGCCGTTGGTGTTTGCTGGTGCGATAATGGATATCGCAGTCATTGATGATGTCCATGGCTTTGATGAGCATGCGCAAATCGCATTTGGCAGCTTGATCCTTGTATTTTTGACCAGCAGACTCCGCTACTTCGAGCAGTTGAATCGTTTCGGGATCGCGCGAAACGAGCAGATTGCGCATGTGGCTGGCGAGACCTGTAATGAAATGATGGCCATCAAACCCCTTGTTGAGCACTTCGTTGAAGAGGTGCAAGCATGCGGGAATATCTTCTGCGAGCAGGTGATTGGTGAGTTTGAAATAGTAGTCGTAATCCAGGACGTTGAGGTTTTCGATTACGGCATTGTAGTTCAACGTGCGACCACAGAATGCAACCACTTGGTCGAATATCGACAAGGCATCGCGCATGGCGCCATCTGCTTTTTCGCCAATGACATGAAAAACGTCGGGTGTCCCGGTTACACCTTCTTTTTGAGCGATGTTTAGCAAATGCTCCGAGATGTCCTTGACCTTGATGCGATTGAAATCGAAGATTTGGCAACGGCTAAGGATGGTTGGGAGGATTTTGTGTTTTTCGGTGGTGGCAAGAATAAAAATGGCGTGTGCGGGCGGTTCTTCCAAGGTTTTCAGGAACGCGTTGAATGCGCTTGAAGAGAGCATGTGCACCTCATCGATGATATACACTTTGTACTTGCCGGTTTGAGGAGGAATGCGCACGGTATCGACAATGCTTCGGATATCGTCAACACTGTTGTTGCTGGCGGCATCCAATTCAAAGATGTTGAATTGCAGTTCATCCATTTCCTTGCCCAGTTGGCCGTTGACGGCTTTGGCAAAAATCCGAGCGCAGGTTGTTTTTCCTACACCGCGCGGACCCGTGAAGAGGTAGGCTTGTGCAATTTGTTGATTGGCAATTGCACTTTGCAAAGTAGTTGTGATATGCTTTTGCCCAATTACCGTATCCCATGAATCGGGACGATATTTTCTTGCTGAAACGATGAATTGCTCTGCCATGAAGCAAAGATGCGGCAAGGGTTTGGGAAATGAAAGAGGCGTTATTCACAGGTTGCGAACACTTTAGCAGGGTTTTGAAGTTCATGCCTTTAACACCTTTTGACAACCCTTAACACGGTGTTGGGACAAGGGTGATGTATTTTCGTGGGTGTCTTCCAGCAATTTGTATTGACAATGAAAAATATAGCGGTTATTGTATTGGCTTTTCTGTTGTTTGCACCTTTCGGCGTCAGCCACCTGAGGGCGCAAGGCAAGGCCAAGGTATATATCAAGAAAAACATCAACGGAACAGTTGAGGAGGAAACCCGCGAAATCGAGCTCAACGGCACGGAGGATATTGACGCGATCCTCCAACAACTGGGCGTTGTGGACGATATCGGTCAACTCAAGCCGGGACAAGAATTTGAGATCAAAATTGATAAGTCAACCCCCAACGGTGGTGAAGAGAATTTTAAGTTGTTTTTCTCTCCCGATGGCCCAAAACCGCCGATGCCGCCTGCTCGGCCCCGCGGACCGCGCAGTATGTCGCCTCCAATGGAAGAGCCGCAAGCCTTTATGGGGGTCATGCTCATGGACGATGATATGCAAAATACAGGCGAAAAGGGGGTCTGGATATCGGATGTAGTGGCCAACAGCCCCGCCGAATCCGAGGGATTGATGATCGGCGATAAGTTGATCGAAATCGATGGCCAAAAGGTGAATTCCTCGCAAGATGTTATTCGGTTGGTGCGTGCCAAAAAGCCAGGTCAAAAGATCGAGGTAAAGTATGATCGCGCAGGCAAAACCAAAAAGCTAAAATTGGAACTTGCCCAAAAAGAACAAGAGCCGTGGGGCCAGGATCCGGAGTTTGGTGCTCCGCGAATGTACATGGCTCCTTATCCCGATGAAATTCCTGCACCAGAAATCAATTATGGGGATTACGAGTTCTTCTTTGATGGCGATTCGATAACGATTCTTTGCCCTGATAATCCCAATTGTATTTGCCCCAACGATAGCATGCGCATCTGTCAACCCTTCAATTGGCTTGGCGAGGGCATGCAAATGGAAGAACGCGCATTTTTGGGGGTTTCTCCCAGTGGGCAAGATCAAAAACGGGGGGTGGGCATCGTGGTTGAACCCACAACTGCAGCAGAAAAAATGGGCTTGCTCAGCGATGATGTCATTGTGGCCATCGACGGGCAATCGGTCAATACATTCGAGGAATTGTCGGAAATCATCGCCTCCAAAAAGCCATTGCAACCAATAACCGTGGATGTCATTCGAAACGGTCGCGAGATCAAGCTCGAGGGCAAGTTGGGAACCAAGACCATGAGCCGACTCGAGGACTTCCGAATTTTTCACGACTTCAAAGGACAGGACGAGGAGGGGTTGTACAATTACGACTTCGAATTCGATATGGATAAAGAAGATCTGCAGCAGCACATGGAGCAAATGCTGCGCGATTTGGAGATGCGCCAATCCGAATTGGATATGGAACGCCAAGGAATCATGGATGAACTCGAGCGTTTGCAGCAGCCCGAGGAAAAGGTGTCCATCACCATTCGCATCGCCGAAATCACCGCCGACGAATTGGCCGCTGTAAATACCAACGCGAGCACCAGGCTTAAATCTCAAAATGATTTGGCCATCGAACAGATTTCATTCTATCCCAATCCCAACAACGGTCTCCTGAACTTGAGCTTCACAACCTCAGCCAAAACCCCTGTACAGATTCATTTGTATGACATCACCGGCAATATGATTTATACGGAGGAAATCAACCAATTCAATGGTTCGTACAATAATCAAATCGATATTTCATCGCAACCGGTGGGGAATTACTTTTTGCAAATTGTACAGGGTCAACAAACGTATTCAAAGAAAATCACCAAGGGGCAATAGCCCGAAAGATATGTGCTTTGGCACGCCGCACTGTGCAGTTGATTGATGCATAGTTTTTTGGTTATTGAAAAGCAAGAGGCGCCCACAGGGGCGCCTTTTGTTTGGTGCAGCTATGTCATTGCGATTTCGGTCAGTTCATGTTGGCCGATTATTTTTTGTCGTCAACTATTTTATTCATCGCGATCATTTGCTTCATGGTGCGCTCCATGCCTTCGGGCGATCCATCGAGGAAGATCACATTGCCTTTTCCGTATTCTGCAAAATTTTTAATCGCTTCGGTCCACATGCTAAACATGATGACAGATGTGTCGAGGTTGGCTTGCTGCAGCTCTTTGGCGGCATTTTGCATGCCTCGTGCGACCTCTTCACGGAACAACGCCACACCCTGACCCCGCATTTGGGCGGCCTCTCTTTCGGCATTGGCGGCAATCTTGATCGCATTGCCATCCGCTTCAGCAGCTTTTGTTTTGGTGATCAACAAAGCCTGTCCTTCGTTCTCCGCGGCTGCTTTCAAGTTGTTGGAGGCCACCACTTGTGCCATGGATTTCAAAATGGCTTCATCAAAGGTGATGTCATTGATCTGCAAATCTTGCAAATGGTAGCCCCATTCTTCCAATGCAGCGTCAATTTGATCTTTGACGTGCTCCACAATTTCGCGGCGCAATGATAGGACTTCTGCTTGTTTTTTTGTCGCAACAAAAGAGCGAATGGATCCCTCGATGGTGCGGATCAGCGCTTGCATGAGGTTTTTTTCGTCAATGAATTTGAACGCCACGCGTTTGATGGTTTCTTCGTCCTCATTGATTACAGAAAACAACAACATGCTTTTGAAGTACACATTGGCTTGGTCGTTTGTCACCGCTTGAAACTCCATTTCAACGGAGCGGTTTTGTGAGGAGATGCGCCTAAAGACCTGTTCGATAAAGGGGATGCGCAAATTGAGTCCCGGTGCCATCGTGCGGCGGTACTTGCCGAAAATGGTGATTACGGCGATGGTGCCTTGCTGTACCACAACAAAACATGTGAAGAGGCCTACAATCACTAAGGCCGTTAAAACAATAGTAGTAATTTCCATAACATAATTTATAATTCCACCAAAGGTAGGGGACGATAAGGGCGATTATTCTCCGTTTATCCGATTTTTTTGGAGTTGATCATACAGGGCGATATGCCCAAAGGGTTTGTGGTGCGTCACAGTTGTAAAATTTACATTGGATTGAAACGCATGCGGAGAATAGAATAAAAAAAACGGCGCCACTGGCGCCGTTTTATCTCGATCCTATAGGCTTAGTAATAAATATTGCGACGCACTTTGGCCACGTACTTCGCCAAACGAATAACTTGTTTGGTGTACCCAAATTCGTTGTCGTACCATACGTACAATACCACCCCTTTGCCGTCGGGTGATACAATTGTCGCTTGGGAATCGAATACGCTGCAGCAGTCGTTGCCTACGATGTCGCTGCTCACCAATTCTTCGCTCACACTGTAGTAAATCTGGTTGACCAAGTCACCATTGAGTGCATTTTTGCGAACAATGGCGTTGACCTCTTCAACAGAAGTGTTTTTGTTGACGTAAGCGTGGATAATGGCCAAACTTCCGTTTGGTGTGGGGACACGAACGGCATTGGCGGTCAATTTATCTTTTAGGTCTGGGATGACTTTCGTGACAGCCTTTCCAGCGCCGGTTTCGGTAATGACCATATTGACAGCAGCACTGCGGCCGCGGCGGCTCTTCTTGTGCATGTTGTCCAACAGGTTTTGGTCATTGGTGTACGCATGCACCGTTTCGATATGGCCTTTGTCGATACCCAAAGCGTCGTGAATACTCTTCAGAATAGGGCAGATGGCATTGGTGGTGCAGCTGGCCGCAGAGAAGATGGTTTCGTTTTCGATATCCAAATCGCGGTGGTTAATGCCATAAACGATGTTGGGAACCTCTTTGCCTGGAGCAGTCAGGATCACTTTGCTGATGCCCTTGGCTTTTAGGTGAATACCCAATGCCGTGCGATCTTTGAAGACACCCGTATTGTCGATCAAAAGAGCATTGGAAATGCCATATTGGGTGTAATCGATGGCACCGGGATCTTTGGCCCCAATCATATGAATGCGTTGGCCATTGACCAACAAACATTTGTTTTCGTAATCAATGTCTACCGTGCCTTTGAATCGGCCGTGTACGCTGTCGTTTTCAAACAAGGCGGCACGTTTTTTCAACGACAAGTCGTCGTCTTCGCGGGTTACAATGGCGCGGATGCGAAGTTGTTGTCCTTTACCAGCCTGCTTCACCAATTCGCGAGCGGCCAAGCGGCCAATGCGACCAAAACCAAACAAGACCACATCGCGGGGCTCCAAATCCGAACCGCCTTCAGACATGAAGTTCTTCAGTTTTTCGCCCAAAAATTCGCTGTGATTTTTAAAGTGGTCG
>CANHSF010000196.1 GCA_947463065.1 Flavobacteriales bacterium | reverse complement strand
GATCAATTACGAAATACCCGAACAAGCTGAAACCTATGTCCACCGCATTGGACGAACCGGCAGAGCAGGTCGAAGCGGAATTGCATTTTCATTCTGTGACCGCGACGAGCAAGCTTATCTGAAAGAAATCAATAAGTTGACCAAACAGAACATTCCGTTCGTCCCGAACCATCCCTACCTCAATTGAAAAAGTAAACGAATTATATACAAATCACCATAATACAAAAAGCAAATGCAAAAAGGAACAGTTAAATTTTTTGATGAATCAAAAGGATTCGGATTTATTACAGCGGAAGACGGAGAAGAATTTTTTGTCCATGTGTCCGGCCTAAAAAGCGAAATCCAAGACAAAAACAGCGTAACATTTGATGTTGCAAATGGCAAAAAAGGATTGAACGCCATCAACGTAAGATTGGCATAAATACATAACGGATCAGCGGGCCAATTGCCATTTCGCCGAATAGCGGGTATTTCAGCATGTTTGAGCTTTGAGTATTACTCATGGATCAACATTGCCATTAGATAGCATCGCATTCATGCGTATCTGAAGCTGGTCGGAGGATTGAAACCAAACCGTTGATTCGTAACAGGTACAACCGCACCATTCTATTAAAAAGACTACTTATCGGTGGTCTTTTTTGTTTTCCTTAGCTGCAATGAACGACCAGCCCGTCGTAAGCGATTTTCATTCCGGTTGGCAGAGTGGACTGCTCCACATCATGCAGCCCCAATTGGTGGCTGATGTGCGTAAAATAAGTTTCCTCTGCCCCCAACTCCTCTGCTAAGGCGATGGCCTCTTGCAAATTAAAATGCGAGGGGTGTTTTTCGTGGCGCAGGGCATTGAGCACCAAAACCTTGCTGCCTTTGATCTTTTGCTTCTCTTCTTCGCTGATAAAATTAGCGTCCGTGATGTAGGTGAAATCCCCAATGCGGTAGCCAAAAACAGGCATATGCATGTGTTTGACCTCAATGGGGTTAAACCACATCCCTCCTGCTTCAAAAGGACTATTATCGATGGTACAAATATCGATTTCAGGGATACCCGGATATTTGACTTCCGAAAATGCATAAGCAAATTCCCTGCGCAACGCCTCCTCTACTTTGGGGGTGCAATACACTTGAGCGCGCCACTTGTTGAAATAATTGAACGCCCTCACTTCGTCGAGACCAGCAATGTGATCTTTGTGCTCATGGGTAAATACAATGCCATCAATGGATTTGACTTTATGCACCAGCATCTGCTGGCGAAAATCTGGACCAGTATCAATCACCACACACCTGCCCTTTTGCTCCACCATGATGGAGGATCGCATGCGGTTGTTGCGCGGATCTTTGGAGGTGCAAACCGCACATTCGCAAGCAATAACCGGAACACCTTGAGAAGTTCCCGTGCCCAAAAATGTAACTCGTAGCGCTTGTGACATCTGTTGCGAAGGTAATCAGAGTCGTCCGTAAACAGCACACTTGGGCAAGAAGATCTGCCGCCTTTTTGAGTCCCAATGGCGTTGCCCAACGTAGGATTGATTTCACAAAAGGTGTTATTTCGGAGGACTTGGCTGAACACATGCATCCTTACCGTTGTTTTTAACTTAGTGATGTGTACTTCACGCCAGAAATAGCTTGCCACGTGCATTGAAAAGATTACCTTTGTAACAAGCCGTCGCAGAATGGCCACCCCATCCAGCGACCCCCAAAACACACAAGGAAAGTGGAATTAGAACGAGTGATATTATCTGCTAGTCAGAAAGCGCTGAGAATAAATCTCAACACGGAAATCTATGGTACCTTTGCAGAGATTGGAGCAGGTCAAGAAGTAGTGCGTCATTTTTTTCGCGCAGGCGGGGCCAGTGGAACGATCGCAAAAGCCATGAGTGCTTACGACAAAGACTTCTCCGATGCCATTTACGGAAAAGAGTTGAAAGGACGCTATGTCTGCAAACCGCGTTTGCAAAACATGCTGAACCACGAGTACAACTTGATCAGCGAGCGTTTGGATCGCCGCGATCATTCATCCAAAAAATTCTTCAGCTTTGCCGACACCATTGCCACCATCAACTACCAGAAGACCATACAAGGCCACGGATGGATGGGCGTAAAATTCCAAACCGACCCCAACAAAGACCCCAATATTGTGATCTTGCACGTGCGCTTGCATGAGCCCGATGCATTGCTGCAACAAGCTACTGTTGGCGTGTTGGGTGTAAACTTGCTCTACGGATGCTATTACTTTTTCAATAAGCCCAAAGAACTTTTGTTGTCATTGTACGATGGACTCACCCGCGATCAAATTGAGGTCGACATGATCCAAATGACCGGCCCCGACTTCGATGCCGTTGACAACAGATTGCTGTCATTGCAGCTCGTAAAAAACGGAATGACAGATGCCGTGATTTTCTCGCCGGATGGGCGAAATCTTCAAGCCGCCGATGTCTTGTACAAGAAAAACATCATTGCCTTGCGTGGCAGTTTCCGCCCGGTAACCAAAGTCAACATCGACATGATCATGAAAGGCTTTAAGATGTTTGAGCGCGAATACCGCGTGGATGAAGAAAGCATCCAAGTGCTGTTTGAAATTACACTCAACAATTTGCGTGCAGAAGGCGACATCGATGAACAAGACTTTTTGGATCGCGCCGATATCCTCTGCAGCCTCGGCCAAACGGTGTTGGTGAGCAACTACAGCAAATACTATAAGTTGGTTGAGTTTTTTACCAAATACAGCAACAAACGCATGGGCATTGTGATGGGGACCAATATGCTGTTGGAACTCTTCAATGAGAAGTACTACCGCGATCTCAACGGCGGAATACTTGAAGCCTTCGGCATCTTGATGAGCCGCGACCTAAAAATCTACCTATACCCCTGGAAGGACAACGAGACAGGAGCCCTGTTGACCACCAAAAACTGCCCCATTCACCCGCGCTTGAAGCCGCTTTACGATTATCTGATCTACAACAAGCGATTGGTTGACATCACGGATTACAATCCCGAGGTATTGGACATTTACAGCAAGGATGTATTGGATATGATTCACCACGGCCACCCCGGTTGGGAAAGCTTGGTGCCGACCTATGTGGACACCATCATCAAAGACAACAAGCTCTTTGGTTACGATCCAAGCACCCCGATCAATCCGAATTATCAGCCACCCAAGCGCTTAAAAGAACAGAAAGTCAATCCCAACTGATTGCGTCATTTCGGTTGGAGATCGACTTTCCGTTGCCCGAACATCAGGCGACTACAGTTACAAAAAATCGTCCGAAGTCGTGTCTCACCTCTTGGAGCGCTTTGATCAAATGTACATAGCGATCGCGCATGGCATCGTGTTCGGCCATGGTTCGATTGGACAAGTGATTGGCCATTTGATCCACATCGTGTTGGATGTGCTGCAAATTGGTTTGTATATCGCTTTGCAGACGTTCCAAATTGTCTCGGTGAACGATAAAAACATTTTGAAAATGTTCCACTTGAATTTTCGATTCACCGTTTTCCAAGAACTGCGACAATTCGCTCAACCGATGTTCCAAAATTTTGATCTCATCGAGATAAAATGCGATTCCGCGCAACCAGTCGTTGTGTTCAACTCCGATATGCGATACATGGGATAATACGTGCTGTGCCATAATGGTAGTGTTTTATTTGTTACCACAATGATGCGCCGCAATTCCCAGAGGCCGGCTGAGCAAAATCAAAAAGGCGCATGATCTACACGCGCCTTAATGGTATAATGGTATGACTTGGGTTAGTTTTCGCGAATGGCCTTCAAAAACGAATCCTTGTTGAAGGCGTTGGCATCGATACCTTCGCATTGGTATTTCACGTTGCCGTTGTGGAGATAATACACAGCAGGGGTGCCATCGCTCTTCATCGTGGTCCAGAACTTCACGATGTCGAGAACCGTGTAGCTGGCCTTGATGCCAGAGGACGATAAGAATTCAGGAATACGCTCTGCTTCTTCATCCATGAACAAAATGTAGATGGGCGGTAGCGCTTCTTTCTTGGCCAATTCTGCCAGCACTTTGGCGGTTTCTTGGCAGTGATCGCAACCGGGAGCGAAACAACAGACGATTTTTTTGCCTTTGTCGAGATTTACTTTTTTGTTGCCAAATACGTTGAATGCAGCGAACTTGGATACAACAGGAGCAGGTTCTTGCGCGGCATTGACCGGATTTGTTTGAGCCGTATCGGCAGCATTGGAGCTGGGCAGTGTGGGCAGCACCATATCGGCGGAGTCCACTTGCAACGTATCGCCCAAAGCAGGATCGTTGTAGGCGTCCACCACAGGAACCGGATCTGTTGATTCACCCCAGCACGGACAAAACGGATAGAAAAAGAACATGGCAAAGGCCGCAAAGCCATATATGGCAAACGGAACAATGAGGCGGTTGGACACCCGATCGTCCTTATCGATTTTGACAAACACATAAATGGCCATGGCGATGGTGACCACATTCTTGATGATGGCTTCGAGCGGGGTCATGGGAAGCAGTTGACCGAAACATCCACAATTGCCGTTGGTGAAACCACTTTGGGCCCCAACAATGCAGAGGTGGATACAGAACGCCACGAGCAACAGCACGGTGACGGGAATAACCAAACGTTTGAGAAAGTGTTTTTGGAGGATGCCGATTCCGATGGCAAATTCAAGAGCGATAATGAGGCGTGCCAGATAATGCGCACTGCACCAATCGGTAAGGCCAAGATCGACGATTTGTTTTTCGAATGCCCAAAGCGGAATCAGTTTTAAAACCGCGGACAACAAGAAAAGACCAGAAATCAGTCCGCGCAGAACCCAAAGCGTAAGCGTTTTTTTATCCATAATGATTGAACTTAAGAGGTTGTAAATCTAATTGAGAAAAACACAAAAGAGGCTCCGGGGTTGACAAGAATTGAGCCATGTCAAGTTGATAGATTCACTTTTACCATGTCTTTAACATCCATCCCAAAGAAGATTAAAACGCAAACTCCGATGCAACCCAAAGCCCAAAAACGGCAACCGCCCATAGTGATGAAAGCCATTGAAATTCGAAAAATCGTATGAATTGCTTGAATTGCTTGGAATTCTTACCACACGTCACCATATGATTAAAATAATCATTATACGACTTATTTCTAACACGGTGCGCCTTATCATTAAGGAGGTCAACAACGATTTTTGAGCTGTGAAAACGGACATCGGCAAGCGCATTCGACAAGCCCGCCTCATGCGGAACCTGAGCCAGGAAAACGTGGCCGAGGCGATCGGTATGAGCCCCGGAAACTTCGGAAAGATCGAACGAGGTGAAGTAGCTCTGAGCATAGAAAATCTCGAGCGCATTGCTTTTCACCTTGAGCTGCCTCTTTCAAGTTTAATTCAAGAAAATCAGGCGAATGAACATTCGCCCGATTATTCAACAGTAAGCAAAACAGAGCTGACTCGAGTCCAACAGAACACCTCGCAATTGCAACTCGAAGTGGAGCAATTGAAAAGGGAGGTTAAACAACTTCACGAGGAGCTCAAGAAATTGCGCAACAACAGCAAATAAACCGACAAACTTTGTCTCAATTGCATGAACGGCGCCAAAAGGATTGGGCAGGCCTTTCTTCCGAAGAGCTTTATTTCATCAGCGACAACCAGCGCTCACAGGCCTTTTCGACATATTGAATGATCAATTTGCGAAAGGCATGTTGCTGTGGATTTTGACGAGCATCATCCAACGCAGTGTAATAGGCCATGCGACTCTTGGCGTCTCCTTTAATGGAGGTCACTGGATATCCAAATTGCATCAAGTGCAAATTCATCAGCAATCGAGACGTGCGTCCATTGCCATCGATGAAGGGATGCATGGTTACAAACTTTTCGTGGATATCAGCTGCCATGACCACAGGGTGTATGCTGTTGAAATTCGTACGATACCAATCCATATAGGCGTCCATTTCATCGCGCAGATGCTCGGGCTGAG
>CANHSF010000195.1 GCA_947463065.1 Flavobacteriales bacterium | reverse complement strand
ATTCCCGAATTGTAAGGCGCTGAGTACATTCCGGCATGGGTTCCGAAGAAAAAACGATTATCGCTGAACACCATCGCATTCATTTTTTTGTTGGCCAAATGATCCAAAGAAGTGATCAAATGCGGCTTGTGATCGCCCTGTTCTGAGCACTCCACCCGCCAAAGCCCAGCAGAAGTGTGCAGATACAACGATTTATTGTCGCAAAGAATAAACCGGCACTCGTTGCTATTGAGACCATTGCCGACGTTGAATTGCATATCGATGCGATCGTCGCTTAGCACGAATACACCACTTCCGTATGTGGCCACTACGATGCGACCATCGTGACTCAATTCGATATCGCTCACACGGCCCTTGCTCAAGTCATTGAATGCATCGTGTGGTTTTACTTCGCCATTGTAGTAGCGGTACATTTTATCGTGTTGCTCGTACCACAGCGCTCCGTTGAAATCCACTTTCATATGATAGACCCGTTCGTTGGCAATACTCCCAATCGGAATCATCGTTTGGGGAGCATTGAGATCGGGGATATGGACACAGCGAATCAATCCAAACACATAAATACCACCACTCCGATCCAATGCGAAGCACTTGGGTATTTCGTTATTCAATGCCTCGCTAATGGGACGCAATTTTCCATTTTCCAACCAAAACAAACCCTTGTGGTTGACGCAAATCACTCGGCCATCGCTCGTGACCGCCAAATCCCCCATACCCATTCGGGTATCCAGGTTGGTATAATGGTGGACTTGGTAATTGTCGGCTGCCGATATTTTGAATATATCACCACCATCGGTGCCTATGAGCATTCCTTCCTTCCTGGGAAGTTCCACCATGGCCACCACTTGATACTCTGGATTATTGAGATAAATACTCTGACCGACGACGTGCAGCGGTAAAAAATAAATGCCTTGATCGCGGGTACTGAACCAAATATTGCCTGCTTCGTCTTGCATGACGGAGTTGACGATTGCTGATTGCAAATAGGTGTTTTCCAGAGCCCACTTGCCCTCGTTGAACTTCCATTGCTCAATTCCACCGTTGGTCAAAGTGCACCAAAAGCTACCACCATGATAGCGCAAACTCATGAAGCGATCCCAATTGGGAAACGCGCTTTTATGTCCGATCGCCACCACGCCCGAATCCGTAATCAAACACACCTCATCCAATTTAATGAAAACTGGCCCAAAATCGGTGACCGCAAAACAATTGGTGCGCAAGAAGTCAATTTTTCCATCCGTAACTTTAATGAGTTGACCATCCACACATCTAAACAACTCCCCCCGATTGAGATAACATTGTTCCTTCTTCTGATTGTGATACCCAAAAGTGATGGTGGGCAACATATGATCTTTGGGGAAGAACTTCTGCGAGGTAATCGATTGGCCATCGAATTTGAGCAGTTCATTGGACAACCCAAAAATGTAAACATTGCCCTGATCATCCTCCGAAATACCCGTAAAGCCGATGGTCCGAATGGAATGCGCCAAAGCAGGTTCATTGGCGGCGTTGTATATTTTGCCTTGGTAGTAATACGACAAACAGCCCGATAAGGTCAAGAACCAAATTCGACCCTTACTGTCTTGATCGATGCCCAGGACTTCGTTGTCGCAAAGGCCTTGGTCGGTAGTGAAATACTCAAAATCGTATCCATCATAACGACAGGCACCTTCGTCGGTAGCAAACCAAACATACCCGTCACGATCTTGAAATGTGTAATACACCAAATGACTGAGCAAGCCTTGTCCCAAGCCGATATGGCGATAAACAGGTTCTTGCGCCCAAATGCCATTTGCGAATAAGGCAAGAGAAAGAATAAAAAGTATAGGTCTTGACACGTCTGAGAATTCTTGATCCAAAGTAAGACCAATTTTGGCAGGATGCAATAAAAAGGGCCGGTATTCCACCGGCCCTTGTCATAATTCATACAATTGGCTTACTCCACGATCCAACGCACCGTGTGGCGCTGGGCTCCTGAAGTAACCTCCATCAAATACAATCCTTTGGCCAGACGTTGATCGAAAACAACCTCTGCTGTGCCTTGCTTGGCCCATACCGCGGTGGACGAATGCACGACACGACCCATAGCGTCGCGCAAAACGATCATGACCTGATCTTCTTGGTCCAAGGAATAGTCGATCAAGATATGTTGACCATTGCCTGGGTTGGGGAAAATGCTCAATGCAGTCTCACCGAACACTGCGGAATTCAAAGACGGCTCTACCGTTTCTTGCTGCGTGGAAGCAGTGCCTCCAATAAAGATCACCTGAGGAGAACCATAGGTGCCCAAAATGGTGCCACCTGCACCAAAATTGGGGCGAACCTCTACGATGTAAAACGTTTGACTTTGAATGGTATTGCCAGCAGGGACCGTTGCAGTACCTGGGAAGTTCAATCCAATGTTGCGGCTCACATTGGTAAATTCAAAAGGCAAACCATTCACAGTACCTGCACAATCCGACGCAGGGGTGAATCTAAAGGTATAGTTGGTCACCCCACAAACAAATGGATCAGTGCGCAAAATTGTAGCTGGCAAAAGAGTTGCTGGTGCGTTGCAACGTTGCGTTGATCGAACTTGGATATTGCTGTGATTGGCCATCACCACAGTACAAGGTGTTGGATCAGACAAAGAAATGGTCCCTTCAGATGCACCTGCACCGTTTACAAAACCAGTATAGTTTGCGGTAACCGTTGCGGTATAGGTATTGCCTGGATACAAATTGAGTGAAGATGTTCCCAACGAGAACGGACCAACAGTGGTGATGCTTCCGCCTCCGACCGACGGCAATACTGGAGCAAACGTAACAGTATAGTTGGTTGCCCCGGTATAGGTGGTTTTGAATGTAGTACAATTGTCCAAAGGCAGCGCAGTATTGGTACCGCAGTTGCCATCCATGATCGAAGAAACACAAAGCGTAAATGCGCCAGTTGACCCATCGTAGGAACGCGCACCGAAGAAGTAGGTTGCACCCGGAGTAAGACCTGTAACATACATGATTTCTTGACCCGGTCCGACAACCGCATTCTCAACATTGATCTCGGTACCATCGTACATGCGCATTTCGATCACAAGATCAACTGTGGATGAATTCGCAGTGATACGGAAAGAAGAAGAAGCCGCAACGGCCATGTACCAGCGGTCTTGACCCGCACCCGACAATACGTTTGCGGAATTGCCCTCTGGAGAGATAGAAGCGCCCGTCAAATCACCATTAAAACAACGGCTGTTCGGGAAAATCGATCCATTTGAAGCAGAGAAAGTCGCATTCACAAAGTTATCGTTGTTGCCGGGAATAACTGGAACACAAAGCGGATCAAAAGGTGCGTCTGTTGCTGTGATGACTTTGGCGGTTGTGCCTGTGTTGGAATTGACTGTATTTGCGCCGCTTGGCCAAACGCCGTCCGCATCTGTTGCAGGACAAGAATTAATGGCACCGGTGGTGCGGAAACGTTGCTCAATGCGACGGATACCGTTGGGCAACGTATTGGGGATGATCATACCGTATGCACCCGCAACACCATTGACAGAAGTGCTGTAGAATGAAGCGTAATCGATGGCCGTTGTATTGGCTACACCATCGGATTCAACAAATGTTCCTGAAATCGGACGACCCGTGCCGTTCACGTTATCATAGGCAACAATAAAGTTCATTGCAGTTGCAGCGGAGTTACCACGAAGCGCAGTGCCGTTTGTAGCGCCAGACCCAAGACTCATCACACGGATACTCGACGCGGTAGTAAGACGCAAAGCTGTAAACGTTCCGCCTGCGCCGTTGTTCAAGGCGATGCGCATGAAGACATCCGTACCGGAGGCAAAACGCGTTGCATTGGACGTTGGCTCCAAAACATACCAACCCGCATAAGAACCTGAACTGTTGGTGGTAAATGAACCGAAAGCACCAGGCGTCGAAAAACTTGGTGTTGTTGTGCGGGTAAATCCGCTACCCGAGACGAAGATTGGGTTGCCCGCGCCATTGTTTGTAGCCGCATCTGAAGCGATTACCACTTGATTGCTGTAGAAGTAAGTTGAGTTAGGCCGCAAACCGCCTATGGTCAAGAAACACGCATACGGAATACGATTGGTGTTGCTCGGTTGATTGCCTTCGATGAATTGCGGCAAAATGTTTTCGGTCAAAGAAGCTGTAGAAATGGTGAAACTAGAAGACAATGCCGTTGATAATGCACCACCGTTGGCTTCGAGTTGTTTCAAACCTGGAGTATCGAAAGCGATGTCGTTGAATGCAGCAACACCGGCAACAAACGATCTGGTCAAGGTACCCAAGATGGCGCCCGATCCGCTGGTCAAAGCAATGGTCACACTGCCCGTGTATGTGATGTCAACGGTATTGTCGGGACGGCGCGCTTCCACATTGAAGAAAGGCACCACTACATTGGTAAAAGCCCAAGAAGACACGTTGGTAAAAGCAACTTGGGTAGCGCCTTGCAACACGTTGAATGGTGCAGAGTTGCCAGCGGCCATCACATCACCCGAGGTGCGAGATACCTGAAGGATTAGGCCCGATTGCGGCGTATCCAAGATAACTCCCGAGATGGTTAGGGTTGACTGCCCGTTCAAGATCGTACCGGTTGTGGTGCCAAGTAGAGCGCCCGTTCCGCTGAAGATAGCAATCGATACGTCGGTGTCTTGCGTTACAGAAGCACCTACATTGGAACCGTCTTGAGTTTCGATAGCGATGGAGAAAGGAGCACCACTTGTTGGGTTGGTACCACCGTTGACTGAGGTCACTGCGATTTGTGACGGACCACCAGTTGATAAAACGAAGTTAGATGCATTTACAGTAACCGAACCCGTTGTTACGGTAGACCAGTTGGCTGGGTTATGGATAAGAGCCTTGTAACCTGCGAAAGTAGCCTGTCCTGTTCGTGGGCCATTGTATTGTGCTCCCACAGCATTTCCACCAAGAGAGATATTTGCATTGGCCACATTCAACTCCGAAGGCAAATACGACGTGTTCGAAGTTGGACTGCCCGTGCTCAACCAAGTGGCGCTGCCGCTTGTACCCGTACCTTGAAGATTAATACCATACAGGACAGCACCTGTGAAGGTGTGATTTCCTGTTACACCAGTACCCCAATCGGAAGTGCCCGCGCTCGTTCCAGCACCGGAGCCTTGGTAGGCAAATATTTGCTCACCGCCACCTGTAAGTCCATTCAACGTCATGCTCACGGAACCCACATTGGCACCTGCACCATCGATGATGGTAATGACAGTTCCTGCGGGAATAGCACCAGTAGTGGTGTTGTTCCAAACCACGAAGTTTTCTGATCCACGCGCATTGCTTGCCGAGGTAGAAGCCGTTGCAGCATTGAACGCATTATCCGTGAATTTGATCTTGGTTCCTACTGGCATATCCAGCCACGACACAAAGGCAAAATTGTCCGGTGTGCTGGTGTTCATTGCAATAATGGTCAAGTCGGTAATATTCAAATAAGTCAAGAAACTTGACTCAGCACTGTAGGTTGTGTTTGTAGCGTTGGTTGCAAAAGCCTTGTAGTAAATAATAGAGGAAGAAGGCAAGCCCGTGACGTTAAGGGTAAAAGCTCCCGTTCCGAAGGAACCCGATTGTGTGACTTGCGTACCGCTTCCATTGGCAAAACCTTGTGTAGTGCTCCATTCGAATCCACGCACTGTAGCATTGGAGCAGTTGATGGCCGTGATGTTGTTGCCCAAAGTTGCCGAACTCGAAGTGATCGCTGTTGCTGAATTGGTACCCAGGGTAGGGGCAGCATTCACGATTCCCGAACCGCTGGCTGGAGCGTTTACGGAAGATGCACCTCCTCCGCTCACTACTATGTTTCCATTGTAGGACTGCACCAGAGTTGGACTAAATCTCACATACACCAATTGAGAGAAACTACCTCCTGATTGGGTAAGGCTCAGTGAGCTGGTGAACGTGCTGTTGTCCGTGGAGTATGTGTAACCTGCAAGCGCAGCCACATCAACCGCTGCGGTTGTCAAGTTT
>CANHSF010000194.1 GCA_947463065.1 Flavobacteriales bacterium | reverse complement strand
GGACGCAATTATTACCCCAAAATGCATGCGATCCAATGCCGTATCAATGCCGAAGATCCCTACAAAAACTTTGCGCCTTGCCCCGGTAAAATCACAGCGTATCACAGTCCTGGCGGACACGGCGTACGCTTGGATACCCACAGCTATGCAGGCTATGTTATTCCGCCGCATTACGACAGCATGATCTCTAAACTCATCGTCGTGGCGCAAACCCGCGAAGAGGCAATTACCAAAATGGAACGCGCCTTGGACGAATACATCATTGAAGGCATCAAGACCACAATACCTTTTCATCAAAAACTGATGAAAAACGAAGACTTCAGGTCAGGCAATTTCACCACCAAGTTCATGGATACTTTTGTGATGGATTGAGTCAACCTCAGTTATTCAAAAGCAGCATTTCGATGCTGCTTTTTTTTTGGCTTCCTTCGACCCAATGCATTGACCTCAGCCATTTTTCCCATTTGCTTTTTGACTCATTGTGCATTGCTGTATAGCCAATCTATTGGGGTAAAACAAAGCCTACCCCATTGCCAATGCGGCGCACCACCCGAGCAAATTCAGCCAAAAAAAGCAAGCCATTGAGCCACTTTGTCATGATTGCCCACTTGGCATTATATTGATGCACGCACAACGTCTTGCCTCGTATTGAGCAAAACCAAATGCAGTTCTTCCATCGGCAAATCACAAAAAAGCTGAATTGGGCGACCGCTTTGGCCCACAAGACGCAAGGGTTTCCGATGGCTTGGGCCAAGAAATGGCAAGGAGCACGAAACCCACCAAAGTTTTTTGGAAATTGCCCTATGCCTTTCCGCTGAAACGCGCAATAAATAGGGCCTTCCGTGCTACATTTGCGCCCCGTGGGGACAACCCATAAATTATTCTTCGGACTATGTTAGGTACCATCAATAAAATTCTTAAAAAACTTGTCGGTGATAAAGCCGCAAAAGACTTGAAGGAAGTGCAACCCATCATTGCACAAGTGCATGCCTTCGAAAACCAATTGGCCGGCAAAAGCAACGATGAACTGCGCGCCGTAACCGCACAATTGCGCAAACGCATCGCCGACAGTGTCGCACATCTCGAAGCTCAAATCGCCGAAATCAAATCCAAAGCGGATGCTCTTCCAAGTGAAGAACTGGATGAACGCGAAAAACTATATGCCCAATCGGATAAATTGGACAAGGAAGTGGACCAACAAATCGAAGCCACCCTGCTCGAAATTCTACCTGAGGCCTTCGCTGTAGTCAAAGAAACTTCACGGCGCTGGAAAGATCAGCAAACCATTGAAGTCACAGCCTCCGACTTTGACCGAGCACTTGCGGGAACTGGTGCAAAACCTTACGTGCAAATCAATGGCGACCGAGCTTTGTGGGCCAACCGTTGGAAAGCGGCAGGCAATGAAATTGTTTGGGACATGGTGCACTACGACGTGCAAATCATTGGCGGATGGGCTTTGCATACGGGAAAAGTAGCAGAGATGGCTACTGGTGAGGGTAAAACCCTTGTGGCTACCTTACCTGTATTCCTCAACGCTCTCGCGGGTCGTGGAGTGCACTTGGTTACGGTGAACGACTATCTCGCTCGTCGCGATAGTGAATGGATGGGACCTCTGTTTGAATTCCACGGATTGAGCGTAGATTGTATTGATCGTCACCAACCCAATAGCCCAGCTCGTCGTGCAGCTTATCGCGCCGACATTACCTATGGCACCAACAACGAGTTTGGTTTCGACTATCTGCGCGACAATATGGCTACCGATGCCGAAATGCTTGTGCAGCGCAAACACCATTTTGCCATCGTGGATGAGGTGGACAGCGTGTTGATCGACGAAGCACGGACTCCGTTGATTATATCTGGTCCCACAGCAAAAGGCGACGTTCAGGAATACGACAACCTCAAACCCAAGGTTGAAGAATTGATGAGCGCACAACGTGCAGCTACCAATGAATTTTTGACCATTGCGAAAAAGAAACTCAGCGCAGAAAACTCCAACAAAGAAGATTTGACAGAAGGAGGTTTGGCCCTTTTACGCGCCCACCGCGGACTCCCAAAAAACAAGGCGCTTATCAAGTTCTTGAGTGAAGAGGGCATGAAGGCTCAATTGCTCAAAACAGAAGGCTCATATCTGCAAGACAACGGCCGCGAAATGCATAAAGTGGATGCAGAACTTTACTTCGCCATCGACGAAAAAAACAATACGGTCGAGCTGACCGAAAAAGGTTTGCAGCTCATGTCGCGCAACATGCAAGATGAAAAGTTCTTCGTGATGCCTGACCTCGGTTCTGCATTGGCGGAGATCGAGCAAAGCGGCAAATCTGACGAGGAAAAAATCGCCATGAAAGATGCTTTGATGCAGGACTACGGAGTAAAAAGCGACCGCATTCACACCATCAACCAATTGCTCAAAGCCTATGCGTTGTTTGAAAAAGATGTGGACTATGTGGTCATCGACAACAAAGTAAAAATAGTTGACGAGCAAACGGGTCGTATCATGGAAGGCCGTCGCTATTCCGACGGTTTGCATCAAGCTATTGAAGCCAAAGAAAAAGTCAAGGTGGAAGCTGCCACGCAAACCTATGCGACCATCACACTGCAAAATTATTTCCGCATGTACCACAAATTGGCGGGTATGACGGGAACAGCAGAAACGGAAGCAGGCGAGTTGTGGAATATCTATAAGCTCGACGTGATGGTGATTCCAACCAACCGTCCCATCTCGCGTAAAGACCAAGACGACAAAATCTATAAAACCAAACGCGAAAAATACAATGCCGTAATCGATGAGATTGCCGATTTGCGGGCAAAAGGTCGCCCTGTATTGGTGGGTACCACTACGGTTGAAGTATCGGAGCAATTGAGCAGAATGCTTCAAATGCGTGGCATCGAACACCAAGTATTGAATGCGAAAAAGCACCAGCAAGAGGCCGAAATCGTAGCGAATGCTGGTCGCGCAGGCACCGTTACTATTGCCACTAACATGGCTGGTCGTGGTACGGATATTAAACTTGGCGAAGGCGTAAAAGATAGTGGCGGTTTGGCCATCATCGGTACCGAGCGCCACGATAGCCGTCGCGTCGACCGTCAGTTGCGCGGTCGTGCCGGTCGTCAAGGCGATCCCGGTTCGTCGCAATTCTATGTGTCACTCGAAGATGACCTCATGCGTTTGTTTGGCTCTGATCGCATCGCCAAGATGATGGATAAGATGGGCTATAAAGAAGGCGAAGTGATTCAGCACAGCATGATCACCAGCAGCATCGAACGCGCTCAGAAAAAAGTAGAAGAGAACAACTTCGGCGTGCGCAAACACTTGCTGGAGTATGACGACGTGATGAATGCCCAACGCGAAGTGATTTACAAGCGCCGCCGTCATGCCTTGTTCGGTGAGCGTTTAAAGTTGGATATCGACTATATGTTTGCCGATCTTTCTGCAGCCATCGTCACGGCGCATCACGCCAATAAAAGTTTTGAAGCTTTTGAGTTGGATCTCATTCGTCTCTTCGGCATAGATAGTCCTGTTTCATCCGAAGACTTTATGCGCTTGAAGGCCGAGGAAGTGATTGATCGCACCTACGATGCTGTTCAACGTCGCTACCAGCAACGTACCGAGGCATTGGCCGCTGAAGCGTTCCCCGTACTGAAAAATGTCTATGAAAACAACGCTCAAGGCTTCCAAAACATCGCCATTCCATTCAGCGATGGACGCAAAGGCATGCAGGTAGCGGTGAGTTTAGAAAAGGCCTATGCGAATCAAGGACGCGAGATCATCCATGCGTTGGAGAAAGGCATCACACTGGCCTTGATCGATCAAAATTGGAAGGAGCATTTGCGCGCCATGGATGATTTACGCATCAATGTGCGCCACGCATCGCACGAACAAAAAGATCCCTTATTGATCTATAAATTGGAGAGTTATGAGTTGTTCAAACAAATTCTTTCCAAAGTCAATAGCGAGATATGCAGTTTTTTGATGCACGCAAAATTACCCCAAGGTCAAGAGGCCAGCGTACAACGCGCACAAGCCCCTCGCCCAGTAGAGCAACCCAAACTCAATGTGAACAAGGCCGAGAGCATGAACCTTCAGGAACGTCAGCTTGCAGCTGCCCGCATGCAACAAGGACAAGCAGCACAAGGTCAACCCATGGCACCTCCCGTCAAAACCGAACCCGTTCGGGTGGAAGTGCGCATTGGCCGCAACGATCCATGCCCCTGCGGCAGTGGAAAAAAATTCAAAGCTTGCCACGGTCAAAACGAATAAGTCCACTGCACTAACGATAAAAAAAACCCGCTATTGGCGGGTTTTTTTTATGATCGAATGGTTGAAGACTAGTGCTTGAAGATACATCCTCTTTTTGGTCATTGTCCTTCTTGGCTGAAAACCAAGGCGAGTGTTGTTGGCGCGGGATTAATTATTGTTCAATTCGATATTCAATGAGGTTCCAAATCTCATTGGTTTCGGTAATTTCTTTTCGAATGATGCCAATACTTTTCGCAAAATAAATTCTGGACTCGTAGTATTGGCTTCCGGAAATTGCCTGATCAAGAACAGAATTTGTATTCAATTGGATCACAACATCGGTAAATAAAAAATTTCCAATCTGATAGTAACCAGCGTAATCGACTACCTCAACTTTACCATAGTCTCCTCCAGCCCATCCCAAATAAGAATAACTCCCTACATATGTTGGAAATGTCAAAAGAGGCTCCTCTCCATCGGCATCACCAGGACGGTGTTTCGAACACCACAGGCGGCGACACTCGCAGCAGCCGTTGTTGCAGTCAAGGGCTGACCATCCTTCATTGAACCAACAACGATAATAATACTGATCTCGTGTTCGCCACATTTCGTAATCAAATTGATCATTGCCCTGACTTGTCACAAAATCATGATCATTGAGCACTACAAAGGTGTCGAGCTCAAGGGTTGTTTCTTCTTGGTAAATCCAATACGTTCCGGTCTTGAAATACGCCCATTCCTTAAGGCTCTCAATGCTATTAGCTTCTCCACAATGACACGGTATCTGTTCTTCATCAGATGCATGTTTGCACCTACTACACACCACACAAATGGCTATCAATACGAGGATATGATACATCAGTTTTTTCATGACGACTGTCTGTTGATATCGGACAAAACGAAGGTGCAAAAAAGAGAAAAGAGTGGAGGTCTTTTTTATTCTTCGTTACAACAGTAAGAATAAATCCAATGCATTGCAAATTATTTAATCCCAATTGTAGAATTTAATTACTGTTGAATTTTTTGCCGAAAGGGTTAAACAAAAACGCTCAAATGCTCATTGATCCGTTAGGTTGTAATCTTAGGCGAGTGTTGTTGGCGCGGGCTTAGCGCAGCGTATCCCGTGCCGATACGCTTTTGGGCTTGTAGCCCGAGGAAACATGTTTAATATATTTTCACATGATAATTACAGTTCTTGGCTGAAAGCAAAGGAGAGTATAGGCCCGGGATGTTTCGACTGTGCTCAACAACAACGCTTCGCTAAGCCCGCGCCAGAGGGAAACAAGCTGGTAGTCCGCAAGAAATTCTTCGTGGCAGTAGATTGCTCATGCGTAATCCTAGTTTAATCACTCCGCCAAGGCATCCAACTCCTCGTTTTGCATCTCCCATTGTTGCATGGTTTGCTCGAGTTGCTTTTTCAACGCATCGTATTGGGCCAACGTAGCGTCCGATTTTGCTTTGTCGCTGTAGTCCATCGTGGCCAATATTCCATCCATCGCCTTGATTTCCTCTTCGATGCGGTTGATCTCTTTTTCATTCTTTTCGATCGATGCTCGTAATTTTTTACGCAACTTTTCGCGCTCCTTTTCTTCCTCGCGAGAAAGTCCTACCGAACTTTCATTCGGTTCAACCGGCAACTCCACCTTTTTCTGTTTTACCGCCTTCTCGAATTGCGCGATCGACTCCGCGCGCTTTTCTTTCAAGAAATCCAATACGTTGCCTTCCCACACCTTGAGGCGATCGGGCATGATTTCATATACCAATTG
>CANHSF010000193.1 GCA_947463065.1 Flavobacteriales bacterium | reverse complement strand
TGCCCATGCGCGCCGAGGTGACGGGCACAGCTCATCTGATCGATTTGAACAATAGGTATTTGGTGGACAACATGGTCTTGGATCTGTTGCTGTCTGTGTTGGCCATCGGTTTGGTCATGGGCATTGTATACAAGTCTTGGCGCATGATTGTTCTTACCATTATCCCCAACCTCATACCGCTCTTCATTGTCGGAGGCATCATGGGCTTGGCGGGAATTCCTTTGAAAGTTTCCACCTCCATTATTTTCAATATTGCTTTTGGAATAGCGGTGGACGATACGATACATTTCTTGGCTCGGGTGCGAACACTGCTTTCCGAGGGATTGAGCGTCAATTATGCGGTGAAACGAACATTTCTCACCACGGGCAAGGCCATGATCGTGACATCATTGATTCTTTCCGGTGGATTTTTGATGTTGATTTTCTCCGACTTTTTGGGCACCTTCTACATCGGTCTGTTGATCAGCTTGACCCTTTTCATCGCATTGATTGCTGAATTGATTGTGACGCCGATCGTGGTCATGTATTTTTATCGTAAATCCAAATGAAGGCACAATTCCACATTTGCCCCATTGCTGTAGTGGAATGCTAGGCTTTGGGATTCTGTTCCAAAATGAAATCGCCGCAGCGTCATGTGTTTTTACATTTTTTTCGTTGAAATGATTTGATTGTTCGTGATTGTGGGGAAGCATGGCGATGCGTGGGTAACGGTGACGGCATGGCGATGCTCCGTATGCGATTTTGGGTAAAAATGAAATGAGGCCGCCTTTGCAGACGGCCTCATTCACTGTTCGAAAAACATTGTGTTTTCATGGTAGAAAACTTCTCAATCTAGGGCATTTAGGGATGCCTGCTGAGCGATTTGGGTTGAAACTGCGTTTGACCATTGCGCTTCAACTCCGTTTTTCGGATCTTTTTTAATCAATGCACATGTGCTTAACCTTAACGACTTGACTTGATCATTCGTGTTCTTGTGCGCCGATGGTCTGTGCCTTCCCATTCAACACTATATAGTCCATCCGCAAGGCCATTTAGTTGCATGTGTTGGCCATTTTGGGTGAAATTTACAGGACCAAGGGCTATTTTTCCATCTGCGGCATAAACGGTAAGGGTGCCGGGTTGGAAGCTATTCAATTGAATGCGAACGTAATCCGAGGCGGGGTTGGGATAGATGTTCAAACGTTGCTCGTACCCACTGCCTGAATGTACTCCTGCTGTGCATTCGCCAGGTGTGTACGAGGTGATGCCGTGGTGGTATAATGCAACACAACTGTTGGAATATGTGATGGAATCGCAGCCACATACGGGATCGTAGATGGCCGGACACATCACGTTGAGGTCGATGAGCGTGGAGTCAACACATTCGATCACCACTTCTTGAATGCAATTGTTGCCGCAAGCATAACTTGAAGAAAAGAAGAAAGATGTATAATCGTAGCCGTTGTCACCGATATACGAGCAGCCCGACATCTCGACACAGCCTTGGGTGGTGAGGGCCCAGCCCAGTGGAGTGGCGCAGTCGCCAAAAGTGACAAAGGAGGGTATTCGCGGACAATATTCCAATTGGCCATCGCAAGCACCCAAGGACAAGGTGGTGTTGCCCCCCACATAGTAGCCCATGCATTCGTTGGAATAGGTGATGCCATCGCATCCGCAAACGGGATTGTAGTCTGCCGTGCACAGGACGGTAGTGCCCAAGGCCAATTGGTATTGACTGATGCAATCTCCGCCTCCGCAAGCTGCCGTGCAAGCTTCCGGATTGTCGTAGAAATAAGGGCTGTAGTCGATGTCATCGGCGATGTAGCCGCAGCCCGAGAGGCCCGAGCAACCCGCGCCCGTCCAAGCAAAACCCAAAAACATGTCGCACAATCCGAAGTCAACGCCGCTGAGATTGGTGCAAGGTGTGGCAGCGGCACATTCTCCTGGGGTGTATGCGGTGACGCCATCATAATACGTGGCTTCGCAGGGATTGGCGTATGTGACACCGTTGCATCCGCACACCGGATCCCACAACAGCGGACACAGCGCCGAAAGATCGATGAGGCTGCTGTCAACACAATCTTGAGCGCGAGCCGATGGGTTGAACAGAGTTATCAAAAGTGCAAAAGAGAGAATGGAAGAGATTTTTGTAGATTTCATAGCAATGGTATTTGATTCAATGATCCAAAAATGAATCGAAAAGATGCCTCGGGTTTGAATTTTTTTTGTCAACTGCTTTTTTCGGCGTACATTGCTATTGGAATGATCGGAGAAGCAATGGGCTGGCGAAGCAACTTTGGCCGTTTGAATTGCGTCTATTCATCGTTCCGTCGCATTTTCTTAACCAAGTACTAACGAACTGTTCATGAAAGGTTTTTGGACCATCATAGCGTGTTTTATCAGTGTCTGTCTTCAGGCACAGATTGAGCGCGACGGTTCACCACTCACTTGGCAGGTGGCCTTGGATCACATTACCGGAAGCATTTGGCAAGATCTCCCCGCTTTGGACATCAACGCGTTGCTTACCGAAGACGCGGTCGAAGCATCGGATAAGTCAACACCGTTGCGGTTCGCAAAGCGCATCGATTTCAACGTGGACGCCAATACCATGGGGCGTTGGACCAATTTGGGCAATGGCGATCGGATTTGGATGTGCGGAGTAGAGATCGACCAAGCCTATGCGTTGAGTTTTTCTTTTGCGCAATTGCAAATTCCTGAAGGCAGTTCCATTTACTTCTATACTGCTGACAAATCTGATTTTATTGGCCCGCTTACGCGCAAGCACAACACCAACGATCAGCCATTTATCACGCCTCCGATCGAGGGCCGGCGGGTGGTGATTGAATACTATGAACCGTATGCTTTTCGCGGCGCCGGAAGGTTTGCCATCGATGCCGTTGCCGCCTCGTATCGCGATTTGAAAAATGCCGATCTCACCGATGTACAGTCCTGTTGGAATCCGCTGACCTATTCTGTGAACAACACCGGTCAGGTCAACGCATCATCATCGGTTTTGCTCTCCATTGTCGATGACGGTCAGCGATTGGCCACTTCGGTTTTGCTCAACAATACGGCCAGCAACGGGATTCCTTATTTGATGACGGCGCAATCGGTGCTGTTGGGCTTGCCTTCTCGGTGGCTCTTTCTGTTTGATGTATCGGGTAGCGGCTGTTTGAACGCAGATGTGCATTGCTGGAATAAGGCCATCTGCGGCGGTGTGGTCAAAGAACTTTCGAATGCATCGGGATTGGCTTTGATCCGATTGCGCGATATGCCCCGGCAGAATTGGACACCTTATTACAGCGGATGGCAAACCAACGAAATAGATGAAGATCAGCGGATGTTTTTGATCCATCATGCGTTGGGTATGCCGCAATCGTTGGCAGAATATCAAGGGGTGCTTGAGCAAACCACTTGGAACGATTGGCCTGTTGTGGCCATTAGCCATTGGGATGACGGTGCCACTGCAATGGGAAGTGTGGGCAGTCCTCTGTTTGACGAGAACCTCAACGTAGTGGGCATCCAAATCGGTGGTGACATGGATTGCAACGGAACTGGCCGGGATTATTTTGCCATGATCTCGGGAACTTGGGATAGTTTCAAGGAGTATTTGGATCCGTATGTCACTGGGCAAAGTCGTTTCGACGGTGAATTCCCTGTGATCACTACCACAGAACGCCCCTCAAGTGAGGCTCCTTTTGTGGTATTCCCCAATCCAGCGCAAGGTTGGATCTACGTGCGCAACCTCACCAATGAACCGTTGCGCTACATCGAGATCACCGATGGGGCAGGCCGAATCGTTGATGCATTCGAGCCGCTGACTCCTTCGTTGGATATTGCCCATTTGCCTGAGGGCGTTTATTTTCTTTTTATTGCAACGGCTTCCAAATCGTACACCCAGCGCCTATTGGTGCGGTGATCGTTGGGCGAGTACCCACCTAGTGGCTCCAACCGTGCCCAATACAACGCCCAAACCAACGCCAATGACAGGAATGAGCAGTAGTAGGTTAAACGCTGCGCCGATTCCGGTTAGCGCCGAGGCGTGGTAGCGATTGAATTGCAGAGTTGCTCCAATGCCCATTTTTTGCCGCTCTAGGGCATAATCAACCAACGATCCTCCAAAATAATACGAGCTCACACCGAATCCGATTGCGCTCAGGAATGGCACGGCCACCAATGCCAAAGGTCCGCCGAACAGGCTGATGAGCAGCGAAACGCCAAACAAAAGGAGCGACATGCCAATTTCAACAGCCAGATTGCGCAGCGACAGCAGCCCGCTTCGCACCAAGTCGCGCACGAATTGTGGTCCATTGAATGGGGTGATCTTGCCGGTGATCAATTCTTCGACCCGGTCGCTGAGTATGGCCATGATGGGTGTACACAACGCCACAATGATGTTTTTGCGAATGCTCCAATAGCATAGGGCAACGGTGATGTAAATCAAAAAGCGAATAACAAATGCCGAGGCTTGCATGATCCAATGCCATATGCCCATGCTGTTCCAGTCGGTGTCAGTAGCGATACCAAGCCAGCCGCAAACCACCTGCGTAAGGTCGTCAGACCATACATAGAGCATCGCAAATAGGGATGCTGAGAGTAAGAAATCCAGCAAAATGGGGAACAGATAGTAAGGCCAAAGGCGTTTGTTGGCAACTAAGTGAAAGGCGCCAAGCACGGCGCCAAAACCATCGAAGAACGATCGGGACCTGGATATCGAGATTGGCATAGCAGTGGGTTTATTGCGGCAATTTGGGTTGGTTTTAGCGATTGGCGCTACCAATATTTCATAAAAAAACCACCCGAAGGTGGTTGGTATATTTAGTTGTCGTCGTCGTCGTCGCCCGCATCATCGGCATCGTCTCCAGCGTCATCGGCATCGTCGTCGGTGTCGTTGTCGTCGTTGTCATCGCTGTCGTCATCGTCGCTACCGCCTTTGAAGTTATCAAACTCGCCCATGGCCATGCCTTCGTTGTCTTGGTTTTCTTCGTCGTCCACCTGCATGTTCTTGTCAATTTTGAAAAGATAGATGGTGTCTTCCGTGCGGATTTCAAGCGCTTTGATGAACTGCCCTTTTGGTGTAGTAAACGAAACCAAATGTTCATTTTCAAAGCCATTGGGGAAATGCTCATTGATCAGATCAATGTGCTCTTGGCCTAAGGTTTTGTAGTCTTTGATGACGCGTTTGATGGGGGCTGCCATTGTCGTATTTGAATTTGATGATGGGTCTTACGGATGCGAAAATAGTATTTTATGTTAGTGATGCAATAGCCACGCAAAAATTAATGGCGCAACGATGGTCGCATCGCTTTCGATGATGAATTTCGGAGTGGTAATATCCAATTTGCCCCAAGTGATTTTTTCGTTGGGAACTGCACCGCTGTAGCTGCCGTAACTGGTAGTCGAATCGCTGATTTGACAGAAGTAACTCCAGAATGGTACGTCGTGCATCTCCATGTCTTGGTACAACATGGGCACTACGCAGATGGGGAAGTCACCTGCAATTCCGCCTCCAATTTGGAAGAAACCAACGCCTTTGCCGGCTGAGTTTTTGGTATACCAATCGGCTAACCACATCATGTATTCGATACCACTTTTCATGGTCGAAGCCTTGATTTCGCCTTTGATGCAATAGCTGGCGAAAATGTTGCCCATGGTGCTGTCTTCCCAACCGGGTACGATGATGGGCAAATTGCGCTCTGCAGCGGCCAACATCCACGAATTTTTAGGATCGATCTGGTAATATTCTTCCAATACTCCGCTCAACAACATTTTGTACATGTATTCGTGGGGAAAGAAGCGCTCGCCTTTTGCATCGGCATCGGCCCAAAGTGCGTGGATATGTTTTTGAAGGCGACGGAATGCCTCCTCTTCGGGAATACAAGTGTCGGTGACGCGATTCAATCCGCGCTCCAGCAAATCCCACTCTTGTTGAGGGGTGAGATCGCGGTAATTGGGCACGCGCTCGTAGTGGTCGTGCGCCACGAGATTCATCAAGTCTTCTTCCAAGTTGGCACCGGTGCATGAAATGATGTCAACCTTGCCAGCACGAATCATTTCGGCTAGCGAGATGCCCAATTCGGCAGTAGACATTGCCCCTGCCAATGTGATCATCATTTTGCCTCCTTCGGCCAAATGTGTTTCGTAGCCCTTGGCGGCGTCAACCATAGCTGCTGCATTGAAGTGCAGGTAATTGGTCGA
>CANHSF010000192.1 GCA_947463065.1 Flavobacteriales bacterium | reverse complement strand
ATGCCATTGGTGGAGATCATACCCGCGTTGCAGACATCATCGGCTTTGCCGGAGCGACTTCATGCGCTGATGATCGATTGGAAAAAAACACCCGTAGTGGCCAAAGACACACCAGGATTTATCGTGAATCGCGTGGCCCGTCCATTCTACAGCGAGGCCCTGCGCATTTACGAAGAAGGACTGGCCAGCATGCGGCAAATCGATGCAGCTATGCGTCACATTGGCTTTCGCATGGGGCCGTTTGAATTGATGGATTTGATTGGCAACGACGTCAATTACAGTGTTACCCGAAGCGTGTTTGAAATGTTTTACTACGATCCGCGTTATCGTCCATCGATCACCCAATTGAAACATGTTGAGGCGGGCTGGTTTGGTCGCAAAACCGGTCGTGGCTATTACGATTACACAGCGCCAGCAGCAGAGGAAGAGCCACACAGCGAGCGATTTGATTTTGTGCACGAGCGCATATTGACGATGTTGATCAATGAAGCGTACGATGCTCTCTATTTGGGAATTGCGAGCGCAAAAGACCTTGACCTATCGATGACCAAAGGCGTAAATTACCCTCAAGGACTGATTGCTTGGGGCGAGGCAGTGGGTCGCGAGCGCATTGCTGCACAAATGACCGCCCTATATGAGCGGTACCAAGAGGATCGCTATCGGTTGACCCCGGCTCTGCGCTAGCCCATTGGCATCAATAGAAAACAGTTTGCGTGGTTTTGTTCTTGTCAAGCAGAATGGTTTGCGTGGATCCATTGTATTCCACTTGCACGACATTTTTTTGATCGGGAAATTGTGCCACCAATACATCGCTCTTTACTTCGAGCGCATGCAAAACCGCAGCATAAGGATATTCGATGTAACAGATCACTAAATCTCCCTCCAATTCATAACCCACCCATCTTGCCATAACAGCATTGTTATCCATGGCAATGGAAAAATGCTCCGCCAAATATTCGGACAAGTAGGGACTGATCTCGCTATTGGATTGTTGGTGAAATTGAATTTTCTTACCTGTTTTTTGGCTCAATGCGAGTTCGATGTCATCGTAAAAAAGCTTGATGGTGCACTCGGTGATTTGTGTTCGCGGATTGATGAAGACGCTGACATTGGAAAAATAAAATTTATGATCCGCAAAGGCACTAGCCACTAGCAGAACAGCGGTTGTGCAGCATACAAGAAGAAGACGTTTAAACATAGTCATAAGAAAAAATGAACAAAATCGCTAAGGCATTTGGCCAATTACGACACAACCAAAGGTAGGACTCAAGGCCTGAAAATAAAAGCAAAACTTTCGCTTCACACCCCCGTAGAAAAGCGATGCCAAAACAGCTCATGCCATTGCCTTTGGCGCCCCTTTGGTGAGGCTGTTTGCAGAACCAAAAACGAACACGAGAAGATCAAGACAAATCATAAAAAATGTTTTTGTAGAAGTCTTAACATCTTGTTGCAACAAATTGGCATGACATTTACGGCTAGCAATTTTTGCCGCTTATCCGAACCTGTGAGATAATCCAAAGAAAAAGCGGCATATTTGAACCCCAGTAGAACAAAAGAAACGTATGTTGAAATCCAATCAAAATAAAGTGACACTTCCCTCAGCGAAGACCCTCTTTTCGATCACCTTGAGCTTGTTGAGCCTCGGTGTTTTTGCCCAAAAGCCCAATCCATCGGCCACCTCAGAGAAATTTGCTACCCTCTTGTATTACATCGAAAATGCGTATGTCGATACGGTGAATGCAGAGAAGTTGACCGAGAAAGCCATTGTGGCCTTGTTGGAGGAATTGGACCCTCACTCTGTGTATTTGAGCAAAGAAGAGTTGCAAGAAGCCAATGAGCCCCTGAATGGCAGCTTCGATGGCGTGGGGATACAGTTCAATATCTTTCACGACACCATTTTGGTGGTTGAGCCTATCCAAGGCGGGCCATCGGAAAAATTGGGAATTCGCGCTGGAGACAAAATCGTTACCATCGAAGGAGAAATGGTGGCCGGCATTGGCATCAAAAACAACGATGTATTGAAAAAACTACGCGGACCGAAGGGCACCAAGGTAAATGTGGGCATTGAGCGCAGCGGTTCCAAGGAGCTGATAGCATATTCCATTACACGCGACAAAATTCCCATTTACTCTTTGGATGCAGCCTATTTGGTATCTCCAGGCATTGGGTACATCAAAATCAGTCGATTTGCGAAAACAACGATGGAGGAATTGCGCACAGCGATCGGTGAATTGAAAAACGAAGGCATGAAAGACCTCATTTTGGATTTGCAGGGCAATGGTGGCGGATTTTTGAATACCGCTGTAGAGATGTGCGACGAATTTTTGTCAGGCGACAAACTCTTGGTGTACACCGAAGGCACGCATTTCAGACGCGAAGACCACAAAGCCAATCCGACGGTACAAGGCAGTTTTGAAAAAGGACGTTTGGTGGTGCTGATCGACGAAAGCAGCGCAAGTGCGAGTGAGATTTTGAGTGGTGCCATTCAGGATTGGGACCGAGGCCTTATTGTGGGACGACGTTCATTTGGCAAAGGCTTGGTGCAGCGCCCAGTCAGTTTGCCCGATGGCAGTGCAGTACGTTTGACGGTTCAAAAATACTATACCCCGAGTGGTCGATGCATTCAAAAACCCTATGACGATGGTCTTGATGCCTACCTCAGCGACAAAGAAAAGCGCTTTAAGAACGGTGAGTATTTTTCATTGGATAAATTGGATTTGCCCGATAGCTTGAAGTATTACACCAACAATAAGAAGCGGGTGGTATTTGGCGGAGGAGGCATACTTCCCGACGTATTCGTGCCGTTGGACACCACAGACAACAGCGCGTATTTCAGCGAAATGTTGCGCACCGGTGTTAACAACGACTGGGTTTTGAGTTATGTGAATACCAATCGCGAGATGCTTTTGGCCCAATATCCGAACATTGACAGCTTTATGAAAGGTTATAGCGTTCCGGCCAGCGGATTGAAAGAAATGATCAAGATGTTGGAAGATAAGAAAGTTCCATACAACGACGAGGAGTACAAGCGTTCAGAAGGTTCGATCATTATTCGGACCAAGGCGTTGATTGCACGCAACCTTTACGACAACGAAAGCTTCTTTATGGTGATCAATGCCTTGAATCCGGCCATGCTAAAAGCCGTTGACATACTCAAGGACGGCAGTTTTGAGAAAGCCAACTTGGCCCATAAGGAGTTCAAATAACGATTTAGATCATCAAATTGGCCCGAGTCGAAGCAAACGACAAAAAAAACACTTAAATTTGCCATCAAATAACATTTAACCATTTCAAAAACAACACAATGAGCAACGGATTAAAAATTGGACTTTTGGTAGTCATCGCAGGAGCCCTAGGATTTTTGGGTTACTCACAACTCAAGCAAAAAGACAATACGTTGGGTGGGGAGATGATTCCAGCCACTGAAGCAACAAGCCCAGATCAAGGTCAGCCTGCTGCAACCGCAGTAAAGCCTAGTGGAGATGTTGGCAAGGCTTCGCAAGAGCGTGCAAAAACAACTATGACCTTGGACAAGACCATTCACGATTTTGGCACCATCAATCAAGGTGACCAAGTGGAATGTGTGTTCAAAGTGAGCAATACCGGCAATGAACCGTTGGTTATCGAAAACGCCAAAGGATCATGCGGTTGCACCGTTCCGGATTACCCGAAAGACCCAATTGCGCCAGGTCAAACACGCGATATCAAAGTAAAATTCAATAGCGCAGGAAAGGCCAATAATCAGCAAAAGACAGTAACCTTGACTGCCAACACTGAGCCTTTGCAAACGGTTTTGACGATCAAAGCATTTGTCAATGCGCCTGAAGGCAATAAGCCAAAAGATGCAGTGAAAGGCGGGCATTGATTGCACCCCAAATAAGTTAAGGCCACCTTTGGGTGGCTTTTTTTTTGCCCGCCATCGTACTACCTTCGCTCGCTATGAAACACTTGTTTATCGCAATAGTTGGCATCATGAGCGCTTGGCTGCTCAACGGCTGCACAGACACGCCGAGTGGCCAACACCATCCGTTTGATGACCAAGAGATGCGCACCATAGCGCAGCATGCCGATGACCGCAATTTGGCAGCGCTTCTGCCCTATCTCCAAAACCCCAACACCACCTACGCAGCCTATGCAGCTCAATGTTTGGGCAGTTTCGGGGATGCCATACCCATCACAGCCTTGCTGCCCTTGGCCCTGCACAAAGACAGTTTGCTTTCGCACTCAGCAGCATGGAGCATCGGGCAAAAAGGAGATTCCACTGCTTGCCAGAGCATCATTACGGCTTATAGCGAGAATCCTGACAACGGAGCCTTGCTCACGGCCTTGGCCCGCAGCATGCCCGTGGCCGCGAGCGATTTGCAGGCATCCTGCATTGCCTTTTTACAATCCGTCGAGCTCAATGCACCGCAGCGCACCATGGCCTTTTCAGATGCCATGTACCATTTGCATTACCGCACCATTTTTGACGCACCGCTCTTCGACAAACTGATGCAAAGCCACATGCCCGCTAATGATCTGTGGCTCCGCAAGGCGCAAGCGATTGGCAGATACCGCAGTGTGTTGCGCGAAGAATACCATCCCATTCTGACCGGATATTTGGATCGCCACATCCATCCCGATTTGGCTCTGGCCTTGATACCCGCTATGCTTCAAGTCGATGATACAACAGCCACTACGTATATCCACAACAAACTCCTCAGCGACTCCATGGATACCCGCGTGGAACTGATGTACAGCAACGTGTTATTGCGCAAGTCGCAGATGGATGAAAACATCGTCATCGATTTGTTGGATATGGGCAAAGAGCACATCCAGCGCACCGTGCTGCAACAAATCATTCGACAACCCATTTCAGAAAATTTGCAGAATTACATTGTTTCAGCCGCATTTGAAAATCCTGAGCTCATGGCCTATGGAAAATTCTATCAAGTGCAACAAGGTACCATGTCCATGAGCGCATTTCTGGGGGAATATCATGCAATTCCCGAAGGCTATGCGCGCATCAGTTGGATACCAATATTGGGACAATTGCCCAATGCGACGAGCCCCTTGTTTGAAGAATTGCGAACGACGTCGCATCTGGCCTTACGATACGCTTTGACCGAGGAATGGCTGTCTGTGCTCTCAAAATCCGATTATGCGCAATTTGATGAATCGGAATTTCAAACGATTTGGGAAATCGGTGATCTTGGCTTGAATGCCCTAATGAGCGAACATTTGGTGCAGGTCGAACTGACCGAAGAACAAAAGACCAATTGGGCGGGAAAGATGCGCGATTATATGGTCCAATTGGAATTGCCCCAAGAAATAGAAACATATGAAATGCTCCGCAAAGCAGCAGAAACATTGTTGCCGCTTGGCACAACACCCCCCACTGCATTGTCGAGCTACAAGCTCAATTGGGCATTGATTCAAAAAATACCTACCTATGCACAAATACGCATTTCGACGAGCCAAGGACCCATGGTCATGGCATTGGATATTGCATCGGCTCCTGGCAGCGTGTCGCATTTTGTGGAATTGATTCAGCAAGGGTTTTACACCAACAAATACTTCCATCGGATGGTACCCAACTTTGTGGTACAAGGCGGATGTCCCCGCGGCGACGGCATGGGATCCACACCCAACACTCTGAGAAGCGAGTTCGCTCCGCACAGTTATGCCACCGGCACGGTTGGGCTGGCGAGTTCGGGTCGTGATACAGAAAGTTGTCAATGGTTTGTATCCTTACTGCCTACTCCCCATTTGGATGGACGCTATACCATCCTTGGAAAAGTGACCGATGGCATGGAAGTAGCCCAGCGATTGAAGGTTGGCGATCAGATCCTTGGCATCGAGCTGCTCAACTTTTCGGCGAATTGAAGAAGCAATGCGTTGGGCGGTGAACCGAAACAAAGCTCATCGCCGACATCGGCAAAAGAAATTGCGATGAACCCTTTTAGGTTTTTTGCTTTTCGCGTTTGGCGGCAGGAAAAAGAATGTTGTTGAGGATCAATCGATACCCTGGTGAGTTTGGAAACAAACTTAAATCGGTCGGCGGATCGTTGACCAAATGCCGATAGTCTTCGGGATCGTGTCCACCATAGTAAGTCCATTGGCCCTGTCCCAATTCACCGTGAATGTATTTTGCGGCTTTGATGTGTCGCGCGGTGCCCATGATGGTTACACCCGGTTT
>CANHSF010000191.1 GCA_947463065.1 Flavobacteriales bacterium | reverse complement strand
CTTGAATCCTTCGTACAGCGAAAATCGATTTGATTACGCGGGCATTCAGTCCAAATTTGTGCAACGCAATCTCTACGGCGCTGTGTTTTATGTGGATGCCATCAATGAGCATTGGTCTGTTGGCGGCTTTGGATCGATAGCGCAAAGTATTTTTAGGAATTTGGACTTTTCGGCCGAAGCCCAAGCGGCAGTGGAGTACAATGTTTATCCCTACAAAGAGGCGCAAACCAAGGCCATGACGTTTGCATATTACATTGGCGGTGTTCACATGGACTTCTCGGATACCACCGTTTATAATCAAACCCAAGCCTCACTCATCAAACAAAATTTGACCTGGACCATGATCTACAATAAAGCATGGGGCAGCATTACGGGATCGTTGTATGGCGGGCAATACCTCAATTTGCGGGAGCGCTACAATCTCGGCGCCTACCTCTCCATGGATGTGCGCCTCTTCAAAGGTTTGTCGCTCAACGCCTATGTCAATTACGAACTGCTCCGCAATCAAATCAACCTCAGAAAGGGCGATGCCAGCCAAGGCGAGGTGCTTCTTCAGCAGCGGGAATTGGCCACCAATTATTCGTATTACATGTCTGTCGGCCTCAATTACCGCTTCGGAAGCATTTACAACAATGTCGTAAATCCACGTTTCAACAACGGGTAGTGGATCTACGTTTGTTCGGTGTTTTGTTGGATTTTTTTTGTTGTGTTGATGCGATTCAATAGTTTGAAAAACAATTGTTTATGATAATTTACTGAGTGGGTATTTGTCCCATGTTTTGCATTTTTTTGTCTACGTTTTCTGATTTTTTTGGGCCCTGTACTTTGTGCATGCGTTGAATGTTTGCAGCGTCAAACTGTTTTGACCACAAAGTTTTACCTACCATGCATTTGTTTCGCCGCTTTCATTTTGCCCATTGGTTTTGTCTGATCTTGATCGTGTGTTCGATGGCTTCCAACATGGATGCTCAAGTTCAGGACAGTCAAAAGGGGGCTCGTTCTGATCGCCAAATCAAACGCCTCGAGCGCCGGTCCAAAGTTTTTTTTCAAAATGGGGCATCTGTGGAAAGGCTTGGTCTTAGAAAATGGATCAAAATGGCCATAACCGTCGAAAAACATGAAGTGGCTCAGCCCAGGCGGTTTCAAGATCCAGCCATCGTTTCGTCGAAGGTGTATGCCGATTTTCAAAAGCAACATGGTGCCTACGGTAGGGGCTTGCGATACGGCTTGACTGTTTTGCTCCATCGTTACCAAATCAATTCCATAGAAAACAACCCTTCCATTCGCAGTCGATCGCTATTCCTCTTTCGCCCAAGTGTATCGGGCTTTGGAATCAGCTCAGTATCGCCTCGTTTGCAATGGGAATGCCAGTCGGGTGTGCAAATGGCTTCCAATAGCTCCATATTGCGCGAGGTGGAATTCATCAACTCAGAATCTCCTTTGCGCTTGTGGAAAGAATGCCAACTTGTTGGGCAAGTGGTTGTCAAATGGAACCTGACCTCCGCTTTGCGTCAAAATCGCATACAACTCTAGCTATCAAATAACTCATCCTTCATCACTACAACAGCTAAATGCAAAGGGTCGTCGCCAAGGTGTGACGGTCCTTTTTGCTTTTTGGGTAGTGGGGGCAAAAAGCAAAAGGTTGTCTGACAAGACAACCTTTTGTTGTTTTCATTTATTACTGGACTTCATTCCTTTTTGTGTCTAACATCCATTGAGAACTGGTGTTCATCGGCGGAGCAGGCATTTGGAGGAAATTCGTATTGTTGGGCGGATTAGGCTTCTGATGGCTCTTCGTGGCGCATGCGTTTCATGGCCAACTCTTTCGCGAAGTCTACAAAAACCTTGTATGCTTGCGTAAAGGAGAAGCGATCATCAAAATTTTTGATCACGATATTGCGGCGGTGCATACCGTTGATAAGGGTGCGGCGGGCATCGGGTTCGCGCAATGCTTTGTTGCTTTCGATCAAATCAATGAATGAACTGTTATCGAAATAACGATCAATTTCTTCGAGTGTGAATTCATTGAATTCGAGAGCTTCCATGAAATTGCGTCCGTCGCGGTCGAGTTCGTAACTGAGAATGGCGATGAAAATACTTACGTCTCGCGAGAAGTTTTCTTGCGATTCCTTGCTCAACAAAAAGGCATAATCGCTCTTAATATTCAAATCGAGATCAAACGAAACTTTGAAAAATTCAGCGTAGAACTTGTCGTTTTCTTTTAAGGCATTGAAGTGCTCTTCATTGGCGAGGATGAATTTACCTGCCATGAGCTCTTCTACGATTTGTCGATGATTGCTGGGATATACCATGATAAAAAATAGGGTTAGTCAATTTTAAGCGCCGGCTCAACTTTGATTTTCGGCAATGAAATTTTGGATGTGGTGGTGACGAGGTTTACGCGTTCGGCCTTTTTGGGGAACTCGAGATGAATGTCCTCGTCAAACAATAGTCCGCACAAGGCGAAGAATTTGTCGGTATCGATGTCGCTAAAATCCTTTTTCAATTCTTTGTAGCACCATCCGAAGAAGTCGTTGACCGGCATTTGTGCTGCTAAATTTGTTTTGAAATGCTCGCGGTCAAAGATCCACTTGTCAAAATCAACCACGCCATCTTCCAGTGTGATGATTTCATTTTGGGCAAACTGCTCAAAAAATTCACGCACTTTGAACAACATGTCTTTCGCGTAGACCATGGTCCGTTTTCCTTGAAGAAGGGGAGGGGTTTCGACTTTGTATGGATTGCGCAAGAATTCGATCCAACCAGTAAGGATCAACGATTCGGTGCGTATGCGCTCCAACAGCGGAAGGAGCTCGTTGACCAATACTTTGGATTGGCGCAACAAATCGGAATTGGTTTGAACCAACTGCGCATAGAGCTTTTCAAATTCCATGCGCAAGGTCTCGTCCATCATGTCCAATCGCTTTCTGTTGGCGTATTCGCTGACATCGATGATGGTGCTGGTCACAGATTCACTGTGCTTGACATCGAGAATGCGGTTCAAGGGCAAAATGTAATACTCGATCCAAAATGAAGCCTTGTGCACTTTCTCCCGGTAATCGATGCGCTCTGGATTGGACTTGAGCTCTCGGGTTTCCGCCAACAATCGAAAGGTATTGCGCTCCACCAAGTCCACAAATTCGCGCACTTGATGCGATAGGTTCTTGATCCGCTCTTGCAAAATATCGCGGTCCTGATTTTCGTATTTGCGAATCTTGAGGAACAAATCACCAATGCTGGTCTTGTATTTCTCAATCGTCTCGGGCAATAGCGGCTTGAATTCAAACAAAAGGAATTCCATCAGTTTGAAATACACATCGCGCATTTCATAGTCACTGCCCATGCTGCGCACTACGCGGTATTCGCGCAGTCGGATGTTCATGGTGTGCCCTTGGCGATGGATCAAGGCATCGTATGCTTCTTTGGTGATCAATCCATCCGATGACTGCAAGGCAAACAAATCACGCATCACATCAAAGTGCGTGTGCAGGAAGTTGAGGATCGACCGGGGTTCTGCTTTTATCATACTAGCGATTGCGTTGGATTATGCCTGCAATGTGGCAAGTTCTTCTTCTTCTATCCACTCTTGGTGGACCAAACGTACGCGTGCAACTTCTGCCATGCGCGCGTGTTGGATGTCCATCATGGTGTTGGGTGTCTTTTCTTCTATCTGAATGGGGCGGAATATCATATCTGTAAAAAGGTCATTTGGTGCTATCTCGCAAATTTAACCGAAAGCCAAGGGCAGGCATCGCCGTGTTGATATATTGAGGATAAGTCGCAATTCTTGTTGAAAAATCGAATTTTTTTGGCGGTTCAAATTTTGGAATAACAAAAAAGGCCACCGCACCGGTGGCCTTTTCCATTTTGCTTGTCCCTTATTGGGCTTTGCGAATATCGAACAGTTCTATCTCGAAGATCAATGTTGAATTGCCGGGTATTGGTCCGCGCTCTTGATCGCCATAACCCAATTCAGCGGGAATGTACATCATGTATTTACCGCCTTTTTGCATGGCCATCAATCCTTCTTTGAAACCGGGAATCATGCGGCCTAGCGGCATTTCTGCTGGTTCTCCACCAATGGATGAATCAAACTCTTTTCCATCGATCAAGGTGCCGCGGTAATGGCAAATCACCGTATCGTTGGGACCAGGGAATTCACCGCTGCCTGCAGTTACTACCTTGTATTGCACTCCGCTAGGGGTAACCTGCACTCCTTCTGTGTTGCGGTTATTGGCCAAAAACTCGTCGTTCTTTACCTTGTTGCCGCTGCTCTTTTCGGTTTGCATGCGGCGAAACTCTTGCTGCAAAAACATTTCGGCTTCTTCCAACTCCATGGCCGCCGTGCTGTCCATGCGGTCTTTGATGCCTCGCAAAAAGGTCTCGTAGTTCATGTCCTTCAGATCCATTTGGTCGAACGAATTGCCCACAGAAACGCCCAAGGCATAAGATATACTGTCATTGGTGTTGGCCAATTTGACATCGCTGACATTGCTTTTGTCGTCGCATGAGCTCAGACTGATTGCAGCACCCGCCGATACAACGAATGCTGTGGTTTTGAAAAATGACTTCATTAAACGTATGAAATTAAACGGATTAATTTTGTTTTGTCCCTTAGGGCGGGCGAAAATAAGGCGCATTTCATTTGCGCTTTCATATTTTCTTCAACATTGCCTGCGAAAATCACTCACGGGTGCATCCATTGCCTCAATATTTTTGCTACATTGCGCATTCATGAAGGGGAGAAGCACGATATCCTGCAGTCCGTTTGAAATCATTGGATACCAATTTAATTTGAATAAATATTATGAGTCTACACGAAATGGGAATACCCGCCGTTGATCTCGATCTTTTCATCAATGGCTCACCTGAGCAAAAGGCACAATTTGTCAAAGACTTGGGCAGAGCATACGAAGACATCGGGTTTGTCGCGGTCAAAAATCACCTCATCGACGAGGCCACGGTCCACAAACTCTATAACGAAGTGCAAAAGTTCTTTGCATTGCCAACCGAAATGAAGTTGAAATACGAGGACAAAGCCTTGGCGGGACAAAGGGGATATACTTCATTTGGCCGTGAACATGCCAAAGGCAGCAATGCCGGAGACCTCAAGGAGTTTTGGCATTTCGGGCAAGAGGTCGAAGGCGACGATCCAATTCGTAGTGAATATCCAGCCAATATTTTCGTGGACGAAATGCCCGATTTCAACGAAGTCGGCATCAAGGCCTACAAGGATCTTGAACGCACAGGTAAATTTATGTTGCGCGCCTTGGCCATCTACCTGGGTCTTGACGAAACCTATTTTGATGCAAAAATCCACAACGGCAACTCTATTCTTCGTCCAATTCATTATCCGCCAATTACCGAAGAACCCAAATCGGCTGTGCGAGCAGGTCAGCATGAGGACATCAACTTGATTACCCTGCTGATTGGTGCTTCAGCAGATGGGCTTGAAGTGCTCAACAAAAACAACGAGTGGGTAGCCGTAACTGCTTTGCCCGATCATATCGTGGTCAATGTGGGCGACATGCTCCAACGCCACACCAACGGCAAACTCAAAAGCACGACCCATCGGGTGGTCAATCCACCTCGCGAAAAATGGGGTTCTAGCCGCTTTTCGATTCCATTCTTCCTCCATCCGCGCAGCGAAATGCGCTTGGATTGCCTCGCATCTTGTGTCCCCGCCGGCGAAAAACCAATGTGGGAGCCCATATCTGCTGGCGAATTCCTCGATGAGCGTTTGGCTGAAATTGGCCTAAAGAAATAATTTACTACTGATTTGATGAGCGATCCCATATTTTTGGGATCGCTTTTTTTATGCTCATGAAGATTCGTGTTTCGGATAAGGGTTTGCGCTTTCGGCTCTCTGTCAATGAGGTCGATCAACTCCATAGGGAGGGCGTTTGCACAACCCATCTTCAGGTCACCGATGCGGCTCGATTGAGCTTTTGTATTCGGTCTGTCCATGAACCTGAAGTTCACTTGTCGGAGTCTTCTGCGGGAAATGTCGTCGTGCTTTGGCCCAAGCATGAGATTGCCGATTGGGCCAATGATGCGCAACGGGAAGGCCTCTATGTGGATGTTCAAATTCCCGCGGGCAATTCGTTCAATATCGCCATTGAAAAGGATTATGCCTGCAATCCCGAGGATGAAAAAAATCAACCCGGTCGCTTTTTTCCTCGCCCAAAATCTTCACCTGCATGCTGAT
>CANHSF010000190.1 GCA_947463065.1 Flavobacteriales bacterium | reverse complement strand
GGTTTTTCTTTTTATGAGGCTTCAATGGCTATTGGAAAAGAGGGCTATTTGAGGTTAATTTGTCCCCCCTATGATGCAGAATTACGACGTACATGCTTTTATTCGACAGGCCCTACTTGAGGATGTCGGCGATGGCGACCATACCACTTTATCTACCATTCCAGCAGATGCCCGAGGTTCTGCGCATCTTTTGGTAAAGGATCAAGGCGTGTTGTCGGGCTTGGCCATTGCCCGGGAAGTGTTCCTTCAAGTGGATCCGCATTTGCAATTCGAGCAGCTCATGAAGGATGGTGGTGCCATTGGATATGGGGACATTGCCTTTCGACTTCACGGGAGCTCCAGAAGCATCACCATCGGCGAGCGATTGGCCTTGAACATTATGCAGCGCATGAGTGGAATTGCCACTAAAACGGCCGCAATCCAAAACATGATTGCACACACGAATTGTAAACTGCTCGACACGCGCAAAACAACTCCTGGCTTCCGATACTTCGAGAAGTTGGCCGTAACCCATGGCGGCGGTGTCAATCATCGCTTTGGTTTGTACGATATGATTTTGGTCAAGGACAATCATGTGGACTATTGCGGCGGAGTTCGACCTGCGTTGGATAACGTAAAAAAATATTTGGCGACGACAGGTCGCTCGTTGCAAGTGGAGGTGGAAGCGCGCAATATTCAAGAGATCCAAGAGATCTTGTCGGTCGATATTGCTTTTCGCATTTTGCTCGATAATTTTGCACCAACGGATTTAGTGGAAGCGGTAAAGTTGATCGACGGACGTGTGCTCACCGAGGCAAGCGGTGGAATCAACGCATCCAACATAGTGGCCTATGCCGAAACGGGCGTTGACTTTATCAGCATGGGTGCACTAACCCACCAAATTGCAAGTTTGGATATGAGTTTAAAGGCCATCAAATAATATGGAGTTTCCAAAATGGATGTATAAAGTTGCCAATCAACCGCGTGTTCGTGGGGTGATTGCTTTTTTGCATCGCGTTAAACCACCCGGTTTTCAGGGCTTGTCGCTGTGGTATGTGGCTCGTTTTTTTCTTGTGGCCATCTTAAAGGGTCAATTGCCAACGCGTGCAGCTGCCATTTCTTTCCGTTTGTTTTTGGCATTTTTTCCGGCCATGATTCTTTTGCTGTCTTTGATTCCCTATATCCCAATTGAAAATTTTCAAGACAGTTTATTTGAAGGGATCAATGGTTTTTTTCCGGGCGATACCTTTTCCTTGTTTGAAGATACCTTTCACGATTTGATCAAACGCAAACACAGTGCGCTTTTGAGTTTGGGTTTTGTTTTGGTGATTTACTATGCGAGCAACAGCATCAACGCGATATTGTTGGGTTTCAATAGCAGTTATTACTTGGAGGAAAAGGGCAATGTGTGGCTGTTGCGGATTGCCAGTATCGTACTCATATTTATCTTGGGTGTATTGATGGTGTTGGCAGTAGCCCTGAATTTGTTCAGTGGTGTGCTGTTTGGTTATCTGCACGAAATCAAGCTCATCGGTAAACATTCCAAAACACTTTTGGAAATCGTCAATTGGTTGATTTCGGTCGGATTGGTCTACGCAATCATCACAACCTTGTACAATGTGGGTATTGGCAAGCACCGACGCAAGTGGAGTTTTGTTAATGTGGGCGCCACATTTGCTACCGTCATTTTTGTGCTGACCTCGTTTGTATTCGCCTACTTTGTGACCCATTTCGGACAGTTCAATAAGTTGTACGGATCGTTAGGTACCTTGATGGTCTTGCTGATTTGGCTCAACTTCAACTGCATGATCGTGCTGATGGGCTTTGAATTGAACATGAGTATCCGCAAGGCGCGCAAAACCTCAAAGGACATCCAACATGATACGCCGGTGGTGCCGGCGGTGGTTCGCAATGAAGTGAAGCCAAATGCTGGTGAGCGCTAACACTTCGATGCGCAAGCCTGTTTGAGTAGTAAGTCAATCCATGGAGTCGCGTGTGATGCGCTGCCAAATAAAACGCACCACGATTTTGATGTGTGACCACACATTTCGCCCCCAGCCGTAGTGGTGCTGCATGATTTTCCAACGCTCCACAAGACCTTGTTTTCGCCGCGTGGAGGACACACCACCTGTGCGAAAATCAGAGATGACAAACGCACAGTAAGTGGTTTGTCGGGCTTGTTTTAGACAGCGGATGCACCAATCGATATCTGCGCTAATGGCATAATGCAAATCGTATGGCACAGCAATGGATCGCCGCATGAGCAGGCTTTGGTGGGATACACACATGCCCATGTCGAAACTGCGCCAAGTCAAGTGCTGGGGTGGATGCAATCGGCGCAACCCGAGCGACTGGCCTTGCTCGTCCACAATGCGGGTTTCGCCATAGATGCAGTCGGAGAGCGAACCGGTATCGATCATGTGTTCCAATGTGGTATGGGTATGCAGGACATCACCGGCGTTGAGAAAGAGAACAAATTCACCAGTTGCTAAGCGCAATCCTTTGTTCATGGCATCGTAGAGTCCCTTGTCGGGTTCCGATACGATGATGTGTTGCTCACGCATGCATGCTCGTGCTTTGGCAACGGTTTGATCCGATGAGCCCCCATCGATCAAGATGTGTTCAATGGCAGGATAGGTCTGGTCGGTCACGCTCCGAACGGTGGTTTCGATGAGCGCTTCGGCCTGATAAGTCACAGTAATGATGGTGACAAGGGGTTGATGCATCGCTTCAAAATTACAAAGCAATGCCGGTTTTGGGTTTGAAAAAGTAACTGAATCAACTCAGACTATAGCAATAGGCCTCTGGGTCTTGGCTGCTGTGGAACTGCAAAGGGCGTTGCTACTGGTCTATGTATGCGTTGATGGGGCAAGCGTCCTATGCGGGTGAGTCGAAAAACGACTTTTGCCGTGGCCCAAGCCCTTGGTTTTGCAAGCGGCAATGGCAGGTGGCTTTTGCGCATTCATCAACGCTGCGATATGAATTAAAAAGTAAAGAGGTGTTCCTGAGCAGGATCAACCCGCCTTAATTTTGAATATGGAGCAATCGCAAAGCGAACAATCATACAAAGCTTTTGGCTCATGGGCCTTGGCAGGGGTAAACACATTTTTATCGCTCCTAAAGGTTGCATTAAAAAGCAAACGCCCACCGAAATTGCAACCGGTTGACGATGTGACCTGTTTTGTATTGGGCAATGGTCCATCGATGAAGGAGTCGCTGCAGAAACATCGAGATATCTTTAAGTCGGGCGATGTGATGTGCGTGAATTCATTTGCCTTGAGCGATGAGTTTGTGCATTTGCAGCCCAAACATTATGTCATTATCGATCCGGGTTTGTGGTTCGATGGAAATGCATTGGCCCATCAAACATTTGATGCCATATCCAACCGCTGCGATTGGACCATGAATTTGTATGTTCCTTATACAGCCAAAGGAGCAGTTCCTATTGTCCGGCTCAAGGAGAGCAACACAAAAGTGCGGATTTGCTTTATCAATTATGTCGTTTTTAAAGGGTGGCAGAATGTGGCCCATCTTTTTTATGATCAGCGCAGGGCCATGCCGCAGAGCCAAAACGTTATGGTTGCTGCATTGTTTTGGGCGGTGAATGCGGGTTACAAAAAGATTGAGCTCTATGGGGCCGATCACAATTGGCATACACAATTGGAGGTAGACCACGACAACGTAGTGTGCACACGCCATGAACATTTTTACAGCAAAGAAGGACAAGTGAAGTTGGTGCCGTTTTATAAATTGGCGAGCACGAAAGAGACCTTTCGGATGGATGAGATTTTTCATGCATGGGCTAAAGTGTTCGCCGGTTATCGGGCCATCCGAAAGTATGCTGAAAGCAAACAGTGCAAAATCATCAATGCGTCGGAAATATCTTTTGTAGATGCTTTCGAGCGTAAAAAATAGACGCCATGGAAATGTTGTTAAAGAATCCGTTGACGATGTGGTTGAGGTGGCTGATCAAAGCATTTCTGCTGCATTTGCGATACCGTAGAATTACTGTAGAATATATGGCGGATGCTCAACATGTTTTGTTGGGTCGCTACAATACCCTGCGCAAATATAGCAGGCTGCGCAATGCTCGACTTGGCGATTACAGTTATGTAGGGCGCGAAAGTCAGGTCTATGAGGCAGAGGTCGGAAAGTTTACGTGCATTGGTCCCCATGTTACCATTGGTCCGGGCGAGCATCCCACAGACCGCATCTCCATTCACCCTATGTTTTACAGTACCATTGGACAGAGCAATCCGGTTATAGTAGAACAGAATGGGTTTGAAGAGATGCCAATCACGAAAATAGGACATGATGTTTGGATCGCTCAGGGTGCCATTGTGCGAAGCGGGGTAACCATCGGCAACGGCGCCATAGTGGCGGCAGGTGCAGTGGTGGTAAGTGATGTGCCTGCATATGCCATTGTCGGAGGAGTTCCTGCTCAATTGATACGCTACCGTTTTGATGAGGCTCAACGCCAAAAACTCCAAGAGGTGCAATGGTGGAATTGGAGCGAAGCAGAGTTGCGCTCAGCAGTGGCGGAGATGAATGAACCGGATTTATTTTTCAAGCGGTTTTAGCGCAGTGATGGATCGGGCGCCAATAATGGTTACTGTTTGATCTGGTTTTGAATGCGCACATCAAATGACCGAATGGGTATTCGGTTGTGGGGACAAATGGATAGCGGGATACTTTTGGATTAAATGTTTCTTCCAATACCTGCGGAACATTTCGATTACATGGGATCTACATCAACCACCAATCGCACCGATTTGAATTCCTTTTTCAGCATCAGTTCTTGGAGTGCAGCAATTGCTTTTTCTTTGAGCAATAGGCCCTCTGGGGTGCGGTCCAGTTTGATGTGGAATTGTTGAAGGAAATAGGTGTTGATTCGGGCGATGTATGGTTTTTCTGGCCCCAGCAAACGGTCTTTGAGCATGGGCTGAAGCAGTTCGAGAGCAGCTTGTGCGGCGATAGCTACTTGCTGTTCGTCTTTGTGTTTGAGTGTAATTTTGATCAGGCGAACAAAGGGCGGATAGCCGTAATTTTTGCGTTCTTCGATTTCGCGTTGATACAAGCTCAGGTAGTCGTTGGTTTGCACCAGGTTTAGTAGCCAATGTTGCGGCGCATAGGTTTGAATGATGACATGGCCTTGTTCTTTTTTGCGTCCAGCGCGGCCCGCGACTTGCATCATCAGTTGAAATGCGCGTTCCATGGAGCGAAAATCGGGGTAGCTCAATAATTTGTCCGCGCTCAAGATGCCCACCAAGCCCACTTGGTCAAAGTCGAGCCCCTTTGTGATCATTTGTGTGCCGATCAGAATATTGGTGACACCGGCTTCGAAATCGGCAATGATTTTTTGATAAGCATTTTTATTGCGTGTAGTTTCCAAGTCCATTCGACCAACACGAGCTTGCGGGAAGAGCTCCTTCACATCGTCTTCAATTTTTTCGGTACCAAACCCCAACATGCGGATGTCCTTGCCGCCGCATGCGGAGCATTGGGTAACAGGCGGAGCGCTGTATCCGCAATAGTGGCATTTGAGTAGGTTGATGTGTTTGTGGAAGGTCAAGCTGACGTCGCAGCGTGTGCATTGGGGAATCCAAGTGCACTGGTGGCATTCCCACACCGGTGTATAGCCGCGTCGGTTTTGGAAGAGGATGACCTGTTTTCCCTCGGCCAAATTGTGCTCAACGCGTTCGATGAGATACTTCGAAAAGTGATGTTGAAGTGTTTTGGATTTTGATTCTGGACGCAAGTCGACGATTTCGACTGCCGGAAGTTGAACGCCACCAAATCGTTGTTGCACGGTAACCAGGCCGTATTTTCCAGCTTGAGCATGCCGATAGCTCTCAATGGAAGGCGTGGCCGATCCCAGTACAACTTTCGCATTGAACAAGCTGGCCAAGACCATTGCGCTATCGCGACCTTGGTAACGGGGCGCAGGATCGTGTTGTTTGTAACTGGTTTCATGTTCTTCATCCACGATGACAAGCCCTAGCCTTTGAAAAGGCAAGAAGATGGCACTTCTTGCGCCTACAATCAAGTCGCATTCGCCGGGTGTATCGGCCAATACTTTGTGCCAAACTTCAACCCGCTCGTGGTCGCTGTGGCCGCTGTGATAAACACCGACTTCTTTGCCGAAGTATCGCCGCATGCGCTCGATGATTTGCGTGGTCAGTGCGATTTCGGGCAATAGAAAGAGCACTTGTTGGCCGCGGTCGAGTGTTTCGCGGAT
>CANHSF010000189.1 GCA_947463065.1 Flavobacteriales bacterium | reverse complement strand
TGATCGACAACAAAGACAGCAAGAAGCGTTATCGCGCCGATGTTTTGTTGGAAGATTATATCAAGAAACAAGAAGAAAAAATAAAAAAGGAAATAGATAAAGCGAAGAACAAATTCGGAGAAGCATTTGAAGAGGAAAAGTTTCGTGCTACGAATCCGAATGTTTTGCGCAGCCAAGAAAAAATCAACGCAGTAGAGGCGCGCATGAAGGCCGCTTTGGAGGCGTCTGATTTGGTGGGATTGAAGGCTTTGATCGAGGAGTTGGAGATAGCGGATCCGGAGACCGGTTCGCGCAATTGGACCGATGTTCGCCAGTTCAATTTGATGTTTAAGACGGAATTGGGCGCAGTGAGCGGAGACGCTGGGATAATCTATTTGCGTCCGGAGACTGCTCAAGGTATTTTCGTCAACTTTTTGAATGTGCAGAAGAGCGGCCGCATGAAACTGCCATTCGGGATCGCCCAGATTGGCAAGGCTTTTCGCAATGAAATTATCGCCCGACAATTCATTTTCCGCATGCGCGAATTCGAGCAGATGGAGATGCAATACTTCGTTAAGCCGGGTACCGAAATGGAATGGTATACCTACTGGAAAGAAGCGCGCATGAAGTGGCACAAGGCCTTGGGCATGGGCGATGAGAACTATAAATTCCACGATCATTTGAAGTTGGCGCACTATGCCAATGGCGCTTGCGATATCGAGTTTAACTTTCCGATGGGATTTAAAGAGTTGGAAGGCATACACTCGCGCACCGACTTTGACTTGAAGAGCCACGAGGAACACAGCGGCAAGAAGTTGCGTTATTTTGATCCAGAGACCAATGAGAGTTTCATCCCTTATGTGGTGGAGACGTCGGTGGGTTTGGATCGCATGTTTTTGGCGGTGTTGAGCCATGCCTATTGTGAAGAGAAATTGGAGGACGGTTCAGAGCGCACGGTATTGCGCATTCCGCCTGCACTGGCCCCTGTTAAGGTGGCGGTACTGCCGCTTGTAAAGAAGGATGGATTGCCGGAGAAGGCCAAGGAAATTGTGGACGATTTGAAGTTCGATTTCAACCTGCAATACGACGACAAAGATGCTATTGGCCGCCGCTATCGCCGTCAGGATGCCATCGGCACGCCCTATTGCATAACCATTGACAACGACACGTTGGTGGACAACAAAGTCACGATTCGAGAGCGCGACAGCATGCAGCAGGAGCGCGTAGCTATTTCGGATTTGCATTCGATCATTGAGAAAAAAGTAAGCATGCGACAATTGTTGCACACATAAATTCAGATACCCTATGAGCACCTACCAGATCGATAATTATTCTTTTCAAGGCAAACGCGTTCTTGTCCGAGTGGACTTCAATGTGCCCTTGAATGAATCCATGGCGATTACCGACGACACACGGATACGCGCGGCCATCAAGACCATTCAGCGCATCAGTGGTGATGGAGGACGAGTGATTTTGATGTCCCACTTGGGTCGTCCCAAAGGCGGACCGGAGGACAAGTATTCTTTGCGCCATTTGGTAGCTCATCTGAGTCAATTGTTGGCCAAGCCCGTTGCTTTTGCAGAGAACTGTATTGGCGAAACAGCCAAAAGCGTTGTGGATGCAATGTCCAACGGCGATGTGGCCTTATTGGAGAATTTGCGATTTTATAAAGAAGAAGAAGCCGGAGACGAATTTTTTGCAGGCCAACTTGCCGAGAATGGCGATGTTTATGTCAACGATGCCTTTGGCACTGCACATCGGGCCCACGCTAGCACGGCGGTTATCGCACGTTTCTTCCCCACAGATAAGTTGTTTGGTTATCTCATGGAGGACGAGGTGAAAAGCATTGATCGCGTTTTGAATTCGACCAATAAGCCCGTAACGGCGATCATCGGAGGAAGCAAAGTATCCAGCAAAATAGCGATTTTGGAAAATCTGTTGAACCGAGTGGATCACATCATCATTGGCGGCGGCATGGCTTATACCTTTTACAAAGCCTTGGGCGGAGCGGTGGGAAGTTCATTGGTCGAGGACGACAAACTTGAAATGGCCAAAGATCTTTTGGAAAAGGCCAAAGCGAAGGGTGTTCAAATTCATTTGCCCAAAGACAGTGTGATCGCAGATCGGTTTGCGAACGATGCCCAAATCAAGGTGACCGCGAGCGACGCGATCGATAGCGGTTGGATGGGATTGGACATTGCCGAAGAAGCGCGAAAAACTTTTTCTGAGGTCATTCTCGGCAGCCAAACGGTGTTGTGGAATGGACCGATGGGCGTATTCGAAATGCCGTCGTTTTCGGGAGGTACGTTAGCGATTGCGCAGACTTTGGCAGAGGCCACTTCCCGAGGCGCATTTACCCTGGTTGGTGGTGGTGACAGTGTTGCGGCGATCAATCAGTTCCATTTGGCAGATCAAGTGAGTTATGTTTCTACTGGCGGAGGCGCCATGCTTGAGGCCTTAGAGGGCATCGATTTGCCGGGCATTGCCGCGATAAAAGCTTGATTTTTCAAGTGTTTTGCGTGACCCAATTGGGAATCGAAACACTATTTTGGGGACTGATTAGGTTTTAATGTCAACATTGAATGTATGCGAGATCAAATCAAACTCTTCTTTTTCATTGCGCTTTTCATTTTTGTTTTGAGGCCGCTTCCAATGCAAAGTCAGGCCCGCTTAACTATGAGAGCAGGGATGAATGTCTGTTACAAGAGCTTAATTTATTGGGATTATGCATTCTATTATCAGGGACAATATCTTGATACAAGGCCCGTATACGTCACCAGTTTCTACAACTCCCCAACTTTTCAGGTGGGCCTGAGATCGGCCCTTGATGGACGTTTTGAAGGAGGATATGGCATTTCAGTTGGCAAAGCCAGCATCTATTCGGACCCAAGTAACGCAAGGTCAAAGGTGTATAATCGACATTTCATATGGGTCGACTATTGGTTGCGCAATAGGTCAAAGATTGATGTAGGTATTGGTTCGCAATTGGCAATGCATACAATGGATGTCCAACAAAGGGTTAATGTTTATGACTATGAACTTCGAAAATCAATTAAATATCAAGTTGGTACCCGCTGGAATAGCAAAAGCTATGAGTTGGCATTTATCAGCAGGCTTCGCTTAGGAAAAAGAATCCAGCATGCGATTCATTTCTCGTTAGGTTTATCGGCGCAGTTGAATGATTATGTCAGAGCATTGCATGAATCGGGTTACGATGAGCCTAATGTAGGCCAACAATGGGGAATTGGCTGGCGAACTGGTTTGATGTATGCCTATATTTTTGGGCAAAAAAATGATTGAAAATAGAGGGGCTATCTGAAGGCAAGAGATATTGCTACTTTTATAAACATTGGATTTTCAAATTATTAATAAGTGCATAATTTAGTGACGCTGACGGTATTTTGTCCTGCATTTGCTCCATGAATAAAAAAAGAGTCAAGAGACCAAGCTTCAGCTTGTAGTTGATTACTTGCGCAAGAAATTAGGAACACATAAGGAGGCTGAATTTTCTTCGTGATGCCTAAAAGCGGGGTTGATAAAATATGGACTCGATATAAAAATGGCGGTACTAAGGGGATCAAATCAAAGAAGTGCGGCGTTCGCGATGGTAAGAAAATAAATGGACAACAGAGTGCTGAGATTCGCAGATTGATAAAGGATAAGATGCCAGATCAATTGAAACTTCCCTTTGGTCTTTGGACAAGGGAAGCTGTGGGAGAATTGATATCTAAAAAATTCGGAGTAGAATTAAGTCGATGGCAAGTGGGCCGGTATTTGAAAGATTGGTTAATTGAAAATCAAGAGGAGATAGAAGTGTCTTTTATACCATCAGATGGCCAAGAGTTAAATGCTCAGGAATATTTGAACCAAGATGTAAAAACTAAAATAATTGGCAAGAAACGCCCTACAAATAAGGCTCAGATGAAAAGCAACGTAGAAACATTCATGCAAAAAAGAAAGATCAATAAAACACAAGAGAAAAAATACTATCATGGAAAGCACGTCAAATACGCAGCTTAATGATTTATGTATTGCTAATTATTGACCCGATTAATAAATCAATAACAACTGACCCGCTCGGCACGATCTACAGAAAATAAAAGAGGCTGTCGCGGTCACACCGAAACAGCCTCTTTTTTTATGCCCATCGTATTAATGAGCAATCATCAATTTGCGATACGTTTTGTAGCCGTTTTGTTCAATCACAACTTGGTAAATGCCCGCTGCGAGATGCTGAACCGGCATTGTCTCTGCGCCTTGAACGGCGCGTTGAAGGAGGAGTTGACCTGTTGCATCATAAACGCTTATTGTAGCTGTACCGGACGTTTTTATGGTTAACTGTTCGTTGGCGGGATTTGGAAATACTTCCGCATCGGTGGCACCGATCTCCTCGGTAGAAGTGGTAGTGGGCTGTCCCATGCAAGACACGATATTGTTTTGATAGTTGTCATGTGTGTTTACAATCTCGTAATAGAGTTGCATCAACAAGCCGTCCATTCCTTGGCTATCAATGACCGTTAGGTAGGCAAAATCCAAACTCATGACCTCGCCCGGTTCGAAGGTAAATGGCCCGGATGAAGCGAAGGCTCTTCTGTCGTTTGGTGTGTTGCCCGCGTCAATTTCGTCCCACCAATTGACGGGATAACCTTGTGTTCCCCAAGCGTAAGGGTCATTATTTGCAGGATACATGTAACTGGTCGGATAGTTATTGATGTTTTGTCCGTTTTCACCATAGGTGAGTAGAGTACCATCACTCCATTTACCACAAAGGCGATTGTAATAGGCGGCAGGGTTGGTGAGAAGTGCACCAGGGTCGGAAATACCAGTAATCATTGATTTGGAAAGACCGAGCCGTTCATTGTCAGCAAAACCATCACCATAACCATTTCTGCCGATGGGATATACCTGTCCGTTATTGTCTATTGCCTCTGCCACTGACTCTGCCATTGGGTTATCCAAGTCATCGGCGTCTTGGTGCGGGCCATTCAATAAGACGAAAGCAGCCATTGCCAAATCATCGCCATAACCAGCGGTGGCATTCGTTTCATCGAAGTCGTCGCTGTTGTATGCATAGACGGCATTGAGTTTGACCCAGGTGCCGGCGAAGTCGTCGTTTGGGTTTCCCAAATCAAAGTCTGTGAACCAACCGACGTAAGTGTCGTTAAGTGTCTGCACACCCATGTTCTTGACCATGTAATTGAAGTAAATCGCATTACTCAATAGGACGTCATTGAAGGTGTACGCAGTGGCAATGACTTGCACACCGATCGCTTGACCTTGCGATTCGGTATGAACCCCACCGTTGTCGTTGAAAATCCAAAGCAAACAATTGTCTCCACAAAAGATGGGATAATCGCCGTTTTCAGGGTCATAGAACAAGTTGCTATTGGCATCGAAAAATGGTGCAAGGTAAAAGTCTTGTCCTTGTGCGGTGTTGCCGTGAGCGGGCCAATCGAGCATCCATTCGGGCGTTGTATAGTTGGGGTCAGGATTTTTTCCAGAAAACTGTTCCAGGTGAGCAACCACATCAGCGCGATTGCCTGTCCAAACGCGGTTGTAGGCTGCTTGAATTTCTGGAGTTGTGGAGGCCTGTCCATCATTGGATAGTGGGCCACAGAACCAATCAGTACCTTCGGCTTGGTATTGTTCGGCGGCAATTCTAATCTGTTGATTGTTGTCCACCCCACCAATCCAGAAGTTGGCGGCATAAATGGAACGGATACCGGAGTTGGCGGGCGCTTCAAATCCCGGAAGATTGTCGTCTGCAAAGGGATTGAACAGGTCACCCGTTGAAGAGAGGTGACAGCGCAGCGAAGGGGTTTCAAGAATGCCGACAGCTTGTTGTGCGTGAACATGAAGAGCGAGCAGCAGGAAGGGAAGTAAAATGTTTTTCATGGGCTTGTGAGTATTGATTGGATCAAATTTAATTTTTTACATCTGAGGAATCAAATCCACAACCATTTCAAAACATGAATAATAACAAATCCATGGGTTGTGAATTGATGAAAGATATTTTGCGAATACGAGAGAAAGTAGCCGTAGAATGCGGCCTTTGGAATTTTAGACATTTCATTTTTTTTGTTGGTTGAAAAGTTAGTTGAATAGACACCTTTGGAATTTGCTTGATCGTGGAAACGTTGATTAAAGAGAGATCATGATGCGGCTGGAATGCATGAGTTTTTGTTGTTCTTGATTATTTTTGAAAACGCGTGGATGAAATTCATGCACGATTCAATTTATTCAATGATGAAAAGATCCCATTTTCTGTTTCTTCTTGCCCTGTTTGGATCGGGCAACATC
>CANHSF010000188.1 GCA_947463065.1 Flavobacteriales bacterium | reverse complement strand
GGCATGGGCGCTTCGATCAACGGCATACCATTGGCGGCTCAAAAAATTGACCCCGAACTCCTTTTCAATACGCCCTTGAATTTTGAAGATCAAGGAAGCAGTTATTCGGAAATGGAATTTACTGTGCCGGGCTTTGGATTCTACGGCCAAATCGTTGACCGCTCTTACGTTTGCGACGGCTGGGGCACCATGACCATCGATGGCGCGGATTACGAAGTCCTTCGCATTCGCAGTGAGATTGGCGGCTCAGACTCGGTGTATGCGGAATTGTTTTCATTTGGTCTTCAAATTCCACGACCAGCAACGGTGGAATACACGTGGTACACCCCGTCATTCAAGGTTCCCCTGTTGCAAATCATCACCAGCGAAGGCGTAATCACCAGTGTCCGCACTGCTCCATTGGTTCCATTTACTGGAGTCAACGAGATCTTGGACGCCACCAAAGCGTATCCCAATCCCGCTTCGACTGAATTGTGGGTTCCCGCATCCGCATCGGGATGGGTGGTTTATGACGGTCAAGGAAAAACCATGATCACCTTGCGCAACGGATCGCCGCAAACCATTGATTTGGCTTTGTGGCCGAATGGATTGTACTACCTGCGCGACATACAGACCGGACAATCGCAAACTCTCATTGTGTCTCATTAAACAGCGCCCCTTGAAAGACCGACCACAGCACACATCTGGATTTTCGCGTCCACGCGCTCCACGTCCTGCCAAACCCGATCATCATGTGATCATAGGCATGCGCCCCTTGGCAGAGGCCATTGCGGCAGGCAAAGTGATGGACAAGGTATTTGTTCAAAAAGGCCTGCGCGGAGAGCTATTCCGCGAGTTGCGCGAATTGCTCGGTAATCACGGCATTCCGTTTCAACAAGTACCGGAAGAGAAACTGAACCGCATCACTAGCCGCAATCACCAGGGAGTTATCGCCTTTGTATCGCCCATTGATTTTGGAGATATTTCAGAGGTCTTGGCAGCCACGTTTGAAAGCGGCGAGATCCCAAAGTTTTTGATGCTCGATGGAGTAACCGATGTGCGGAACTTCGGCGCGATGTGTAGGACAGCCGAAGCCTTGGGTTTTCATGCTGTTGTTGTGCCTGAAAAATCCAGTGCTGCCATTAACGAAGACGCAGTAAAGACGAGTGCTGGAGCACTCTTTAACATATCCGTTTGCCGCACGGGATCGCTGATCAACACGTCGAAATACCTGCAAGAGAGCGGTCTACGGTTGTTGGCGGCCAGTGAAAAAGGGAGTACATCCCCCCATGAAGTGAACCTGAACGGGCCAATATGTGTAATTATGGGCAACGAAGAAAAAGGCATTAGCAATGATTTGATCCGCATTTCCGATGAATTGGTGCGCATTCCGATGAGTGGCAAAACTTCCTCATTGAACGTGTCGGTGGCTGCAGGCATTTTGATGTACGAAATAAATCGGCAACGTTTTACGCAAGGAGCAGTCTAATGATTAAGATGAGGCCGTAATTCGTGGAAATTAGGCTGATTTTATGCATATTTGCAGCCTACTTCGGGCGTGTAAAGACGCGTCCACATTGTTAAGTATTTGACAAACAAACATATACGTTAAATTCGAATGAAAAACACATTACGTTTTGCTACAGCGGTAGCCTTATTGGTTTTTGCAACGCATGTAAACGCACAATCCACCCCATCGGAAGCTAAGCCGGGGACTTACATCAAAAGTAAAAGCCTGAACGTAGACAATTATGTTGAATTCGCAAAAGCTCTTAAAGCAGAAGGGTTGTACACCATAGATTCGGCGTGTATACCAGCATTGCTTTTGCATATCCGAACCGCAGACGGCAAAACGCTTACTGCTCAACAAATGCAGAGCGTGAAGGTCTTGGCGGCTAGCAAGGGACTTGCGGACTTCGAGGTCTTGACCCAATATTCAGATGAAAAATTCATGCAAGACTGTTCTGAGAAAAGAACGCGTCAATAATGTGCAATTGGCGCAGCGCTTTCATCTTATCACTATTAAGCACCCTTATTTATCAACGGAAAATCAAACAATATGAGTTTTAAGCTTACACTTAGAGGATTATTTGCAACCTTCATGGTGGTCGCTGCGGGGACCAGCCTTTTGGGGCAATCCACTACGCTGGACATTACCATGCCGCCATCGCAAATGGCGCAAAACCTGGTGGGTCCTGGCGTTCAAATTTTCAATGTCCAGGTAACCGCCGCTGACAGCAGCTTCGGTTATTACACATCCACAAACACCGAATTGGGCACCAACCAAGGATTGTTGCTCACCACCGGTAAGGCTGAATACGCATTTGGTCCCAACAATAGCCTTGGATTCTGCAACGATGGTCTCAATCCTGGTTTGATTGCTTGCGATTATTTTGACAATAACTTCCCTGGAAGTCCTTTGCTCAATGCGTCTCAAGATCGCCAAACCTTCGATGCGACCACTTTTGAATTCGACATCAAGCCTCAGGGCGACTCGATCAAATTCAGATACACCTTCGCTTCGGAAGAGTACATGGAATGGGCCAACTCGCCTTTCAAGGACGTGTTTGGATTTTACATTTCTGGGCCTGGCATTGGAAACGATGTCAATATCGCCCTCATTCCAGGCAGCAACGAGATCGTAAGCATACCAACAGTGAATGCGGTGGACAACAACGCATTTTATTACAACAACCAAAACCCACTGGGGCAATTCATCCAATACGATGGTTTCACCATAAACCTTGTCGCCGCTGTGGGCAATTTGATTCCCTGCGAAACCTATCATTTGAAATTGGTCATTGCTGACGGTAGTGACCGCATTTTTGATTCCGGTGTATTTGTGCAAGCCATTGAGTCCAATCCAGTTGCCGTAGTGACTGCTACATCCAATGGTTTGGATTACATGGTAGAAGGTTGCAATGTGGGAACCATCGAATTCACTCGTCCTGAAGTGACCAATCAACCACAGACCATTCAATACTGGGTAGGCGGCACCGCCACGTCTGGTGTGGACTACAGCCCCAATATTGGCAGTGCAGATCCACTATTCCCAAGCTCGATAACAATTCCAGCCAATGAGAGCACAGTTAGCCTGACGCTTTCTGCACTCACCGACAATATCGTCGAAGGTCAGGAATTCATCACCATCTACCTTTCCAACCCACTTTGCACAGGCACCGAGGTTTTGGACAGTGTAAATTTCTTCATTTTTGATTTATTGGAAGTCAGTCTTGCTGTCGACAACGACGCGATTTGCGTAGGTCAATGCGCTACGCTTACCGGCACTTCGATTGCTGAAGTGTTGGGCACCTTTACGTGGTCTCCAGCCGTTCCAGATCCGCTCTCCTTGGTCAACACGGTATGTCCCACAGAGACAACTACCTACACCATTACGGGTACTGTTGGCGACTGCACAGCATCTGCCGATGTCACTATCGCAGTTAGTTCGATCGACATCACTTTGCAGGCCACCAACTCATCGTGCTTCGGCACTGGCACAGGCTCGATATCGGTAACCCCCGTGGGCGCGTTGCTTCCTCTCACCTACTCTTGGACCGGTCCTGATGGATTCACCAGCACCGATGAAACCTTGAGCGGTTTGGAACCTGGCGAATACTGTGTGAGTGTGACCGATGCTGCAGGCTGTATTGCTGAAGGCTGCGTCACCATTCTTTTGATCGAGCCGCTGTCAGCAACCGCCACATTATCCAACTACACGTGCGCACCCATCTCGTGCTTCGGAAGCTGCGATGGCGCTGTGACCTTGAGTGTAGCAGGAGGACAAGCTCCATTTGTATATGCTTGGACCGGAGCAGATTTCACCTCTACCGCGCAGAACCCAACAGGCCTTTGCGCTGGGGCTTACAACGTGGTGGTGACCGACATCAATGGCTGCGAAACCACATTGGATGTCACCTTGACACAACCCGACTCCTTGGTATTGAACGTTGTTGGGTCAGAAGACTTGTTGTGTACAGGCATTGAAACAGGTAGCATCACAGTTACTGCTGATGGAGGCTGTCCATTCTATACATACAGCTGGAGTCACGATGCAAACCTTACAGGCCCCATTGCGACTAACCTCGCCAGCGGCACCTACACCGTAAGTGTTCAAGACCAAAACGGTTGTTCTTCTGAAGGATTTGCAACCATCCAAATCAACGAACCGAGCCAACCTTTGACGGTTACAGTTGACGCTGTATCGAGTTACCCCGGCGGATTCAACACAAGTTGTCCAGAAAGCACAGACGGTTCGATTGACATCAGCATCAGTGGTGGAAGTCCTGGTTACGAGATCACTTGGACCAATGCCGAAACAGGAGTTGTAGTTAGCAACACCGAAGATATTGCTGACTTGGCTTGCGGTTCATATGAGCTAGAAGTAACCGATGCCAATGGATGTGTATTCACCCAGACCATAGAACTTACTTGTGTTCCTGAAATAGCCATCACCTTCGAGGCATTGCCCAACCCTTGCGGAGCTCCAGATGTATCCGCCGGAAGCATTGAAATCCTTACTACTACAGGTGGAAATGGCGGACCTTACACTTATGCTTGGTCTGGTCCAAGCTGCCCATGTACCGGCACCACATTGCTCAACCTCAACAGCGGCGACTACGAGGTAGTAGTAACTGATCAATTCGGTTGCAGCCGCACATTTACTATCAATGTAGGCGAAAACGATGTATTTGATGTTACCTCTGTTGTTACCGACAATACGTGCAACAATTCATGCGACGGAGCCATTGACATTACAATAGTCGATAACACCGGCGGTGGCGGCGGTGGTGGCGGTGGCGTTCCGTTTCCACAAGGAATGATTGTAGACAGCAATACGGCTATATCTGTATGCTACAGCGGATTCCACACTTGGGTTTCCGATATGGAATACCACCTTGTAGGACCAGCAGGTTGCGGAGCTCCTAACATCATATTGGCACCACAACCGGGAACGAATTGCAATTCAGGTGATAACTTTACTTCGCTTTGTTTTTCAACTGAATCTTCATTGAACTTTAATGTCTGCACAGCAGCAGCACCACTCACAGGAACATATGGAACTGTAGGTGCAAGTGCTACCCCTATTGACTGGTCCGCATTCTATGGCTGCGATGCCGCAGAACCAGGTTGGAAGTTGGAAATTTGGGATTGTATTTCCGGTGACGGAGGGGTGATGATTGGATCCAACATCAACTTTGTTGGCCAGAACAACATCAATGAGAATGCTACCATCGCATACAGCGGTCCAAGCGGCATAACCGGCTCAATCGGCCCATTGACCTGTGGCAGTGGCATTACCGCCACATTCACTGCTCCTGGTTTGCCCGGATGGTATGCAGGTTTGCAAGGCGGCGGCGGCGATGGCGGCGGCAACACTGGCAATTATACTTTCGATTGGTCAGGTCCTTTCACCGGCCCAGTTCCAACCACCGAAGATGTTAGCGGCTTGTGCGCAGGAACATACGAAGTGAATATCTCTTCTGGCGATTGCAGCCAAACATTCACTTTTGAAATCACAGAACCTACTGCGATCGAAATCGAAGTGGTAGATGCGAACAACCCATTGTGTTTCGGACAAAACGACGGGTCGATAGACATCGAAGTCAACAACGGCTCTGGTGATTATTCTTACAACTGGCTGCCTTCAACATGTTTCCCTCCATTTGCAGGAGCTACAACACAAGACATATCAGACCTGAACTCTTGCGCTTACACCGTTGAGGTAACCGACAATGTGAGTGGCTGCACAGCGACCACAACCGTAACGTTGACCGCTCCTGAAGTAATGACATTGACATTGGAACCGTCTGAATACGGCGATAGCGATTATTTCACCAGCTGCAGCGATTCCAATGATGGAAGCATACAGGTGTATGTGACTGGCGGTACTCCAGATCCAGTTGCGTTTGCGCCTTACAACTACTTGTTCGATTGGGTAACCGATTGCTCAACAGTAGACCCTGCTGGTTTTGGAAACAACCCCAATGCCGATTTCGTGAATAACTTGCCCGGCGGAACCTTTGGCTTGAATGTCACCGATGCCAACGGCTGTTTGGCTACCACTTGTGTGGATTTGTTGCCTCCTCCTCCATTGGCCTCTGACCCAATCATTGTAAACATCGATTGCGACACACCAACCGGATCCATCACACCCAATGTGACTGGAGGTCCACAAGGCTACATTTTTGTTTGGGAAGGCAACATCGGCAGCAATAGTCCTGGCGCAACGACTCTCACCGATCTCGAAGCTGGAACATACACCCTCTTCGTTACCGCTGATATCGGCACCAACTGCGTTGATACATTCACGTATGTGATC
>CANHSF010000187.1 GCA_947463065.1 Flavobacteriales bacterium | reverse complement strand
GTAAAATTGGACGAGTTGTCGTATGAATTGCGCCACAAAGCCAACACCGAAACATCGCAACAGCGCAAAAACGAAGCCTTGAAGCGTCTTCAAGTGGTAGAGGCTTTCCGCGATGCCAATACACGCATTGTGAATCGTCCAGAATGGATGATCACGAAAGTGGTTCCGGTTATTCCACCCGAATTGCGTCCTTTGGTTCCACTTGATGGTGGACGCTTTGCGACATCCGACTTGAATGATTTGTATCGTCGTGTGATCATCCGCAACAACCGTTTGAAGCGATTGATCGAAATCAAAGCCCCAGAAGTAATTTTGCGCAATGAAAAGCGTATGCTTCAAGAGGCGGTAGATTCATTGTTCGATAACAGCCGCAAATCATCGGCGGTTAAAACCGAAAGCAATCGTCCATTGAAGTCGCTTTCGGATTCATTGAAAGGAAAACAAGGCCGCTTCCGTCAAAACCTTTTGGGTAAGCGTGTTGACTATTCTGCACGTTCGGTTATTGTCGTTGGTCCAGAATTGAAACTCCATGAATGCGGTTTGCCAAAAGATATGGCAGCTGAGCTGTTCAAGCCGTTCATCATCCGCAAGATGATCGAGCGTGGCATCGTGAAAACAGTAAAGTCAGCCAAGAAAATTGTAGACAAAAAAGAAGCCGTTGTTTGGGATATTTTGGAGAATGTGTTGAAGGGACATCCAGTTCTTCTCAACCGTGCCCCAACCCTTCACCGTCTTGGTATTCAATCGTTCCAACCGAAGTTGATCGAGGGTAAAGCGATCCAGTTGCACCCATTGGTTTGTACGGCATTCAACGCCGACTTCGATGGTGACCAAATGGCGGTTCACGTTCCCCTAGGAAGTGCTGCAATTTTGGAAGCTCAATTGTTGATGCTTGCTTCGCACAACATTTTGAATCCAGCCAATGGCGCACCAATCACTGTACCTTCTCAAGACATGGTACTGGGTCTATATTACATCACCAAGTCACGCCCAGGAACACCAGAGAAACCATCAAAAGGTGAAAACAATACGTTCTATTCGCCCGAAGAGGTGATCATTGCCTTCAACGAAGGACAATTGGATCTCCACGCCAACATCAAGGTGCGTTGGTCGGATATCGCAGGCAATGCGAGCATCATAGAGACCACAACCGGTCGCGTATTGTTCAATCAAGTTGTGCCAAAAGAGGTTGGTTTCATCAATACCCTTTTGACCAAAAAAGCCCTTCGTGATATCATCGGTGACATCTTGAAACACGTAGGCATCGCGCGCACAGCGAAGTTCTTGGACGATATGAAGGACTTGGGCTATTCGTGGGCATTCCGCGGTGGCTTGTCGTTCAAATTGACCGACGTCGTAGTTCCTGAAGAAAAAGATCGCTTGGTGGCCGATGCGACCAAAAAAGTAGCAGAAGTATTCGAAAGCTACAACATGGGTCTCATCACCAACAACGAACGTTACAACCAGGTCATTGATATTTGGACCAGCGCCAATACCAAATTGACCAATATCTTGATGGACCGCCTGAAGAGCGACCAACAAGGATTCAACAGCATCTACATGATGTTTGACTCCGGAGCTCGCGGTTCGAAAGAGCAGATTCGTCAGTTGGCCGGTATGCGCGGATTGATGGCAAAGCCACAGAAAAACGCAGCAAGCGGTGGACAAGACATCATCGAGAACCCCATCCTTGCGAACTTCAAAGAAGGCTTGTCGATCCTTGAGTACTTCATCTCTACCCACGGTGCGCGTAAAGGTCTTGCGGATACAGCTTTGAAAACAGCTGACGCAGGTTACTTGACCCGTCGTTTGGTTGACGTAGCGCAAGACGTGATCATCACCGAAGTCGATTGCGGCACACTCCGTGGAATTGTAGCCACAGCGTTGAAGAAAAGCGACGAAGTGGTAGAAAGCCTAAACGATCGTATTTTGGGTCGTACATCGGTTCACGATGTCATCGACAACGAAACAGGGGAATTGCTTGTTGAAGGTGGACAAGAAATCAATGAAGACATTGCCAAACGCATTTCTGATGCTGGCATCGAAGAAGTAGAAATCCGCTCCGTTTTGACATGCGAAAGCAAACGCGGTGTATGTGCACTTTGTTATGGACGCGACCTTGCCACCTCTCGTTTGGTGCAACAGGGTCTTGCTGTAGGTGTAATCGCTGCGCAGTCTATCGGTGAACCGGGTACACAGCTTACCCTTCGTACCTTCCACACGGGTGGTGCTGCAGGTGGTAGCTCGATCGATACGGATTTGAAAGCGAAATACAGCGGTGTCGTTGAAATCGATGAATTGCGGACCGTAGATAAGATGGACGAAAACGGTGTGATGAAAACCATCGTTGTATCGCGCTCATCTGAGATGAAAATCATTGATGAAAAATCAGGAGCTGTGCTTACCACAAGCAATATCATCTACGGATCGATCTTGTTTGTTAAGCCAGGCAGCACGGTGAAAAAAGGCGATAAGATTTGTGAATGGGATCCGTTCAACAGCGTGATCATCACTGAAGAAGAAGGTACCATTCATTTTGTTGACGTGGAAGAAGGCATGAACTTCAAAACGGAGCTCGACGAACAAACCGGTTTCTCTGAAAAAATCATCACCGAGACCAAAGACAAAAAGAAAAACCCTGCGATTGAGATCGTGCGCAACAAAGAAGTGGTAAAGGTGTATTCGCTTCCAGTTGGTGCTCACTTGAACGTAGAAGATGGCGATAAGGTAGGTAAAGGTATCATCCTCGTTAAGATCCCACGTATGGCGGGTAAAGCAGGCGATATCACCGGTGGTCTGCCACGTGTAACAGAATTGTTTGAAGCCCGTAACCCAAGCAACCCGGCTGTAGTTTCCGAAATCGACGGTATCGTAGAGTACGGAAAAATCAAGCGCGGTAACCGCGAGGTGAGCGTGCGTGCACGTACAGGCGAAGAACACAAATACCTCGTGCCACTCTCCAAACACATTCTTGTGCAAGATGGAGATTTCGTGCGCGCTGGTATGCAATTGTCAGACGGTGCCATTTCACCTGGCGACATCCTCGATATCCAAGGACCAACAGCTGTTCAGGAATACTTGGTGAACGAAATTCAAGAGGTTTACCGCTTGCAGGGTGTGAAAATCAACGACAAACACTACGAAGTGATTGTGCGTCAGATGATGCGCAAAGTTGAAATCACCGATGCTGGCGATACCCGTTTCTTGGAGGGTACTAGCGTAGATAAAGCCGAATTCCTCGAAGAAAACGAATTGTTGTTCGACAAGATGGTTGTTACCGATTCTGGCGAAAGCGAGCGTTTCCAAGTGGGGCAAATTGTATCGTCAAGAAGTCTTCGCGACGAGAATACCCAATTGAAACGCAAAGATAAGCCCGAGATTCAAGCGCGTGAAGCCATCACCGCTACCGCTCGACCAATGCTTCAAGGTATAACCCGTGCGTCTTTGCAAACCGATAGCTGGATCTCAGCTGCATCGTTCCAAGAAACTACCAAGGTATTGAATGAAGCTGCTGTACAAGGCAAGACCGATTTCTTGATCGGCCTGAAGGAAAACGTTATCGTGGGTCATCCAATTCCTGCTGGATCTGGTGTGCGCAAATGGCAGCGTCTTATCGTTGGAAGCAACGAAGATTATGTCAATCTTGTCGCAGCGAAAGGCGACAAATTGCCCATCGAAAAAGAAGCTTAAACAATAGCAGAGCATCTCAAAAGCGTCAACTCCAGTTGGCGCTTTTTTTTTACCCATTCAACCAACAGCACGGATGAGCAAGAACATCGTGATGCACGAAACTCGCTCGGCTAAACATTTAATGATGATGAAAAAAGCAGTAGGCTATTAAAAATGACTCATGACACGCTTGTGTTGGTTTTCATTTGACGTTTAAACCGGTACACTGGAAAAGCTCACCAAACCAAGCTTGTAACTATTGATTCAGAACATGCCCATACGTAAGCGCCCAATATCGGTGGGAGCGGTTGCACATCTTCAATGCCCGATTGGTCCATGTGTTGCAATTGTTGAACAACCAATAATATCCTTTGGCCGAATAAAATGCATCCCAACTGTGAGCGGGTTTGTAGGCAATCATTGGAGCAGGTCGTGATTCGGTAGCAAACTGCTCGGCTAAGAAGCCACATAAAGCAAGGTATTCCGATTGATGCAATCGAATCGCCTTGCAATGGTCCGAAACAATGGGTTTGGGCGAACTGGAGACATGATATGCTGCACCGCCGATTCCCAGCATGGCATAGACCATATGCTTGATTTTGACTTTACTCCACTGGGGTGTATTCAGATAAAACACTTTGCTTCCCCAACCGAAAGCCAACCAATCGTGGAGATCAGTATCATGCGGAGGCGCTTCAATGGTATTTCTCCAATTCCAATAACTTGTGGTGATGGGCACGATGATATCCGAATGCACCCCTCCAGCATGGATAAACACCTCTACACTATCGGGTTGTGCCAAACTATCAAATGCTGTAGCTCCCCTTGGTGTTAAGGTCCATAAAATCGCAATTATAACTGCACCTGGTCGCATCATTTCTACAAAAATAATCCATCGGTCGAAGCTGTCCACCACGGACCTTTTTGACCAGCCGCCAGCAACGCATCCGATACCCACGTGTTGCATGTTCTTAGTGCGTGATATCGCCCCAGTGCCTCATAATACAGGTCATGGGGTTGTCTCAGATGTTCGATGGCTTGAGCGGGTTCTGACACACCACCAGCGGTGCGTTGAATGTAACCACAGAGCGCCTTGTATTGTGAGGCGTTCAATTTCATTCGGCGGACATGGTTGCCTTCAATGGGCTCCGGAATTGTGCGTACATGCAATGCCGTTTGCCCAATTCCCACCGCTGCCGAAAAAGCGTTTTCAAAAGTCAAATCCGCCCACGTTGGTGTTTCCATATAAAACTTTTTATGCCCCCACCCTACTGCAACATAGGTGAGCATGGAGTCCATTGGTGAATTTTCGGTAAAGACAGCCGACCAATTCATCTCCGAATGATTCCAAGGCATTGCAATATCCGTATGCACACCCGATTGAATGAGATACACCTCAATATCGCCGTCGTGTTGCGCACTATCCCAGCCGTTGTCAAAGCAGGGCACAAAGAAATAACACAACGCATACAGCCCCAGAAAGAGAATTGTCCCGACTAAAAATCGCATGACTATTTTCAATATCCATTTCAGCAGATGCATCGCTCACAGAGTTAATTGCAAAAATACAAGATCCAACCAATGCTCAAATTTATAGGCCACCTCAGACAATCTCCCCACCTCGCGAAATCCCTGTTCCAAATGCAGACGAATACTGACGGCGTTGTTGGCATCGACACCGGCAACCATCGTATGCCGGCCATCGTTTTGAGCGCGCTGAATCAACACACGAAGCATTTCCTTGCCCAGTCCCCTACCTTGGTAATCGGGATGAACATACAGCGAATGCTCCACACAAGAGACATAAGCAGCACGTGCCCGAAAAGTTCCATACGTTCCAAAAGCTACCGCAATTCCGTCCATCTCGAAAACTACGACCGGCCACCTTCCTGACTGTTTACTCTTCCACCATTCCTCCATATAGTCCTCTCCAAAAGTATCGTACTCGTAGACGGCCGTGGTATTCACAATGGCATGATTGTACATGGCGCGAATGGCAGGGAGGTCGCTGTGCAACGCGTCGCGAATGATACAATTCTTCATGACGCGATAAGGAATTGAATACATGCCAAATGGTGTGCATCGTGCTCCGCGATAAATGCCAAATGATCATAAAGACTGAAGCGCCTATCCAAACGCTCGTTGAGCACCAAACGACCGATGCGCTGATCGATCAGTTCAGCGGAGAATTCCACAATAGCACTGCGAGTATCCCTGAAATCGCGCAACAAAGCGCCCATTTTTTGGTCATTGAACCGGGCCATCCGGACGTCGTTATTGTGACCGTTCCAAGGGCGAAGGACGTCACTACCCATTACAAAATCATCGATACGTGCAATCCATAAGCTCTCCATGGCGAGGAGGTGTCCAACGTGTTCTTGCACACTCCACGCTTCTCCAGTTTGCGCCGTCCATTTGGAGCGATCGCATGGCATAACGGTATCCGACAGCCTTTGAGGGAATGACATTAAAGCATCGCATATCGATTCCAGCGGCATGGAAGATTGCCAAATCCGCCAATCGCGCTCCAGCCAAGGGGTCACTGGCAATTCTATATCGTGTTTCCTTTCCATAAAAAGAGAATGGGCCAAACCCATGGATTAAAAAACAAAACTGATCATCCAAAGGTAGTTGAAATTCAAT
>CANHSF010000186.1 GCA_947463065.1 Flavobacteriales bacterium | reverse complement strand
CCCAAAAGCTTGCGGTAATCGTTGATTTTTTTCATGGCTTGTCGTCCTTTTTTTGAAAAGGCCTGCAAAGATAGTTGCTCCAAAGAAAAAAGACCGCCGAAGCAGTCTTTTTTCAATTTGGGTTGTATTTCTTTACTCTTTGATGCCCACCAGGTCAAACATGAAGGCATACTCCATGGCTACCTCTTTCAATGCCTCAAATCGTCCGCTCTTGCCGCCGTGGCCTGCATCCATATTGCACCAGAAGAGCAACTTGTTGCTGTCGGTTTTGTATTCGCGCATTTTCGCTACATATTTGGCAGGCTCCCAATATTGCACCTGAGAATCCCAATAGCCCGATGTCACCAAGATATGGGGGTAGTTTTTCGCCTCGATGTTGTCGTAGGGCGAATACGATTTCATGTAATCGTAATAGGTCTTGTCTTTCGGATTGCCCCATTCGTCAAATTCAAAAGTGGTCAACGGTATGGTTTCGTCCAGCATGGTGGTCACCACATCTACAAACGGCACTGCACTCACGATGCCTTTGAAGAGGTCAGGGCGCATATTGGTAATCGCTCCCATCAGCAGCCCGCCTGCGCTACCGCCCATCGCAAATAGCTTTGCCTTGCTGGTGTATCCGTTCGCAACCAAGTGCTCGCCGCAGGAGATGAAGTCGGTGAAGGTGTTTTTCTTGTTGAGCAATTTTCCTTCTTCGTACCAGTGACGGCCCATTTCCTGTCCACCCCGTATGTGAGCAATCGCAAACACAAATCCGCGATCGAGCAACGACAAGCGGGTTGAGCTGAAACCGGCATCCATGGTAGCTCCGTAACTGCCATACGCGTAGAGCAAAAGCGGAGCCTTGCCGTCGAGTTGGGTGCCCTTTTTATACACCAGTGAAATGGGTACCATCGTGCCGTCAGCGGCTTTGGCATAAAGGCGCTCGCTCTTGTATTGCTGGGGATCATGGCCGCCTACGATTTCTTGCTGTTTCATCAACGTGCGCTCGCGGGTCTCCATGTTGTAGTCATAGGTGCTCGCTGGCGTGGTCATGCTGCTATATCCAAAGCGCAAAACATCGGTATTGAAATCGGGATTGCCTCCTGTGCCTGCCGAGTAAGCGGGATCATTGAAGCTGATGTAGTGTTCCGAACGATCCGCCCAACGAATCACACGCAATTGGGTCAATCCATTTTTGCGCTCATCCACCACCAGATAGTTTTTGAATATTTCAATGCCTTCCAACAAAACATCATCGCGATGTCCGATCACTTCTTTCCAGTTCTCCTTTGTGGTCGCATTTTCGGGTGTTTCCATCAACCGGAAGTTCTTGGCTTGATAGTTTGTGGTAATATAGAATTTATCGCCATAATGGTCGATGCTGTATTCCAGTTCGCGCTCGCGTGGCTGAATCACACGGAATTCACCCATGGGATTGTTGGCATCCAAAACGCGGTATTCGGTGCTCATGGTCTGGTTGCTGCCTATCACCATGTATTTTTTGCTTTTTGTCTTGTACACAAAACACGAGAACTCCTCGTCTTTTTCTTCATAAACCAATTGATCCAAACTCTGATCTTTGCCCAAGGTGTGACGCCAGATCTGGAATTCACGCAACGTGGTGGGATCCTTCTTGACATAGAACACGGTTTTGTTATCGCCAGCCCAAACGGGTGCACCGGCCAAGCCTTCCAACACATCCTTCAAGGGTTCGTTGGTCTTGAGATTTTTGAACCGTGCGGTGTAGATCCGACGACTCACCACATCTTCGCTGTAACACAACATGGCGTTGTCGTCAGAAACATCATAACCGCCAAGCGCCCAGTAGTCTTTGCCGGATGCCATCGCAGGACCGTTGATCAAAATCTCTTCAACGCCGGTCTCCATGCTGTCTTTTTTGCGGCAATAAAAGGCATAGTCTTTCCCCGCTTCAAATCGCGTGTAATACCAATAACCGTTGTCTTTTAAAGGAAGGCTTTGGTCGGTCTCCTTGATCCTGCCTTTCATCTCTTCGAAAAGCTTTTTCTGAAAATCTTCGGTATGCGCCATTGTGGCTTTGGTATACGCATTTTCCGCATTCAAGTAATCCAATACCTTTTGGGTTTGAGCATCGGGTTTCTCCGCGTTTTTTTGTTCATCACTCAGGCGCATCCAATAGTAATTGTCGATGCGCGTATCGCCATGCTCGGTGATGGCAAAGGGTTGTTTTTCGGCCATAGGGGGGGTCTTTGGGGTTGTCGTTGGAAGGGTTTCTGTCATTTTCTTGGTTCCACAAGCTGCGGCGAAAATAAGCAGGACTGCTCCTGCCATCGAACGAAGTCGTTGCATAAGGATAATTGTTTGGCGCAATGTAACTCCTACCTGCTGGATCTCTTACACCGCTCATCCATTTTTTTTTGATTCAATCCAACACTGGGGTTGCTGCGTTTGCCGCATCGGCCTTTTCAATGCAATGGACCAAACGGAACAATGGAGCCAAATTTCTTGGCTTTAGAATCCCAAGGTGATGCCCAAGGTGTAAGTGTATTTGTCGGTCTTGCTGGTCTTGGTGTCAAAACTGATCTCCTCTTGACTGGTGATCACCACCGAGTCGCTGTCCACATAAGTGGCTGCTCCTCCTGCCAAATTCTCAAACCGCATGTCCAAGAATAGATGGGTGTTCAAACGGATGCGCATTCCTGCTGCCCAACCGTAATAGGTTGTCATATCAAATTCTTGGGTCTGTGCATTGTTGCCTTCGCTGTATCCGGTGTTGTCGGTAATCACATCAATGGTAGTTTTGGTGCGAAAGGTCTCTACACCCGCTGTCAAATCACCATAGGGTTGCAATACTCCATTGAATGGTCGCAAGCGCCCAACCAAGGCAAATCGATTTGCATTGCTATTCATGTAAAGTGTGCCGTTCTGATAAATGTCGTCGCCGTCTTCGTCTGTTCCAATGTACACGCTGATGTCTTGGTTTTTGGAACCCATGCTGTTCCAACTGTACGAAACCCCCAATTCAAAGGGCATGTTGCGGTTGAGTGGAACCAGAAATTGTCCACTCAGACCAAACGGCACTCCGTTGTAAACCTTGGCGAACTCACCGATGGGTTGCGCGCCCTGAAGTCCAATAGATAGGGTGGGCCTACGCTGCGCAATGGCGGATACGATGAGTATGGTCATCGCAACGAGTAAGGATAGTCGCTTTTTCATGGTCTTTGCGTTTTTGTTTCGCTTGCTCTTATGCCAAACCCAAAATCATCTTTTGGGCAACGGCGCCGCTCCAAGCATTGTGCCACGCCACAAAAATACAACACACCGAGCTCGTTTGATGTTTTCTCGTTTTGCGACTGCCCACTCCTTGATTCGTCCTTTTTGCGCACCACCCGCATGAAAAATAGCAACTCGGCCAAGCGGCAGGCGGTTTTTTTTCAATAGATTGCACCCCGAATTTTAATCCCTGCTCATGGAAGAACGCCCTCTCATTCTTGTAACTGGTGCAAACGGCCAATTGGGTCAGTCCTTTCGCTTTTGCGCGCCCGCATTCAAGGATGTGGATATGGTATTCTTGGATCGATCCCAATTGGACATCTCCAATGCCAAACACTGCCGCAAGACGCTGGAACATTGGATGCCCGATATCGTCATCAATTGTGCGGCGTATACCAACGTGGAAAAAGCGGAAGATGAGCCAGAGGCAGCGATGATGCAAAATGGCACCGCGCCCGCATTCCTGGCAGTGGCCTGCGCATTGACGGGAGCTCACCTCATCCATTTCAGCACCGATTATGTATTCGATGGCAACCAATCAACGGCATACGTGGAAAGCGATGCTGTAGCGCCCATTTCCGCCTACGGAAGTTCCAAATTGTCCGGAGAACGCGGTGTGATTTCGTCGGGCTGCGAGCATTGGATTTTCAGGGTCGCATGGTTGTACTCGCCTTTTGCTCACAATTTTTATAAAACAATGCTCCGGTTTGGAAAGGATCGACCCGAACTCAAAGTCGTGGCCGATCAATGGGGCGCACCGACCAACGCCATCGTTCTGGCCAATGATATCCTGCACGTATGTTGCAAGTGGCTGTTCGACGACAATTGGGATATGCCCACAGGTATATATCACTATGCCCATTCGGGCAAAACCACTTGGCACGGATTCGCTTCCGAAATCATCATGAAGTCGGGATTGTCCACACCCGTGGTTCCGGTTACATCCGCCGATTTTCCAACCAAAGCCCGCCGTCCGATGTTCTCTCTTTTAGATGCATCTTTGTTTTTTGAAAAATCGGGTTGCGCTTCCATCGACTGGAAAACCGCGCTCGATCGATGTATACAAACACATCACGATATCGACAACTTGCGACAATGACACAATCCATAGAATCTATTCAGCAAAAGGCCTCCACCTGGCTCAACTCATCGGTAGTGGACAATCAGACCAAAGCAACCATCCGACAATGGATGGAGACCGATACCAAAGAACTCACCGAAGCTTTTTACAGCGATTTGGAATTCGGAACCGGCGGATTGCGCGGCGTCATGGGCGTTGGAACCATGCGGATGAACCGCTATACCGTGGGCATGGCTACTCAAGGGTTGGCCAATTACCTCAAAACGCAATTCAGCGGTGATATTCACGTGGCCATTGCCCACGATTCGCGAAACAACTCACCGTTTTTTACGCAGACTGCTGCTCAAGTCCTCTCGGCCAATGGCATTCACGTGCATCTGTTCAGCGAACTGCGACCAACTCCGCTGTTGTCTTATGCCGTGCGGCACCTCAAGGCACACGCCGGCATCGTGATTACAGCCTCGCACAACCCCAAGGAATACAACGGGTATAAAGTGTACTGGAACGATGGGGCTCAAGTGCTCCCGCCTAACGACAAGGGCATCATCGCTGAGGTTCGCAAAATTTCATCGCCCGATCAAGTGAATTTCACCGGTGCCGCAGAACGAATACATGCGATTGGACCTGAAGTAGAGGAAGCTTACCAGCGCGACGTCAGTGGTTTGATTTCTGCACCCGAAGCCATTCAAAGGGCCAACGATGTCTCCATTGTTTATACCGCTTTGCACGGAGCAGGCATAACCATGGTGCCCAAGATGCTCCAAAATTTGGGCTTCGCTAATGTCACTCTAGTCGAGGAACAAGCAATCCCCGATGGCAATTTCTCCACCGTGCAATCGCCCAACCCCGAAGAACGGGAAGCTTTATCAATGGCGCTCAGTTTGGCCGATCGCATTCAAGCTGACCTCGTCCTTGGAACCGATCCCGACGCCGACCGCGTGGGGCTAGCGATTCGCGATGACCGCGGCCAGTTGATGTTGCTCAATGGCAATCAAGCGGCTTGTTTGTTGGTCTATTATCAGCTCAAACAATGGCGGTCCGCCAATCGATTGAACGGTGGACAATACATCGCCAAAACCATTGTCACCACCGATCTGCTCTCGCGCATGGCCGCCGACTTTAACGTGGAATGTTACGAGACACTGACAGGTTTCAAATACATCGCGGAAGTGATTCGCGAAAAAGAAGGCAAAGCGGTGTTCATCGCCGGCGGCGAAGAAAGTTATGGCTATAGCGCTGGCGAATTCGTGCGCGACAAAGATGCAGTTCTGTCTTCGGTGTTGTTCTGCGAAATTGCGGCTTGGTGCAAGGACAACGGTACCACTATGTTCGAAATGCTCCTGGAAATTTACGCCAAATACGGGCTTTTTCACGAATACCTTCTCAGTCTTACCATGAAAGGACTGGATGGCTTGGAGCGCATCCAACAAATGATGGCCGAATTGCGAACAACGCCTCCGCTGCATTTAGGGGGGGCGCCCGTGGTGGAGATACGCGATGTCCAAAACGACACCGTCACCGATTTGACATCCGGAAAAATCAAAAAACTGCATTTGCCTTCCTCGAATGTACTGCAGTTTATTTTGGAGGATGGAAGTAAAATTTCTGCCCGCCCAAGCGGTACCGAACCCAAAATCAAATTCTATTTCTCCCTACGAACATCTTTCGATCACCAAGATAACTACCACACCATTGCCGCTCACATGCAAACCCGCATCGACGCTATTTGTGAAGCGCTGAAACTCAAATAGTCGATTGGCTTTCAAAGAATTGTTTGCTTTTGGCATGGGTTCGCCCATTTCAATTGTACCTTTGTGTGGTGAAGAAATGGAAAATCATAGGTGTGTTGGCGCTCTACTTGATTGGAGCGCTTGGCGTGCATCTGCAAATCCATTTCTGCTGCGGTCAAATTGCTGGCCTGGAATGGAACCCCGATCAGGCGTCCAACTGCTGCAACAGCGAGTCATGCTGTAAAAAAGCAGATTGCTGCTCGTCCATTACCATTCAAGCGGATATCGATGAGGAACACCTCGCTTCTTTTGCCATTTCTAACCTTTGTGTT
>CANHSF010000185.1 GCA_947463065.1 Flavobacteriales bacterium | reverse complement strand
TGTAGAGTGGTTTCATGATATTCATCGAATAGGATGGTTTAAATGAGGCTGTAAAAGTAGGTAAAACGAGGCTGCAATGCGCCGCCGTTTGTCATGGGAATGGACCGATGGGGGAATGAGAGGGTTTATCTTTAGTTTCGGGGTGAGATCGGTAAATGCCTTTTCTAAATTTTCTTCTATGAATTTCCTTTTTTGAAAAATTTATCGCCTTCCCATTTAGTGGGATTATTGATAATATAATTCGAAATTCTTTGATATGCCTGTTCGTTGCGAATAATGACTTCGTAATAATCGCGTTGCCATAATTTGCCTAACCGGATATTTTTAGAATTACAGATTTTTATACAAGCGTTGGTCACCAGTGATTTGTAAGCCCCTACGATATCGCCTATGGTTGGGGCGACCGCAGCAGAGGCGACCCTTGCGGTCGTCCCGTCTGCCGTCGCGGCGTCCGTCGGCGGGGCGACCGCGAGGGTCGCCCTTGCCGTCGACCCCAGTTGGGGCGACCCTAGCGGTCGCCCCAATTGGGGTTTCGCCTCGTTATCCTCGGCTTGGATAAGGGTAGGGGTGAACCCTACCCGTGCTTGGATAGGGATTGGGATAAGGGTAGGGGTGAACCCTACCCGTGCGGGATTTTCCAAGGTATTGATAGAGGCGCCCCTTTGGGGCGCGTCTGCCAATGTAATTATCCCGTGCATGTGATTGGGCATGATTTGAAATACGTCCAATTCAAAATTTGGAAATCGTTCGGGCAATTTGGCCCATTCGTGATAGGCTACTAGTCCGAATTCATTCAATATCATTTCACCGTTTTCGACTTTTCCAAAGCGATGTATCCTCTTGTCACAACACATGGTTATAAAATAAGATCCCGCCTGTGAATAATCGTATCCTTTTAGGCGGATCGACCGGCGGTGATGGATAAGGGGATTGTACTTATTCATGAAGGTTTGATTAACGCTAGTTGATAAGGAAGCAAGTTTTTCAGTTCTTTGCTTCAATTAGGAGGCGCAATTTATTGTGTTGATCCACCAGGAAAATTTGGATTTTTCGACAGCGTGTTCACAGCGTGATTGATTGAATCATACACAACCAGCTACGAAGAAGAAAACCACCATCCAACGAAAGTGATAATCCAACACTTTCAACCCTTAGGGAGTTGAGGTGGATGTGACCTGAATAATAAGGTGTACGGTCAAACATATGGTGCCTCAGGAAAAGACTATCCCAAGTCGAGTGGTATTTTCATTGGTGAAAAATCACTGGCGGCGCTGGGAGTGTCACATCGAAGGTCATGTTGAAATCAATTCCGCCTTTACATGACACACTTTCAATGAACTTTTAATTCATTCACCCCCATATTTGCATCACCATCCTTTATCCACGAAAAAAAATGAACCCCGATATTGCTGCCTATCATCTTCAATTGGAACCCGAACATCGCAGGTTGTGCGAATACCTTGCTCACGAGTTCAGTCGGTGTTTGCCTGAAGTCGAAGCCAAAGTATGGCATGCCCATCCCGTTTGGTTTATTGATGGAAACCCCATTGTGGGCTATCAACTACTCAAATCGGGCATCCGCTTGTTGTTTTGGAGCGGACAGTCGTTTGAAGAGCCGTTGCTAAAGAACGAAGGGAAATTCAAAGCCGCCGAATATCGCTTTACCGCCGGTGAAGATGCGACGAACTTGCCTTTGGAGCGTTGGTTGAATAAGGCTCTCGATATCCAATGGGATTATAAAAATATTGTGAAACGCAAGGGGGAGTTGATTCGACTAAAATGATCCCATCACAACGCCCCGGCTTTTATTTCTTCTACAATCAATGGATCCAATAGGGTAGTAGTATCGCCCAACGATTGGAATTCGCCCTCTGCGACCTTGCGCAATATGCGGCGCATGATTTTTCCCGAACGGGTCTTCGGTAAGCCACTCACAAATTGTATTTTGTCGGGTTTGGCAATGCGCCCAATTTGTTCCACCAAGGTTTCGATGATGGCGTCGCGCATGGCATCGGATGCTTCGCGGTGATCGGCCAATATCACATAAGCATAAATGCCCTGCCCTTTGATGTCGTGTGGATAACCAACCACAGCACTTTCGATCACTGCTTTGTTTTGATTGATGGCGTTTTCGATTTCTGCCGTCCCAAAGCGATGGCCACTCACGTTGATCACATCGTCCACGCGGCCGATTATACGATAGTGTCCATCGGCATCGCGGCGTGCTCCATCGCCCGTAAAATACAGTTGCTTGTAGGTCGCAAAGTAGTTGATACGGCAGCGTTCATGATCGCCGTAAGTGGTGCGCAAGATCGAAGGCCATGGATGACGGATGCACAAATAACCTTCAACGTCATTGCCCACAATTTCTTTGCCCTCTGCATCCACCAAGATGGGTTGAATGCCCGGCAAGGGCAATCCGGCATGCGCTGGTTTCAACGGGGTAATGCCCGCCAATGCGCTGATCATAATGCCTCCTGTTTCGGTCTGCCACCAAGTGTCCACCACTGGGCAGCGCTCTTTGCCAATGTGGGTGTGATACCACTGCCACGCCTCTTCGTTGATGGGCTCGCCTACGGATCCCAATACGCGCAGGCTGTGCAGATTGTAGGGCAATACGTGGTCGATGCCACTGGCCATCAGCGAGCGAATGGCTGTAGGTGCGGTGTAGAATACATTGACATGGTGTTTGTCGATGACTTGCCAAAAGCGTCCTGCATCAGGATATGTGGGAATGCCTTCGAACATCATGGTGGTCGCTCCATTGAGCAATGGGCCATATAAAATATAGCTGTGTCCTGTCACCCAACCGATGTCGGCCGTGCACCAAAACACTTCTTTGTCGCGGTATTGAAAGACATTGGCAAAACTGTATCCGGCATACACCATGTATCCGCCGCAGGTATGCACTACACCTTTGGGTTTGCCGGTGCTGCCACTGGTGTAGAGAATGAATAGAGGGTCTTCGGCATCCATGGGTTCGGCAGGGCAACTATCCGCCACATGCGACGCGGCCTCATGGTACCATATATCACGGCCAGATTGCATGTCGGTGGGCCAATTCAAATGGTTGATGACGGCGATTTTTTGTACACTTGGACAATGCACGACTGCTTCGTCCACGACCGATTTAACTGGCATTTGTTTCGCCCCGCGGTACATGCCATCGGTGGTGATGACGAAGGCGCAGGAACTGTCGTTGATGCGATCGGCAATACTGGATGCACTGAATCCAGCAAATACCACACTGTGAATGGCTCCGATGCGCGCACAAGCCAAAACAGCAAAAGCCAATTCGGGGATCATGGGCATGTAAATGCATACGCGATCGCCTTTTTGCACGCCGATGCTTTTGAGCACGTTGGCCATGATGCTGACCTCGCGAAGCAATTGGCGATAGGTGAATTTTTTATACGCAGCTTGTGGATCATTGGGCTCCCAAATCAAAGCCGTTTGGTCGCCACGTTCAGCAATATGCCGATCGATGCAGTTTTCAGTGATATTGAGTTTGGCCCCTTTGAACCACTCCACACGGGGTTCATCAAAATTCCATTCCAAAACGGTGTCCCATTTTTTTTGCCATACATAGTGCTCGGCAATGGTGCTCCAGAATAAGGATGGATTTTCTAGACTCAACGCATAGGCTTCGTTGTAAGCTTCGATCGTACTCAATTGAAATTTCATAAAAGCGAATGTAATGGAAAATGGATTGAAATGTACTGTTCGGAGGTCGGGATGATGAATATCATAATTTTTCTAAATCGCACACCAATCGATTCAAGGGCTTTGTAATCTTGAAAAAAAAGAAACCCATGAAAGCACGTTTTGTATTCCTCTGTCTTTGCGCATGCACCAGCGGGTTGTTGGCACAAAACACCGATTCGACACGCATGGCCATTGAACGGGTCATTCAATTGTATTTTGAGGGAACGGCCAACGGTGAACCCGAGAAGATGCACCAGGCCTTTCATCCTGATTTTAATTTGTATGCTGTGAACGACCACGATAGTTTGTGGGTTCGTTCGGGTCAGGCGTATATCGATAAAATCAAGGTGGGGGAGAAAAACAATCGGCAAGGAAGTATTCTTATGATCGATTACTCGGGCAATGCTGCAATAGCCAAAGCGGAAATCCTTGTTCCGGGATGGCGTTTGTTTACCGATTATTTTTTGCTGATGCGTTATCAAGGGGAATGGAAAATTGTGCAAAAGAGTTACAGTTGGGTTCCGGTGAGCGCAAAGCCTTGAGTTAGGTATGGATTACAATGGTGCTGTAAAGGTCAAAGGAGGTTTTGTCATTATCAGCGGGACCAATAGCAATATGACCCAGGGATTTGGCGCAGCGTCTACCTAGCGATCGTTGATTTTGAAAACCACGCAAAGTTTAGCAGCCAACACGATCATTCACTTGCATGATGCCATCGGTACCGATGTATTCACGTTCAAACCCAAACGGTCGTATTACAGCATTGTATTTTCGTCACCCGCTTTGCAGCAAGGCGTAACCTATACCTTGTTTAAAGGAGGCAGTTCAACGGGCGCGGTAAACGAAGGATTGGTCACAGGCGGTGCTTACACAGCCGGCACCAATGAGACGACGTTGACACCAAGCACTATGGTGACTATGGTTAATTTTTAGCAGGCGACGATTGCATCGCATGAGCAATTTTCAAAAGGGTCACCGATGGGTGGCCTTTTTTTGTGAAAGTGCGACTGCGTTGATATTAAATTAACAACACATGCTAATCTAATGCGATGATTTGCGGATGCCTGATGAACGTTTGGTGTGAGGTGTAATGTGCGCTCAGGTGCGCAATGCGCCATTTTTAGCACTCGATTTTGTTTTTCCTCATTTCTTTTGCAACCAAAATTACCAGGCTTAAGTCTACACTTTACACGAGCAGTCGTGACCTTAACCCTAAAGCTTCCTTAACCATGAAAACAGTTATTAGCCTGTATCTCTTGTTGCTACTGCCCAGTATGCTTAGCGCGCAATGTGTTCCAGGACAAGTTACCCAAGTCATTTCTCTAGGGAGCGGTTATTATGAATTGGTATTCGAAATCCAAGAGCCAACGAACTATATCATGATCGATCATTGGTTCGGTTTTCCTGGTGTCGGTGGCACAGGCGGGAATGTCGCCCAATTCGAAACGGAAGGTTGGCAGCCCTATCATTTGCTCATTTATTGGGCTGATCCTGCCGATCCCACCACAACGGTATGCACGAGTGGTTTGAGTGATGATATCTACATTCCATGCTATATGGTGGAAGCGGAATGGTCACCCGGGGTCTTGTCTGAGGACGGAACAGGTGCTTTATTTAATATCGTTGCTACGGGGGGAAATGGCGATTTTACATTTAGTTATCAAGCCAACGCGGATTACGTTGTCATGGCCAACAATATGGTGTATGTGCCTTTCACTGAGGAACCTTATGCATTTCTAGAGTTTCAAGCGACCGACACAGAGGGGTGTCAAAGCAGTTGGCGCGGTATGGCCCTGGAAAATCCCAATTTACAATGTCATCTTACCGCCGATTGGTATGTCGAAAATCAAATATTATACGGTCAGTTCGAAGTGATGATTGGTCAAAATCCTATCAGCTACCCCGTGGTGGAATGGGACTTTGGTGATGGTTCACAAGATCTTTGTTATGAGTGCACACAAAATGTATGGATCCCCCTTCATACCTATTCTGCTGAAGGTGACTACCAAGTGTGTGTGATTTCATTGGATGATTTCGAAGATAGCTGCCCCGATACGGTCTGTCAATCCATTAGTGTTGGTCCGCTCAGCACGGTATGTCCAACCGTTGTAAATCCTATTCCCGAATACGTGGGTTCTGACGGATATATGATGGATATCGCTTGGTCGGAGGAGTTGGCGGTAGAACCCCTTTTCACCGTGTCGGCAGTCGATGATGTCTTTCCCAGTCCTTATTTTTTGGGGTTTGATACCGCAGGTTTTCATGAGATTTGTTTGACCATCGATTGGAGCAGTATTGGCGATGCTTCATTGTTGCAATGTCCTGCTGATACATGCATGAGTGTGATGTTTGATTGCCCCTATTTTTTTCCGGTGATTGCAAGTGCGGATTGGAACATGGAAGGAACGCAAATGACCTTTTGGCCCTACTGTACATCAACCAATGGTGGTTGTTCGTATGCATGGAACACCAATAATGATTATGTTGAAAATGCCAATGGATCGATTACAATACAAGCCTTTTCCAATGGGATTATCGAGGGGTACGTGTTGGCCATGGATGCCATGCAATGCATTAGCGATACGACGTCATTTTTCTATGAAGTACCTGTTCCCGATTGCAACTTTGTAGTCAATTATGCCCAGTATGGGGATACGGTGGTCGTGTATTTTGATCTGAATGCCAATAATTCCATCGTGCCCGACGCGCCTGTAGTTTGCGATTGGGGCAATGGTGCA
>CANHSF010000184.1 GCA_947463065.1 Flavobacteriales bacterium | reverse complement strand
ATGAACTCCCTCAATGGGTTTTTCGCGAGCGGGATAAATGGGCAAGAGTATTGTATCGTCCAAGAGATCCAACGATTGTGCGAATCCATCGGCGAAATCGCGTGTTCGTGTGAACAAATGCGGTTGAAAAACCCCTGTGATGTGCTTATCAGGGAACAACTCACGCGCACTGGCAATGGCAGCGCGCAACTCTTCAGGATGATGAGCATAATCATCGATCACCACGATGCGTTCATTGTGCAAGGCATAATCGAAACGGCGCTTTACCCCTTTGAACGACTCCAAAGCCTGTTTAATGGCTTGGGGTTGCACACCGGCTTGACGACATGCAGCTATGGCCGCAACAGCATTTTCGACATTGTGCCTTCCGGGTAAACCCAGGCGAATATTCGCTATGGTTTCGGCACCATTGGTCCAATCGAACACATACTTTCCGTCGGCAATGTGGATGCCCACTGCGCGAATAGTGCTTTGTTCGTCCATGCCGTAGGATTGATGAACTACACCGTTTTGCAAAGCTTCTGTTTGCAGCGGCAAACCCGATTTACAAAACAAAACACCATTGGGCACCACTCGGGCGGCAAACAGATTGAAGCTTTCGATCATGAACGCATGATTGCCATAGATATCCAGATGATCGGCGTCCATGCTGGTAATAGCGGCTACAGTGGGTGACAAAGTCAAAAAAGAACGATCGAACTCATCGGCTTCGACGACCGTCCATTGCGCATCGCGATGGATGAGCATATTGGTGTTGTAGTTGCCGGTTATTCCACCCAAAAAAGCATTGCAGTGCAAACCGGAATCCTCCAAGATATGGGCCACCATGGCTGAAGTGGTGGTTTTGCCGTGTGTTCCGGCAACCGCAATCGACTTGGCGTTTTGCGTAAGCAAGCCGAGCACCTCCGAGCGTTTGTAAAGTCGAAATCCGGCATCGATGAACCAATTGAGTTCATGGCTATCGCGCGGAATGGCAGGCGTGTAGATCAACAAGATGCGATCTCTGCTGCCCAAGCGAATGATTTCGGGAATTTCGAGCACATGATCGTCGTAATGAACGGCCATCCCTTCCAATTCAAGTTCGATGGTCAGCGCTGTCCGGGTTTTATCGTATCCCATGACTTGCTTACCCTGCCGGTGGAAGAAGCGCGCCAATGCGCTCATTCCAATACCACCTATACCAAGGAAATAGACCGATTCAATTTGCTTCAAATCCATGTCACGAATGTCGCACAAAGCATGCATCGAAAACAAGCCCGTTCAAGAGTTATTCATAGTGATTTGTCCACTTTTACCCAAAAATGCCCCACTTTGCCCCACACCCCACAAATCTCCATATAATTCATTCATTTTCAATTTAAACGAAAGTCTAAAAGCAACACAACCCCGAAGGATATCAACATCGACTTATCAACAAAATTCAAAAATTTTGGTTCCAGGTGGGGCGAAGTGGGGAAAACCGATTACTTTCGCTTTCGAATTCCCATATTATTTGATCCGACATGCTGGATTTATTGGGGGACTACCCCTGCAAACTCGATAACAAAGGGCGCTTACAGCTTCCTTCCAAGTTGCGCAAGCAGCTCGAGCCAGTATTGCATGAAGGATTGTGGGTGCGCAAGGACATGCATCAGCCCTGTTTGGTGATTTACCCCAAACCCGAGTGGGACCGCATTAAAACCGATATCGCCAAGTTGAATCGGCATAGCAGAAGGCACGGTGACTACATCCGTAAGTTTTTGCGCGGTGCGGCGCCGATCGAATTGGATGGATCGGGGCGAATGAACTTGCCCAACCACATGTTGGAACACATGGGTCTGGACATTGACCAAGACAATGAAGTGATCCTCATGGGATTGTTTGAGAAAATGGAATTGTGGAGCAGAGCCAATCACGATGTCGAAGTAGAGAATACGGAGGATTTTGATGCGCTCGCCGATGAGATAGAAGCGTTTTTGAACACCAAAAACCAGCAACCATGACCGCCGATTACCACCAACCGGTGTTGCTGAAAGAGACCATTGACGCATTAGAAATCAAACCCGACGGGGTTTACGTGGATGTCACCTTCGGTGGAGGAGGTCATTCGCGGGAGATATTGAAACATTTGGGACCCGAAGGCAAACTGTACGCATTCGATCAAGATCCTGACGCGTGGAAAAACGCACCCAAGGACGATCGGTTTGTATTGATCGACCAAAATTTTGGCTTTTTGGCCAATTGGCTGCGCATGCATCGTGTTCGCGCCGTTGACGGTTTGCTCGGCGATTTAGGCGTGAGCAGCCACCAGTTCGACAGCGCAGATCGCGGATTTTCGATTCGGTTCGATGCGCCATTGGATATGCGCATGGACCAGAGCCGAGAGCGCACCGCAGCAGAGATCATCAACACCTACAGCGTAGAAGATCTTACAGCAGTGCTGAGGCAATACGGCGAGTTGCGCAATGCTTGGCCAGTGGCGAAAACATTGGTCAAAATGCGACCAATACAAACGAGCGCTGAGTTGATCCAAGCCGTAAAGCCGCATGCGCCGCGCGGAGCCGAGCATAAGTTTCATGCGCAGTTGTTTCAAGCGTTGCGCATTGAAGTAAACGAGGAATTGACCGTGCTCAAAGAGATGTTGCAGCAGGCAGCTCAGTTGCTCAAGCCCGGTGGCCGGATGGTGATCATCAGTTACCATTCACTGGAAGACCGCTTGGTCAAAGACTTCTTTCGGACAGGCAATTTCGAAGGGATCCCAAACAAAGACTTTTTCGGCCATTTGAGCCGACCCCTCGAACCGGTGCACACCAAACCAATTGTGCCCAGCGAAGAGGAAATACAGCGAAATACTCGGGCAAGAAGCGCCAAAATGCGCACTGCAACGAAAGGATAAATGAGAATAGCGGAGCATCTCAGGATGCGACGTGATGAGAAGGATAGCGGAGATTAACTACCTAAACAACACCCATGAGCACAGTAAACGACACGGCTGAACGCCCTGCCGCGGGCCCTGCTAAAACCAATAAAAAAAATTGGTTGACCCAGATCCTAAGTGGTGACTTTTTGGCCAATGATGGGCTGGTCAAACACCTCCCCTTCATCGCGTTTATCGTTTTCTTGTTTGTGCTCAACATCGGCTTGATGTACTCCTTTGAACACACCAAACGCGAGGAAATTCGCCTTCAACATGAGCTGAATGAATTGCGCTCCAGCTACAACACCACCTTGAGTGATCTTGAATTGACGCGCCAACAAAGCAATGTGGCCCATGAGATCGAGAACATGGGACTCAAGGAACTCCGAACCCCACCGCAAATCATCGATGTAGAAAAAGGATTCTTCGAGAGCGAAGACAAACCATGAACCCAACAAACAACCATATCAACCAACCCATTGCCGAACCGCATGTTGAGCCTAAAGAGCAACATGCGGGCGGCAATGCGAATACGTCGGCTCCTATGCTAGCGCGCACTTGGATGATGTTTAGTTTGATCTGTTTGATCGCCATCGCCATCATCATCAAGATTTTTTATCTTCAGATTTGGCCCAGCGACCGCGCCAAAAACTTGGGCTTAAACTACACCTACAAAGCCAACGACATCACCCCAATCCGCGGTCAGATCTTTAGCAGCGACGGAAGTCTTCTGGCCACCAGTGTTCCGGAATATGAAATTCGCTGGGATGCAAAAGCCGATTATGACGTAGAAGAATACCGCGCCAAAATCGACAGCGTATGCCAAGGCCTCGCACGCATTTTTGGCGACCGCAACGCATTGGATTATAAGGCCCTGTTCAAAGCAGCACGCGCTGATGGCAATCGCTATCAATTGATCAAAGCCAAAGTGGATTACAACCAATTGCAACGTGTCAAGCAGCTTCCTTTTGTGCGCAAAGGAGCATACAAAAGTGGATTTGTATATATCGAAGGAAGCCGCAGGGAAAAACCCTTCGAAATGCTTGCTGCGCGGACCATTGGAAAAGATCAAGCCGACAACAAATTTGGTCTTGAGTTGGCCTTTGACAGTTTGCTCGCCGGCAAAAAAGGAAAACAACTCCAAGAAAAAATCCCGGGAGGGTATTGGCGCCCGATGACCGATGATTTCATCGAAGAACCCCAACCCGGTGCGGATGTCATCGCAAGCATTGATATCCACTTGCAAGATGTGGCCAATGCCGCACTCCAACGGCAATTGGAAAAATACAGCGCAGCCTGGGGATGCGCGGTGGTGATGGAAGTCAAAACCGGATATATCCGCGCCATTGCCAACTTGGGAAGAGACCCCGAAACGGGCGCCTATCTGGAACGATACAACTACGCCGTGCAGGAAAGTCAGGAACCTGGAAGCACCATGAAACTTGCTAGTTTGATGGCATGCCTCGATGAGGACATGGTGGCATTGGACGACAGCATCGATACTGGCAATGGCCGTTGGAAAATCTACGATATGACGCTCACCGACAGCAACGATGAAGACGGTGGCAACGGAGTATTGACAATGGAACAAGTCTTTGAGCGCAGTTCCAACATCGGCACTGCGAAAGTGATCAAATCATGTTTTGAGAAAAAACCACAACAATTTCTAGACAAACTCCACTCCTTCGGGTTGGGCAGCAAGTTGGATCTGCAGTTGCATGGCGAAGCTTCACCCCTGATCTATCGTTCGGTCAAGGATCAAGGGTGGTCTGGACTGAGTTTGACCCAAATGTCCATTGGTTATGAGACCAAAATGACACCGCTACAAATTCTAGCATTTTACAATGCGGTTGCCAACAATGGGCGTTACATGAAGCCGCTTTTTGTAGAAAAGATCAAACGCAACGGCCGCACCATTGAAGAATTTGAGCCCGTTGTCTTGCGTGAGAATTTTTGCAAAAAAGAGACCTTGGCCGCGTGCCGCAAAATGATGGAAGGAGTGACCGAAGACGATGGCACTGCTGAGGGAGCTTTCAAAGACTGCGCATACAAAGTGGCTGGCAAAACCGGCACAGCAAAAATCCACGAAAACGGCCAATACGATTACAATCGTCACCGCGCAAGCTTTGTTGGCTATTTTCCAGCGCATGACCCGCAATACTCGTGCATTGTGGTCATCCATGATCCCAAAGGAGGCAATTACTACGGCGGAACCATAGCTGCACCGGTATTTTCAGAACTGGCTGTGAAAATATACAGCACACAGATGGAATACCACACAGCCGACTTCTTACCCGACACGACAAGCCATGCTCAAGTGCACATCCCCATCTCGAAGGATGGTGCATACGAGCAATTGAAGCAAGTGCTGCGCGGTTTGCAACTGCCAGAGCAAATGGCCGCAACCAGTGCATGGGTCAATACCAAATCGCAAGGCACCTACGTCGAAATCAGCGACCGTGCGATACGCCCCGAGCTGGTGCCCAACGTGGTCGGAATGGGGTTGCAGGACGCCCTATACCTATTGGAAACACAAGGCATGAAAGTCCGCGTGCAAGGCAAAGGCACTGTGGTTAGACAAAGTGTAGCGCCAGGCTCTGCCATCAAAAACAATCCCTTAATCCTCATTGAACTCAAGTGAAACTGCTGAGCGACATATTGTACAGAGTGCGCATTGTTCACATAACAGGCGGCACCAATGTGGCCATTGAACACGTGAGCATTGATTCGCGTTCCATTCGTCCGATGAGCGTATTCGTAGCCATTGCGGGTACAATTGCGGATGGACACCAGTACATTGACCATTGCATTCGTCAGGGAGCAATTGCCATTGTGTGTGAACGCATGCCGGAAGAAATTCAGCCCGGTGTGACCTATATCCAAGTGCACGACTCATCGGAGGCCTTGGGATACATGGCCTGCAATTATTACGACAATGCATCGGAAAAAATAAAAATTGTAGCAGTCACCGGAACCAATGGCAAAACCACCACGGCCACACTGCTATACCGCTTGTTTCGGAAGATGGGGTACAAGACAGGCTTATTGAGCACCGTGGTCAACAAAATCAATGATCAAGCTTTGGCCAGCACGCATACGACGCCGAATGCCATTGCCCTCAACGAATTGCTGGGGCGCATGGTGGAGGCCGGATGCACCCATTGCTTTATGGAAGCATCATCGCATGCACTTCATCAAAATCGGTTGATGGGTGTGCGCATTGCAGGAGCTTTGTTTACCAACATTACACACGACCATCTCGATTACCACGGCACCTTCAACGAATACATCAAAGCCAAGAAAAAACTATTTGATCAGCTGCCAGCCCAGGCCTTCGCGATAAGCAACGCCGACAGCAAGTATGGCGACATCATGTTGGACCATTGCAAGGCCCGTCGCAAGACTTATGCGCTCAAGACCATGGCCGATTACAAAGCGCGGATTATCGAAAACGCTTTTGATGGTTTGCATCTCCAATTGGATGGTAAAGAAGTGCACACCCGCTTGATCGGAAGTTTCAATGCCTACAACATCCTCTTGGTCTATGCTTCAGGCATTGAACTGGGCATCGATAAAGACCTTTTGCTCACGACACTTTCGGGCTT
>CANHSF010000183.1 GCA_947463065.1 Flavobacteriales bacterium | reverse complement strand
GCAATAACATGAACGAATATAGTTGTAAGTAAGAGCTTGTACGAGCATTCCCGAGCATATCAGTTGGGAGTGAAATGGGTGGGTCAGTTGGGTGTGAAATATCCAGCATTTTCCTGTCTTCTCTCAGCCATCAGCTAGTTCCGCGCATCCACCGTCGTTATTTGCCCGGCAATGTGTCCACTGGCAGATTGTGCTGGACACTGTATTTTTCAATGAGGTTTTCTTCCGATTTGACGTAGGCGCTTTTGAAATTGTGAATCGTTCCGTTGCTGTACACCGTGTCCATATGATTGTCCATAAAGTGAATGAAAATTCTATACGTTTTCATAAACTTGTTCGGTCCAACCATTTTCGATTGATTGAGGTCGGCAACGAAATCCATCTCAAAGCCTTCCTTCATTAGGATTTTCGTTTCCGTTCCCCGCAAAATCCCCTTCGAATCAACGCTGAATCCCGCGATCGAGAAAAAAATCTACACGTATTGAGATAGGTGCAGCAATCGGCGTTTAGCGTTTTTTTTGAAAGGATCTCCTTTAAAATTAAAAAGGGCCGCCCTCTCCTCGGGCAGCCCTTTGTTCTCTTATAGTATTGCGTGTCTATCGCACCAATTTGCGGTATTTGATGCGATGGGGTGTCGTGTCGCCCAAGCGTTTTTGTTTGTTCTCTTCGTACTCGCTAAAGGTGCCTTCGAAATAATACACTTGGCTGTCGCCCTCAAAGGCCAAAATGTGTGTACAAATGCGGTCCAAAAACCAACGGTCGTGGGAAATGACTACCGCACAGCCGGCAAAACTTTGAATGCCTTCTTCCAAAGCGCGCAAGGTGTTGACGTCGATATCGTTCGTGGGCTCATCCAGCAACAAGACGTTGGCCTCGGTCTTTAAGGTCATGGCCAAATGCAAGCGATTGCGCTCTCCGCCCGAAAGCACGCCACACTTCTTTTGCTGATCCGCGCCCTGGAAATTGAATTTGCTGCAATATGCCCGCGAATTGATGGTCTGACCTCCGATCTCGATCACCTCGTTGCCACCGCTGATGACTTCGTACACGGATTTTTCTTGGTCAATCTCTTTGTGCGATTGGTCCACATACCCCATCACCACCGTTTCGCCCAAACGGATGCTGCCTTGATCGGGCTGCTCTTCGTTCATGATCATGCGGAACAAGGTCGTTTTACCTGCTCCATTGGGGCCTATGATGCCCACAATGCCCGCCGGTGGGAGTTTGAAACTCAAATTATCGATCAACAGGCGATCCTCAAATCCTTTGCTCACATTGGTGAATTCGATGACATCGTTGCCCAAACGTGGTCCGTTCGGAATCGGTATTTCCAACTTGGCTTCTTTCTCGCGCTCGCCTTCGCTCATCATTCGCTCGTAATTCTGCAAACGTGCTTTGTTCTTCGCATGGCGGCCCTTGGGATTGGTGCGCACCCACTCCAACTCGCGCTCCAAAATCTTGCGGCGCTTGCTCTCTGTTTTTTCTTCTTGGGCCAAGCGCTTGCTCTTCTGCTCCAACCACGAACTGTAATTGCCTTGGTACGGTATGCCTTCGCCGCGGTCCAATTCCAAAATCCAACCGGCCACATTGTCCAAGAAATAACGGTCGTGGGTAACGGCCAACACGGTGCCTTGGTATTTGCTCAAATGTTGTTCGAGCCACAACACGCTCTCCGCGTCCAAGTGGTTGGTGGGCTCATCCAGCAACAGTACATCGGGTTGTTGCAAAAGCAAGCGGCACAAAGCGACTCGACGGCGCTCTCCTCCACTCAAGACGCCGATCTTTTGGTCTTCGGGTGGACAACGCAGGGCATCCATCGCCACCGCCAATTTGTTGTCCAAGTCCCAACCACCCAAGGCTTCGATTTTGTCTTGCGCAGCAGCTTGGCGATTCATCAAGGACTCCATTTTATCGGGATCATTGAGCACCGCCTCGTCCATGAACATGTTGTTGATCTCCTCGTACTCCTTGAGCGCATCGGTAATGGGCTTTACGCCTTCTTCAACGATTTCGCGCACGGTTTTGTCGTCGTCCAATTTGGGTTCTTGTGGCAAATACCCCACGCTGTACCCCGGACTCCAAACAACATCGCCTTGGAACTGTTGATCCAATCCTGCAATGATGCGCATGACGGTAGATTTACCCGCACCGTTCATACCGAGGATACCAATCTTGGCGCCGTAGTAAAAACTGAGGTAAATGTCTTTGATGATGTGTTTGCCGGTCGGAGTGTATTTGTTCACTCCAACCATGGAGAATATGATTTTTTTATCGTCGCTCATGGCTGTATTTCTTTCGATTAATAATCCAATAACATCTTTATTTTCTCAGCCAACTGTGCATTGGCCAAATATTGTTTTTCCAATTCGGCATTGAATGGAATGGGTGTATCCATGCTCGCGCAGCGCATCACAGGGGCATCCAACGCGGTGAAACAATTTTCGGTGATCAAAGCGCTGATTTCGCCGCCAATACCGCCTGTTTGGTTGTCTTCGTGCAAAACCAAAACGCGACCGGTCTTTTTCACCGACGCAAAAATAGTGGCTGTATCCAAAGGCGCAAGGGTGCGCAAATCGATCAAATCCGCGCTGATTTCGGGGTGTTGTTTCAAAAACTCCATGGCCCAATGCACGCCAAGTCCGTAAGTCACGATGGTGCATTGTTCGCCGGTGCTGACCATGCGGGCTTGTCCAAAAGGCAGGGTGTAAAATCCATCCGGCACTTGACCCGAAATGCTGCGATACAAGGCCTTGTGCTCAAAGAAGAGAACCGGATTGGGGTCTTCAAACGCTTGACACAAAAGGCCTTTTGCATCTTCTGGAAAGGCGGGATAGGCTATTTTTAATCCAGGCACATGGAAGAACCACGCTTCGTTGCTTTGGCTGTGGAATGGACCAGCAGCCACACTCGCGCCAGTCGGCAAACGCACCACCACATCGGCATTTTCGTTCCATCGGTAATGGAGCTTCGCCAAGTTGTTGACGATTTGATTGAAGCCACAGGTCACGAAATCGGCAAATTGCATTTCCACCATGGCCTTGTACCCTTTCATGCTCAAACCCAGTCCTGCGCCGACAATGGCCGATTCGCAGAGTGGTGTATTGCGCACGCGGTCTTTGCCAAAATCGTTTACAAAGCCCTCGGTGACTTTAAATACACCACCATACTCGGCGATATCTTGCCCCATGAGAATGAGCTTTTCATGTCTTTTCATGCTCATGCGCAAACCGTCGGTGATGGCATCGATGAAACGCAATTCGGTGGCCGACCCAGCAGCAGGTTCGATACCTGTGTTGCTGAAAGGAGCAAATAGATCGTTGAGTTCTTTGGATGCGTCAGGAACAATATTGGGTTCATCATAAGCCACCTTCAACGCATCGTTGATTTTGGTCTTGATATGATTGCGCGCATCGATCACATATTGTTCATTGATGATGCCCTGATCCAAAAGCCACCATTCAAAATTTTGAACGGGATCTTTCTTTTCCCATTCCTCAATGAGTCCTTGAGGATAATATTTCGTGCCGCTAGCCTCTTCATGACCGCGCAATCTGAAGGTCATAAACTCCATGATAATGGGGCGCGGACGTTGTCGGATGCTCTCGGCCGCCTTTTTGACCGCTTGAAACACTTCGATGATATTGTTGCCGTCGACCTGAATGGCATCTTCAGCAGGAATGCCATATCCAATGGCCTTATCGATGAATTGTTTGCACCGAAACTGTTCACGACTTGGCGTGCTTAATCCCCATGAATTATTCTCGATACCAAAAATCACCGGCAAATCCCAAACACTGGCTGTATTGATCGCCTCATGGAAATCCCCTTCACTGGCGCCACCATCGCCGCTAAAAACAATGGTCGCCTTTTTTTCTTTACCTAAATTATTGGCCAGGGCTATTCCGTCTGCAATTCCCAATTGCGGGCCGAGATGCGAGATCATCCCCACGACTTTGTGGGCCATGGTGCCAAAGTGAAAAGAGCGGTCGCGGCCCTTGGTGAATCCCGCTTCCTTGCCTTGAAATTGTGCAAACAACTGGGTCAAATCCAAATCACGCGCGGTGAAAATGCCCAAATTGCGGTGCATGGGCAAAATGAACTCGTCTTTGTCCATGGCCAACGCCACCCCGACGGAAATGGCTTCTTGACCAAAGCTGCTGAACCATTTGGAAATCTTACCCAGGCGAAGTTGACTGAGCATTTTTTCTTCAATCAAGCGCGGTAAGAGAATAGCATTGTACAACGAGAGCAACTGATCATTGCTCAAACCAGTTTTTTTGAATTTGATCACGGGTTTTTGTGCCATAGCAAAAAATTGAAATTGTAGCCGTTACGGCGTCATTAAAAAGCGGGCAAAGGTGGCTCTGAAAGCTCAAATAAAAAAGCATGAATTTCAACACCTTTTGCGAAATGGCCTGAATCCCTGAAAATTAGATTCAAGCCATTTGAGATCAACGCGTGCCAAAGACGGAGGTCAAGATGATTCGAGCAGCAAAATCGACCATTGCATCGCGCGACCTTGAGAGGAAAAAGAGGTATTGCTATTCAGCCAAATTGCGCAAAAACAGCGATAGCCTATCTCCAAAGATTCGGCCTTCGGTATTTGTCATACCTACCACAAGGTGACAAAATGGATCGCTCCATAGACCAACATAGATGTCAAAGGGGGCCTTACCAATACGGCAACATTGCATTTCAACCGTGCTTCGAAGACCAAGACAACATTCTATAACATTGATAATAAACGCCCCATTGAGCGAAGCCCCATGCATCAACGGCAAAATGTTAACAATTAGAACCTACAAATATTAGATATCATGATTTTTACGTAGGCCTGAGCTATTCAAAAGAATTAAGATTGCACAACCAATGTAAACATCGCCGTCAATGCAATCCACAACTAGCGGCAGGTTAAAATTTGAAGAGTTTTGAAATGTGGCAATGAACCAAAAAAAGAACTCGATGTTATGGTTGATGATGTAATTTTGAGTATCAGCATCTGCAACGCTGTATCAACGTTTGCATCAGCAAAAGAAAGCGATTGATTTCTGTTTTATTTCATGTTGATCTTGAGCACAATGCATGCGAAGGGGCAATGATATAGATCAATTTAGCATTTATTACATGGTTTCTTTTATAATTACATATAAACTTTGCAAAAAAAAACAAGCATGGACAAAAACAAAATACTCAATCAAATCCAAGTTCGCCTCAAGAGTCTTGAAGCGGAATACAAGGCACTCTCCGAGGCTAAAATCCTCTTGACACAGAACAAAACCTCTGACAAGGCGCTCAACACTAAAAGCTTGGTCAAACTTGCCGAGCAAAGTGCAAAAGCGAAGTTAACAGGCAAAGGAACAGCAGGCATCAAAGCCATCGGCACGAGCAATCGCCGCAAACGCAGTTCGAATGGATTCAGCAAAAAAGTGGTGCAGTTTTTTCAGTCTAGCGGTAAATTCCTCCCAACATCCGTTATCGCTGCAAAATTCAAATCCTCCTATCCTGAGAAAAACGAAGTTGAATTATCGAAGTACCTTGCCGTAGTGCTTTCGCAGCAGAAAGCCAAAGGTAATTTGACCAGTTATTCCCCAGAGGACAAAGGACAAACAGGACGTTTGCTGATGTGGGGACTTCCAGAATGGATGGACGGCAAAAAGCCAAAGCCTGCATTTGTAAAAAAATAACGCTAGATGCAAAACAATAAAAAGCCGGTTCTTCCGGCTTTTTTTTATTGGCTCTGAAGAATAGGCCTATTGCACAATTGACCGCATATTTGCACCCGTGATTGAAGAAGTCAACATACAAGTTCTCCCCGAGGTAGCATCAGATCCTGCCGCACTCCGAAGCTGGGTTGTGGAGCATCTCCATTTGGCTTTTGACCCGCACGAGATCGTGATTCTAAAAAGAAGCATTGACGCGCGCCAAAAACAGGTTAAGGTTCAGCTGCGGTTGTGGATTGGCTCATCGGAGGAGCGTTATATTGCCCCGAATTTTGAGCCCAATTACCGCGTTGATTCCAACATTGCCCAAAAACGCATTGTCATCGTAGGAGCTGGGCCAGCAGGGCTTTTCGCTGCTTTGCAGCTGTTGCGCGCTGGCTACAAACCCATCGTCATTGAACGCGGCAAAGACGTGCAGCAAAGGCGTCGAGACTTGGCGCAAATCCATAAGGCCCATATCGTTCATCCGGATAGCAATTATTGTTTTGGCGAGGGCGGAGCTGGAACGTACAGCGACGGTAAACTCTATACCCGGTCAACAAAACGCGGTGACGTCAACGAGGTTCTTCGAACATTGGTGCATTTTGGAGCCAGCTCAGACATCTTGGTGGATGCCCATCCGCACATCGGAACCAACAAATTGCCCAAAGTCGTTGCCGCCATGCGAGAGGCCATTCGAGAGGCTGGCGGCGAAGTGCATTTCAATACCAAACTAACCGCCATAACCCTGGAAGCTGATAAAATCCGCAGCATTCAGGTCAATGGTCATCAAGAATGGCTTGTCGATCATATCATTCTTGCTACAGGCCATAG
>CANHSF010000182.1 GCA_947463065.1 Flavobacteriales bacterium | reverse complement strand
GATGGTTTGGCACGCTGTGAAAATCATGGTTTGTCCGTCGGCACTCAAGCTCGGTGCGCCTTCGTTGTAGATGGTGTTGATGCCCATCACAGGACCAGCCGTCTGCCATTCGTTGTTGTTTTTTTTGCTGAGATAAAAATCTTCCTGATGACCGTACAATGCATTTTTGTCGGGCACATCGCGGGTGATCAACAGGGTTTGTTCGTCGATGGTCAAACAGGGATAATACTCATTGAGGGCAGTGTTTACCCCAGGTCCGAGATTGATCGGTGTGAAAGGTTTGGGGTGGGCTTTGGCATCTTTTGCAAAAACACAACTGCTCAAAATGAGTTGGGCTCTTTTTTCTTCTTCGGCCGACTTCTTGGGCAATGGAATGTACTTGGTAATGGCCTTTTCTGCCTCGTCGTAATGCCCCAGATACAAATGGGCTTCGGCCAACATCATCCACCCTGGAGGATAATATCCGGGGTCAATTTTTAACGCGGCATCCAACGGAACAATGGCTTTGGCGGTTTGCCTGTTCTCGTCGTACACCTGGGCCAACATGAATTGGGCTTCGATGAATTGGGGTTCTTTGGCAACCAATTCTTCCAAAAGTTGTATCGCATTGCGCAGGTCTTTGCGCTGATAGAATTCTTGCGCCTCCTCGAGCTGTGCGATGGCTCTTTTGTTGGTGATGGTGTAAGATTTTTTCGGTTGAGCGCAGCTCTGCAAATGCACGAGCATGAAGCCAATGAAAAGTATGCGTCCGAGGATCGAGTACAATGATGTCATATGCAAAATGATTGGGTCCGGCGTATGCCAAGAATCTTGCCCAATTAACGCATTTCCCACGGGTTTAGTCCAGAACCCCAAAAATATATTGCGCAAGCGGTTGTGAATTAGGTGCTTCACCTCGCGTTTGCTCAAGGCAATCGCGCCATCGATCCACTTCAAGGGTTCGTTGCGCAGTTGCCGCAGGCCTGAGTGCGCTATCCTGCACCATCCTGCCTGTTGTCGCGCGGAGGTATCCACTAGCGTTCGATTTTTTTGCTTGTGTTGACGCGGCTCATTCGTGTATTTTTGACACATGACGCAGAGCCAAACCAATACGTTGTCAGAGGAGAATTACCTCAAATTCATCTACCACTACTCGCAGCAATTCCCTGGTCGTGTTGCTACTAGCGCGATCGCAGCGGGAATGGCCATCAGCGCGGCTTCTGTGACGGAGAAACTGCAGCGCATGGCCAACAAAAACCTCATCGATTATGAAAAGTCGCGCGGGGTGTTGTTGACCCCCGAAGGCATGCGTGTGGCAGTCAGGGTGGTGCGCAAGCACAGGGTTTGGGAAACTTTTTTGGTGCACAAACTCCATTTTGGTTGGGACGAGGTGCATGCCATCGCCGAACAACTCGAGCACATCGATTCCGATATTTTGGTCGATCGCATCGATGAACTTTTGGAATTTCCCAAGTTTGATCCGCACGGCGAGCCCATTCCGGACAGCCGCGGTGTAGTATTTCCCTCGTGCTTCAAGGTGCTCAGCGAGATTCAAGCAGGCAACCATTGCCGCATTACCGGTGTCAAAGAGGACAGTCCGCTGTTTTTAAAATTGTTCGAGGATTTGGGATTGGCCATTGGAGCGCGCATTTTTATCGAAAGCATTGAGGTGTTTGACCAAAGTCTTTCGGTTATTTGCAACGAGCGTTTGCACATCCGAATCAGCAAGGAGGTAGCCAACAATGTTTTGGTCACCACCAATGAACGCTGCTGCGCCTTTGAGCCACGCAGTTTTCAATGCCCCGACCAAGCATAGGACGCACATTACACAATGAAGAATCTATTTCTTACCAGTATTTTTATCGGGTTGGCATCGGCCCTCGGCGCCCAAACCTATTTTCTCAATGGCGACGCTGTGGCCAATGGCAACGATTGTTATACCTTGACCAATGCCTTCAATTATCAAAATGGCACGGTGTGGTATGGCGAGCAAATCGACTTGCTTCAACCGTTTTCCATTCAGTTCACCATGAATTTGGGCAGCATAGACGGTTCAGGAGCCGATGGTATTTGTTTTGTTCTGCAAACGGTGGGCACCTCAGCCATTGGCGCCGACGGTGGCGGAATGGGGTATCTCAATTTTGGCACATCACTCGGTATCGAATTCGATACGTGGCAGAACGGCGATTACGATGATCCGGGATTTGACCATATTGCCATCGAGCAAAACGGCGATATCGATCACAATTCGCCCAACAACATTGCAGGACCGGTTCAAGCGGATGTGTTTGACCAAAACATCGAGGACGGCGAGGACCATGTCGTCCGCATCGAATGGAATCCCGACGACGAATCCATCCGCGTGTATTTTGATTGTGTCTTTCGATTGGAGGGCAATGTGGACCTGGTCAATTCCATTTTTCAAGGCAATTCTCTCGTGTATTGGGGATTTACCGCAGCTACAGGCGGAGCTTACAATGTGCAATCGGTATGCCTTCAGCCCAATATCCTCAATGTGGGCAATGAGTTGGTCATTTGTCAGGGCATGCAACCCACCCTGAGTGTGGGCAGTTCGCTGGACGGCATATACAATTGGACGCCCACCGATTTTCTTGACGATCCCACTTCGGCCACTCCGGTGACGTCTGCACTCGAAGACATCACTTACACGGTGACCTTCACAGATTTGTGCGGCGAACCGGTGGTGCAAGATGTTTTTGTGAATGTGGAGAATTTGAATGTGACTGCTTTGCCGGCCGACGTGATCAATTGCGACACGGACATCGCCCAAGTCGTTATGAATGCCAACATTCCGCTCACTGCCGCTTACGTGGTGTACAATGCGCAAAACCAATTGGTGGTTAGCGAGAATAGCATGGTGCCTTGGTTTACGTCGATCCCTGGCGTGTATGCCATTGAAGCGCATGTGGACAGCATGTGTTTTGCATCCACAACGGTCGAGGTTGAAGCTGACTTTGCCTTGGTAGATCTCTATGCGGGCGAGGACTTGGTGCTCAATTGTTTCAATCCCATTGCCCAAACCAATGCCACATCGGATGTACAAGGGGTCACGTACAATTGGCTGTTCAATGGACAAGCCCTCAGCAACGACAATTCCCTTGAGCTCAATATCAGCGATGGCGGTACCTACCTGCTCACCGCGGTGCATCCGACTAGTGGGTGTTGGAGCATCGACACCATGGTGGCAACCGAGGATTTTATTGCGCCATCCATCGCCATTCCGCTTCAAGATACGCTGACGTGTTTGAATCCTGTATTGGAGTTGACGGGCATCGTTGTAGTGTCCGCACACGACTATGCCATACAATGGTCCAATGCCATGGAAGCTGCTATGACTGGCGCACAATCCATTGCTCCCGAGGTCAGCGAGCCCGGCGTCTATACGGCCAATGTGGTCGATACGGTCAACGGCTGCAGTGCTTCTGCCGATGTGGCCATTGCCAGCGATGATTTGGAGGCGGTGGATGAAACCTTGCTGCGTTTTCCCAATGTGATATCGCCCAACCAAGATGCTCTCAACAACCAATGGCGTGTGGTATTGCTCGGCAATCCAGATCTTCAACAAAATGAAATGTTCAAGGACTTTAATTTGTTGGTTTTCGATCGCTGGGGCAATCGGGTGGCCGAGCAAAGCAATCCCTCTGCCGACTGGAGTGCCGCAGATTTGTCCGAAGGCGTGTATTATTACACCTTGGAGTATACGCTGCTGTGCGGCAAATCGACCTCCACCAAAAAAGAAGGGTATTTCCACGTGATCCGCTGAGCGGCTGCGATGTGGAAGCACATCCTGCGTATATTCGCTCAACCAAAGTGGAAGCTGCCATGAATCGTATCGCTCAAATTTTAATTCTTTGTTTGGCTGTGCATTGGGCGCCCAAGACCCAAGCCCAAACCATTTCCGATTGCGCAGGGGCAATCAATTTATGCGAGTCGTTTTATTTTGAAGAACAGGCGCCGCTCAACACCGGTGATGTGGGCGAATACACCGGTGGCTGCAATCAATCCATCGAATGGAACAGCGTGTGGTACACATTCACGGTGCAGAGCGACGGCAATTTGAGTTTTGTGCTCACCCCCAACGATCTCAATGACGATTACGATTGGGGACTCTTCGACATCACAGAGGGAGGTTGCGACGGCATCAATGCACAAGACGGCACATCGCCCGAGGTGAGCTGCAATTCATGGGGCACACTCAATCCTCCCAACGGCGCAACGGGCATCAGCACTTCTCTCGGAGGCGTGAGCAACAGCGCCGGTCCTGGCGATCAATTTGGTCCTCCATTCAACTCGGACTTACCGGTACAGACCGGGCATACGTTTGCCTTGGTGGTCATGAATTGGTCGGGATCTTCCAATGGGTATTCCATTGATTTTGGAGAAAGCACTGCTGCCTTGTTCGACGCTATACCGCCATCGCTCACCGAAGCGGTGATGGATTGTTCCAATGCAACGTTGACCATTTCGTTTTCGGAAAATGTGGTGGTGTCAACAGCTCAGAATCTCGACTTTGTGATCGAGGGGCCTTCCGAACCGCTATTGGCCTCGGTTCAGCCGGTAGATCCCAATCCGCTGGGTTCCTTGTTCGAATTGAATTTTGCAACGCCAATTCTGACCCCGGGCAACTATCAATTGATCATCTCCGATGCATCGGGTTTGATCGAAGATCCATGTGGCAATACAGCGCCCGATACGATCGTTTTTGTAGTCAATACACCCATTGGAATCACCTACCAAACAGGCCCTGCTTGCAACGGAGTCAACGGTGCATTTACGCTCTCGGGCATCACCAATGGCACGGCCCCGTATCAGGCGGAATTGGGGCCTGTAGCATTGACCATCGGCGAGGAATACAACATCACGGCAGGCAATTATACCCTCAACGTGGTGGACGATGCCGGTTGTTCGACCTCCGTTTCCATCACCATTCCAAATGAAACTTTGAGTGCGTCCATCCTCTTTGCCGATACGTTGACTTGTTTGAATCCAAGCGGTCATTTCGAAATCAATGTGGTTTCTTCTGAGCCCGATTTGATTTATCAGTGGTCCACCACCGAAGGTCAACTTGCCGATGCCGGCACCGATGACCCCACGTACTTCGCTCCAGGACTGTACACGTTGCAAGTGTCCACCATACCGAATGATTGTTCGGTGCAGGCGAATTATGTGGTCGTTTCGGAGGAGGTTTATGAGATTGACGAATCGTTGATTGTTTTTCCCAATATCGTTTCTCCCAATCAGGACAACAAAAACGATTATTGGTCACCGCGTTTGATCACAGCGCCCGATTTTGACATGGCTTCTTTGTTTAAAACCTACGACCTCCATATCTTCGATCGATGGGGCAACCAGGTGTTCAGCAATATGACCGGCGGACCTTGGTATCCGGACAACGGTGCACAAGGTGTTTATTTTTATACGCTCGTATACAGTATCGTTTGCGGTGATGGAGCCGAAAAGAAGTTGGAAGGAACCATACAAATTGTAGAATGATCGTTCGGTATTCAATAGGACTTGTTGTGTTGGCGGTTGCTTTAGCAGCATGCCAGCCCGATCGTTTGGAGGAAGAAGTGATTCCGCCTGTTCAAGTGCCTTATCCCGATTTGCCGCTCAAGTTGTACGATTACACCACTGTTTTTTGGCCGGCGCATTTTGATATGGATGGGCTTGGGAGTATGGGTGGCGAACCCGATGATAACCCCACTACAGACGCAGGCGCTACGTTGGGCCGCGTTTTGTTTTACGACAAAAATTTGAGCATCAACCGCACCATCAGTTGTGGGAGTTGCCATCAGCAGCAGCACGGTTTTGCTGATCCCAATCCCAAAAGCATCGGACATGGGGGCGGATTGACGATGCGCAATGCTTCGCACATTGTGAATATGGTTTATAACGAGCGATTTTTTTGGGACGGATTATCGCACAGTTTGGAGGAGCAAGTGCTTTTGCCCATTCAGAACAACATTGAAATGGGTTTGACCTTATCCCAATTGGTGGAACGCGTGCGGAGTTTGCCCTATTATCCTGCACTTTTCGAGGATGCATTTGGCAGCGATCAAATCACCTCCAATCGCATAGCACATGCATTGGCCCAATTTGTCCGTTCGATAGTGAGCTATCAAACGCGCTTTGATGAAGCCGTGCAAAACGATTTTACGAGTTTTGTGCCGGTAGAGTGGGAGGGAAAAAGTATTTTTTTCAATACCGATACCAAATGCGACCAATGCCACAGCACGGCCAATTTTTTTAGCAACGACCTCATGAATGACGGCTTGGACGTGGACTATTTGGACGAAGGTTTGGGCAGCCTGACCAATAATCCTGCAGACGACGGGAAATTTAAAGTACCGAGTCTGCGCAACGTAATGCTCACAGCGCCTTACATGCACGACGGCCGTTTTGCGACCATTGACGAGGTAATTGCCCATTACAGCACTGGAGTGCAGCCGCATGCCAATCTCGACATGCGATTGACCTTGGAGGGCGTCACGGGCGGTACACCAGCACATCAAGGGTTTTCTGAGAGTCAAGCGGCTGCGCTCAAAGCTTTTTTGGCAACACTGACCGACGAGGCTTTGATCAACGACCCCAAATTTTC
>CANHSF010000181.1 GCA_947463065.1 Flavobacteriales bacterium | reverse complement strand
GTGGATGGTGTCGGTTCTCACGCAATCGGCGAAAGAGCCGGTGGCATAAAAATCCATGTCACCAGGAGGTGTCAAGATGTACTCCAAGGCATGTTGTCCTGCACTGATATAATCGGAGGTTTGCCATTGCAATTGGTCTACATTGGGGAATGACACGATGAGCGAATCGCCTTCGCAAATGTACTCGGGCACATTATAACCCAAGGTGAATTCCTCCACTACGATGGTATCGGAGCAACTTATGAAAACAGAGCAACCGTTGGGGTCGGTCATGATCAGCGAAGGACAGTACGATCCTGGTTGGAGGTATGTATGGTTGGAAACAGTGCTTCCCGAAGGATCACCATTTCCATCATTGAAGTCCCAGAAATAATCGAAGATATTGTCATTGACATTCCAAGCGCTTAGCACCACATCGAAGGGAGCACAGTTGGCAGAGTCGAGTGCATTGGAAAACGGACCAACTTGATTTCCGAAGTTGAGGATGTCTTCGACCAGCAAGCTGTCCACGCAACCATATTCATTGACCACAGTGAGTTCAACATCGTACACACCGATAGGGTAAGTATGAAACACTTGCACACCAAAGCCTTGTTGATCATCGCCGAAGTCCCATGCCGATTGAATGATTTCGCCGGGCGTAGTATTCACCAATGTAACACCGTATAGGCAATTGCTGGTTCCGGTGCTGAAGGTGAATGACACCTCGGGATTGATGATGTGCACTGCATCATCAACGCATTGGGTTACAGCACAACCGTAGCCGTTGTCAGCAGTAAGACACACCTCATAGGTGCCATTGGCCTGATAAACATGTTGTGGTTGAAATTCGGAACTTGAATTTTCAGGACTGTTGATGTCACCGAAAGTCCACGAATATGTAGTTCCCTCGGGACCAACGCTGTTGTTGACGAAATCGGTCAAGGCACCGATGCAACCGGGATCATTGGCTGCGTAGAATGCGACAGAGGCAGGAGGCAGGATATCGATGGGTTGCGATACCGTGCTGGTGCATCCTTGGGCATCCGTGGCCGTGAGCGTAACGTTTTGAGGAGTGGCATAGTTGTAGGGAGGTAGAATGGTGTAAACGGGATTTTCGGTGTTTCCGATACCTCCGTTGGGGAATATCCATTGCCAAGAAACTAGATCTTGCAATTGCGGAGTGAGTTGAACTTGGAAAGGAGAACAATCGCCGAATAGGGTTACATCAAAGGCCGCAAAGTTGGGGTTTGCAGTGACATTGATAACATCTTCGTAGAACTGAGTGGCTTGGCAGCCGTTGCCGTCTGTAACAGTTACTGTTGCATCATAAGTACCCGCATCATCAAAAACAATATGGGGCCAATGGTTGAGGTTGGTGGCTGGAATGTTGATGGTGGCTAGATATTGTCCGTTGAAGTATTGAATAGTCTGATAGGTATTGCTTATCTCATTGTAGGTGTTGGTAATGCTGATGCCATTGCTGAATTCGACCTCCCAAATGGCATTGAAGGCATCTTCATCGATTTGCACTTGAAGCGGCGGGCAACCCACGTTGTTGTTGAAGTTGAGCGCTGTAATCGGGGCGTTGACATGAATAACATCGCTTTGGGTGTCTGGACATGTCCACGCAGGATTGGATGTGTTGAAAACGGTGAGCGTGACCGTGTATTCTCCTGTTGTTGCATAGACATGGTCAGGTGTTTCGTCGTCGATCACAAGAGGAGAACCATCGCCGAAGTCCCAGATGAGGCTATCGGCCTCTATGCTTGTGCTGTAAAAACTCACCTGCAAGGGATTGTTGCAGTTCAGGGTATAGTCCCAAATGGCAACAGGCGGGAGAATATGAATATAATCTTCGAAGATTTCATTGACTGCGCATGCCCCGTTGAAAACCGTGAGGGCAAGATCGAAATAGCCCGTATCGGCATATTCATGAAGGATGCAGGACTCTGTTGCATTCATGGATACCCATCCGGTGCCGTCGTAGAAATTCCAAGAGTAAATGTTTCCGGGTTGTTGGTCGACACAAAACTCAATGGGTTGTCCGGCGCATGATTCAGTGAAGCTGGCTGTAAAGGAAGCATCGACATTGGTAAGCACTTGCACTTGCTGGGTGCTGGTGTATTGCGCTTCGCAACCGGAAGCCGTCACAATTTGAAGCGAAACCGTATAGGCGCCCGTGGTGGAGTAACTGTATTGAGGAGAAATGGTATCGGCATCAAAAACACCGTCGTTGTTGAAGTCCCAATAATAGTGTACTACGGGGTCGACAGAACTGACATTGAAGTTGTTGATGGAGAGGATTTCACCCGTACAAACGGTATTGTCGTTGTTGAAGGTCACCGAAGGTTCTTGGATGGTGATATAGCCGGGCATATTGACCTCATAGGAGCAACCGCTCGCATTGGTAGCTGAGAGCATCACATCGTAGGTGCCATAATCCATGAAGTTGTAATTCAAATTGGCCGAAGAGCCCACCGAAGTTCCATTGATAAACCATTGGTATGAAACACCGGGTTGTCCTGCAGTGGTATTGGTGAAGTTGACCATTAAAGGCGGGGCACAAGCGGCGGTTTGGTTGGCAGTAAATCCGGGAGCAATGCCATCGGCCACTTGGATGGTTTGCAGTGCGCTGGTGGTTTGAGTGCATTGATTGCTATACGTTACCGTAATGGCGGGCTGATAGGTGCCTTGCTGAGGGTAGGCATATTCTACCGAAGGCCCGTTAGCATCGGTGGTTCCATTGTTGTCGAAGTCCCAAGAAATGGTTGGTGGAACGGGTGTGGTGGTGCTTTGGAAAAGCAAAGAAACCCCTTCGCAAGTGGAGTTGTCACTTACAGTGAAAGCGGCGTTGGGTGTATTGAATAGCAGAATGTCGTGGCAAATGTCATTTTCACAGCCAATCGCATCAGTAACTGTTAAGCATACGTCCAAATTTCCAAGCGTAGTGTAACTGTGTGTTACCGCTGAGGTGCCGGTTGTGGTTTCATTTTGCCCATCACCGAATGACCATTCGCTTGTGAGCGCACTGGTTCCTGTCGATGTATTGGTCATTGTAATATTGATGGGTGGATTGCAGTCCAAAACAGAGCTGGACGTAAATGCTGCTATCGGAAAATTATCGCTTACACTTACTAAGCCGGTTGCCGTGGCATTGGAAATACAACCGTGCTCATCCACTATAGAAAGAACAGGGGAGAAAGTACCCACTTGATCGTAGCAATACGATGGGTTGGGTTGATTGCTTGTTCCGCCATCACCGAAGTCCCAATTCCATGAGACAATATCGCCACCGCCTAGAATGGTGGCATCTTGAAAATTGACACATAGCGGAAAACATCCCACAGGATCGTCTGCCTCTATTTGAGCGGAAGGCAAGGCAAAAACATGGATATAGTCTTGGATGGTTTGGGTTTGGTTGCCATTGATGGTAAGCGATACGTCATATGCACCCGGTTGAGATAAAATGGCGACATATTGAGCTGTTGTGGCAGTAACCACATTTCCATTGGGTTGGGTGATTTGCCAGAGGTATGAATTGATGCCCGATGCAGGACTAGTTACAGAGATTACTACACCCAGAGGGGTGCAACCATCGGTATTGTTGGACTGGAAGGAGACTTGGCTCATGGCGGTCAATGGACCGACCAAACCGATGATCAACCATCCGAGATATTTCAATAGGGTGTTGTTCATTTTAACTGCACATCGGCTTGGCGGTCGAAGGAGGTCATCTAGCAATGCGCTTGATTACTCCGATGGATGCGGTATTCCGATGGATCGGTGCTTTATACTGCAAAGAGCTGAAATGGTTACAATTGGACTTGGCAGGTGGGTCCGGTGGGGTTACCTAGAGGAGGCAATGCACGGCGAGCGACGAAATGACGGGTTCGGAAAACGTCAAAAGCGCCCCTGAGGACGCTTTTGTTGCACTCGCTTCACAGCATGGTTACTTCCTTCACCCGCTGGAGATCTTTATGTAAGAGCCTCATGGGAGGCGTGTCATTTCGTTTTCACTTGTGTTACGTAAAGATGCATCCAGCGCTTCATTTTTGTGGCATGATTCGCTTAAAAACGGATTTAAAAATTGCAGGTCCAAGCTTAGAAATTGTCAAGGTCAATGGGTCGCATCACACCAAACCACTTCAGTATGCGCTGACCAACATTGGGCACGTCGACATGAATAATATAGACACCACTTGCAATGGGTATGTTTTTTTCGTTTTTCAAATCCCAATCGAGCGAAGTGGAGGGGTCCGCTTTTCTGAACATCCGAATTCTGGTTCCGTTGAGATCAAAAATTTGGATGGTGCATTCTTGAGGTAGGTTGGTTATTTTAATGCGGTTATCCAGTTTGTTGGTTTCGTAAGAAGAGAAGGCGTAATAGGGATTGGGCACCACGTTGATCATGCTCAGCACATTTTCCAATACATCGCTATTGTTGGTTTCCGTTTGAATGCCCCTGGTGGAGAATGCATAGTAAGGGTTCCAATAGTTTGCGGCACCGTCATAATCATCGATGGTGGTGGCGTTGACTCCGAATTTGGCATAGGGTTTTGCAACGCACAAACGAATGGATGCTTCACATGGAAACTCACCTGGAACAATGGTTTGGCCGGTCACAGCCATCGCACTTCCAACCCACGAACAAGCAGCGAACAATTTGCGCAATTGCGCAGCGCTGATTTCTCCTACGTTATCGGCCTTGCTGTAGTAGAACTGACCTTGATCGTAGTATGTCATGTAGTCGTCGTTTTCAATTTCGGCACGGTAGTTTTTGAAAACATAAATCCAATGTTGGCCACCAAAGAAGACTTGTTGCCCGAGATTGGAGGTGTATTCATCGGTTGGATTCCACATCATATCTCGGCCATTGTGCTGCGGCGAACCGGAATCTTCTCCAAAAGCCATATTGAGACGTTGACCTGTTCCAAGGTCGATGGCGTATCCTGGAAACCAACCCATCCCATTGGGTTGTGTGCCGTTCAATGTAGCTTCGTTGACATTGCAATTGGGATCGTTGACGGATCGTCCAAATTTGTCGACACTGGGGTGCTTTCGCATTTGCATTTTGTCTGCACCACCTTCACTCAAGAGCACATTGGCTTGCATTTCCAACACCGGGCATCGGGTCCAATCGTTGCGGTCGTTGGTGAACACCACCTCTACATTGTTTAACCCGGCCAGATTTGCCGAGAAACGATTGAGAATAGGGCTATTGTCACCCGCGAGGCTTGCGGTTGTTGGGGCAATGGCGTTGATAGTTCCAAGATTTTCGTCATTGACTGTACCACCCACGAGGCAATACGGTGCCCAAGTTCCAGAAACGAGCCCTTCGTATCGTTCGTCCGGATCCGAGGGGTATCTACCTTGCAAAGTGCCCGAGGCCGTATTGCCATCGAAGTAGTCGTTGTAGAGCGAGCCGAGCGGATCATTGTTGGCATCAGGGTCGATGTAATTGGTGCCCGAACGGATCCAATTGAAGGGCGAATTGCTGTCGTCATCGGGCACACCGGTTAGCCATTGCAAATCGGGTTTTTCGAATCTCAAAAAAGAAGCGAGCGGTTCGGTGAAATGCTCCCATTCGTCTGTTGGTATTTCCTCTTGTCTCCATTGAACGGATATTCCCCAGTTGACGATGATCTCTTCAAAGGCGCTTTGAACAGCATGTTTGGAGGAGTAGGATACGCCTGAAGTCGTATTGACCAAAGTCCAGTGAGCGGAGTCGGATAGCAGGTTGGCGTTGTTTGGTGCCAACCGAAGTTCAAAATCCGCATCGGGCAAACGGAGTGGATCAACAACCATGATATTCACAGGAGATCCACCCGTGCGGTAATTGATTCGATCGGTTTGGAATTGGTCGACAATGGTGCGTCGTGTGATGTCGTCGATTTCTAGAACGTTTTGTCCATTGCCCTTTCCCTCAATTTGTGTAAGAGGAATTTCATAGCCATATCCCACTTGAGTGAGTGTACCATTGGCTTCTGGATCCACAGCGTGAGGAACGGCGCTGATTGCAGGTATGGAGCCAATAACCCCTTTGCGGGATGCGAGGAAGGGAATGGATTGTCCGGTGCGCAATTGAGGGTCGTATGGCTTGTAGTTGTTGTAGCCATAGGCCAAAGCCATGTAGTAATAGGTTTTGTGGTTGACCAATGTTTTGTTTCCCGAAGCGAAAGCATCCTCTGTGACGCGGAACGAGTGGCGGATTCCTTTGTTTTCGCCTTGAACCATAAGCTGTGGTACCACCTCATCCATTTCGGTATCCTTGTAGTAATTGATGATGGCATCTACATCATCTTCTACATCGCATTGAAAAATGAGCCTTGCTTTATCGGGGTCTTCCAGATCCGAACTGGACACATTGGCGTCGGCCAATTGGTAGATCAAGTAGCCTTGGAAGTTGTAACTTCTTTGGTCTGCTGAGAGCGCTGTGGAGTCGTTGAGTTCTTCTGGAATGGTTGGGTCCAGGAGGTTATAGGATTCGTTGAAGTTGGAGCTGAGGTTGTTGTCGTTGCTCAAAAACAGGATCAATTCGTTTTCAAGTTCTTGAATGGCTAGGTCAGGCGCGTCAGGACCTGAAATCAATTCAAAACAATTGTCGAATAGCGCTTGAGCTTT
>CANHSF010000180.1 GCA_947463065.1 Flavobacteriales bacterium | reverse complement strand
TGGTCAAGATAAGTTTTAATGTTGAAACCGTATACCTGTGTTGGCAAAAAATGGCTCTTTTGATGTTGTGAAAGACTGGCTCATTTGTCGGGCAAACAAAAATCTGCGCTATGGAACACAAAACCATCGCATTGCGGTGCGCTGTGGCATGCAACGGCGCATAGGACTGCAACCATCTCTTTTCGCTTACACCAACTATTTATAGGAGTAGGTAATGGATGACATTTTGGAGGGATCGAAAACATCGCGGGCCACCTCTACCAAATCATCGGCGGTGATCAACTGCAAACGACGAAACACCTCGGTGAGGGTATCGATCTGCCCAAACAACATGAGGCTTTTGGCCAAATTGAACATGATCGCAGAACCGCTGTCGTGGCTCAACGCAATTTGTCCCATGATTTGTTTTTTGGCTTCTTGCAATGCGTGCGGCGTTAGGGCCTTGGCTTTGAGCACATCGAGTTCCTTCCAGATCAATTGTTTGCTTTTTTCCAAATGCTTTTTTTCGCTGCCCACGTAGATCGTAAACACACCACAGTCGCTGAATGGCGCATAATTGCTATCCACATGGTAGGCAATGCCATGTCGTTCGCGGATATTCATGCTGAGTCGGTTGTTCATCGCTGGACCACCCAATAAATTGTTGAGCAAACCAAGTGCGGGGCGGCGCTCGTCTTGGAAGGCATAGGCCGGTGTGCCCATCACATAATGCACTTGGTGGATGTCCTTGATGCTTTGGATGTCTTTGGGCACGTAATCGAAATGATGTTTGTCCTGCTCACTGGCCTTTTTCAATTTGACATGCCCCATATGCTTTTCTACCAGTGCCTGAAGTTCCTCAACGGGAATGTTTCCGGCCGAACTGAAGATCACTTGACCGCGCGACAAAATGCGCTTGCGAAAATCATTGAGGTGTTTGCTTCCAAATCGTTCCAAGGATTTCTCTGAGCCAAGAATGGTGCGCCCCATCGCTCCACTGCCAAAAATAACTTCGTCGAATTCTTCGAAAATCATATCGGCAGGAGAGTCTTTGTAGCTGTTTATTTCATCGAGAATAACTTCCTTTTCTTTTTCAATTTCCTTTTCTGGAAAATTCGCATGGAACACAATGTCCGCTATCAACTCGATGGCCCGCTCATAGTCGTGGTAAAGAAAAGAGGCATGCACCCAAGTTTCCTCTTTGCTGGTGAAGGCGTTGAGCTCTCCACCCACGGCGTCTAGTCGACTAAGGATATGAAAGGTTTTGCGTTTTTCTGTTCCTTTGAAAAGGCAATGTTCGAGAAAATGAGCCAAGCCGTGCTCGTTGGGTTTTTCGTTGCGGCTACCGGCACCCATCATCAAGCCGCAATGGGCCACCGCGCGGTCCAACTGCTGGTGCACAATACGCAGTCCATTGGGCAATTCGAGGACATGTGCCTCGGGTTCTTGACTAAAATGATCGATGACCTTTTTGGTGGGCATGGGCTTAGGCGCGTGCGTGTTTGATAGAGAATACCGTCACAAACAAATAGCCAATGGTCAACATGCTATGGAAGATGAATAAACCAAAGTCGTCGTATTTGAAGGCTAAGGTCAATCCCCAAATGAAATAACATGCCATCAAAAACTCGAAAACGGTGAGCGGCGAAATTTTTACCGCACGGTATTTTTTATCGGTCCATGTTCCCGCCTTTTTACCGCTGATAGCAAACTTGGGCGTACGCACGAAGGCCGATTTTTTTCCAGTAAAACCTTCCATTACTGCTACTGCATTGTGCAGCGACAGCCCCATACTGACGGACAAAAATGCGGGGTACTCCACGATGAAGCGGCCCATCTTTTTGAAAAACGATTGATCGGGTCGTGACACCCAATAAAAGAAGCCGAGGAAAAAGAAACTCACCAAGAAACAGGTGGCCACGATAAATGCCCACTTCAAATCGCCGTAGGTATTTTTGATGATGAGCATGGGCACACTGAGCAAGCTCGTTCCAAGGATACACAAAAACACCACACTGTTCATCAAGTGGAAAGCGCCATGCACTTTTTGTCCAAAGGTGAGGTGGGTCGCGTTGAGCACTTTTGGAAGATTTTTGATGGTGCATTCCGCAGCGCCTTTGGTCCATCTGAATTGCTGTGCTTTCAACGCATTCATTTCGGCGGGAAGCTCCGAAGGTGAGCCAATTTCAGGCAAATAAATAAATTCCCAATTCTTGAGCTGTGCGCGGTAACTCAAGTCCAAATCTTCGGTAATCGTATCGCTTTCCCAACCGCCTGCATCGTAAATGGTCTTTTTGCGCCAGATGCCGGCCGTACCATTGAAGTTGATAAAATGGTGACCGGTATTGCGACCGATTTGCTCCACCGTGAAGTGCGCGTCCAACCCAAAAGCCTGAAGACGGGTCAAAAGCGAATAATCTTCGTTGAGGTGTTCCCAGCGTGTCTGCACCACACCGATGTTGTCGTTGACAAAGAAGAAAGGCACGGTTTGACGCAAAAAATCTTTGCGGGGAACGAAGTCGGCATCAAAAATGGCTGTGAATTCGCCGCGACAGATATCGAGACCATAAGCCAAAGCACCTGCTTTAAAACCCTTGCGCTCTGGACGTTTCACATGTTTGATATCGATTCCCAGTTTTTGTTTTTCGGCGATTTTACGGGCCGCTACCTCAAAACTTTCGTCGGTGCTGTCGTCCAATACTTGAATCTCCAATTTGTCCAAAGGATAATCGAAGGCGCATACCGCGTCGATGAGTCGCTCGATCACGTAAAGCTCGTTGTACACGGGCAATTGCACTGTAACCACAGGCAAATCGGCATCGCTAATTTGAGGCTTCTTGCGGCGATTCATGCGCATTTTTACATACTGAATGGCAAGGCCCAACTGAACGATGCTATAGATGAACAAAAACATCAAGAAGCAGCCGTAGATGAAGATGGCCAAATACGAAAGGTGGTAGAATGGATCGGTCAAAACAGTAGATATTTAAAGGTTAATGTTTCAATAGAGCGTACTTCGCTATGGTGGTTATGATTTTATAGCCCGCTAAAATAGTTCCTTTCACGGTTCCTGAAACCTTACTTTTTCCAATCCTTTTGTGGTAATTCACAGGAACCTCGACACACCTCAGCTTTTGGCGCAATGCTTTGACCTGCATTTCGACCGTCCAGCCGTAGGTTTTGTCCTGCATTTTCAGGTCCATTAAGGAAGTATATCGGATTGCGCGGAAGGGGCCCAAATCGGTAAAAGAAAAGCCATAAATCCACTTTATTAGCCTCGTGGCCAACTGATTTCCAAAAATTTGCGGTACCGTCATGCTTCCCTTTTGGCGTTGGCCCAATTCACGGGAACCTATGACCAAATCGTGTGAACCGCGTGCAATGGGATCGATCACCTGGGGGAAATCATTGAAATCATCGCTTCGGTCGCCATCCATAAATACCACCATGTCGGGCTTTACCTCGCACTGCGCAATCCAATCCATGGCCGCCAAACAGGCATAACCGTATCCCCGTCTGAGCTCCAGAACCACGACTGCACCCGCTGTTTGCGCCACTTCGGCGGTGCGATCGGTGCTGCCGTTGTTGGCCACGATCACATGGCGAACCGGTTGTTGGACTGCGTCGCCCACCACCAGGCCGATGCTCTGTTCTTCGTTGAAGGCGGGGATGATGATATCGATGATCATGGTGCAAAGAAAAGCATTTCGGACTGCATTCCGCATCGCGTGAAATGGAGCGTTGGGCTGGGGTAATCTGCGTATCTTTGAAATATGCTTTATCCCTATTACCGATGCTTCATTGCTCTCATTGCAGTGCTGCTTAGCACTTCGAATAGCTGGGCCGCGAAGGAAAAATTCTATGTACCGCCTATCCTCCGATTTGATTTGGACCCTGTGGAATGGGAACTGCCCTATTTGGCACCTTATTACTACGATGCGGTGAGTTTTCGAAGTGGCCAACCGGTCGAACTCACCTCACGCAAGAGTAAAATCAAAATCAAAATTTTCATCAGCTATTTTGAAGACGCCCAAAATCCATGGCTCACCTCCTATAGTTCGGATTACAAGGCAGTGAAAGACATGGTACCGGAAGGAGATTTTGGTGCATGGCAAACTCGCTATGTCGATGTGGCCAATAAGGGACAATTGATTTGGATTTCAGAAAAAATCCCGAATGTCCGCGTGGTCGTCTCAACCACAGCGCGCGTAGATCAAGCGGATCAAGTGGCCGAAGCCAGGGCCTTCATTGCCACCGCCAAATGGGTGAGCCCTCAAGAAATAGATGAGGCTGTAGGATATCCTATGCAAAAAAGTCAATTGGAGGATATCAAAGTTCAGCGCGCCAATTTAGTGAAAGGCAATCAGCAAAATTCGATGTCATATCGCGCCAAGCCGAGCGCACCAATACGAGATGTACTGTTCGGGTTCTCATACCAAGCCTGTCATGAAGCTGAACTGAAAATTATTCGCAAATCTGTTCCCCGCGATTTGGTGTTGGCGCGCGCATTGGGGATTGGTCCACTCGACCCCTGGTTATTGCGCGATTCAATGCACTTCGCAACCACCTCCTACAGCAGCTATAGCAGCGAAAAGTATGTCGACTTTCGGAGTTTTGAACGCGAAACTCATCCGCCTTTTGCACCCTTCCAACGCGGGCAAATCATGGCTCAGAAAGAACGTAAATCCATCTGCAAAATGAGCAGAGACACTATTACGTCGTATTGGATTTGCGAACTCGATGCGCAGAATGTGTTGCACATTAATAAAACCTCATTTCCATTGGAGCGATGGGAGATGCGCGATTATGTTTATTATCGCACGCGCGAAAACAACAGCTTCGACCAAATCACATTTGCTGAAGGACAATCACGGTTTGTGCTTTGCACGGGCTACAGCAATACACCCCAACTCCGTGGAACGAAAGAGCTGGGCCGAACGACCTATGTTTTTGACACCCAAAACCCTGATCTTGGTTGGGTATTGCTAGCACCTTGGCAGGATAAAGTGAAAAGGCAGTTTCGGATGTATCAAAAACGCATCGACCCCAATTCCTATTCATCCTCTGAACCCTTCGCCATTTTTGAATCGGCTGAGATCAAACCCTTTGTATATGAATTCAATCCGTATGATGATCAGAACCGTGATCTCGACGAACTGCGCATGGCCTTTGCAGAGCGCTCGTCGGTTGATCCCAAGACCATGATTGTCTGTAGCGATTGGTACTTGTTGGATCTTGACCAAGATGGCCAAAAAGAGCATTGGCGCTTTTGGATTAGCGACGGGCAACTCATCCAATGGACAGGTTATTTGCTGCGTAATGAAGGAATGCAGACACTGGAAGGAGAGTCATTTAAAAATCAACTGTTGGAAAAAAAGGAAGTGCAAGACCTATTGACCCTTTCCAAAAAAGGTTACGGCGGATACTCGCGCTACAAAACCAGCGATTTTGAAAAACGTATGCCTCCCCCTTCGGAAGCATCGCCCAAGGCAGAAAAACAAGAAAAGAAAACACCCTTTGTCAGCATTGTTTCCTCGCATTTAGGTCCACTTTCGTTTTTTGATGAGGCTGCGGCGGAGCGACTAAAAGCCCAATGCAAACTGCCTGCTGATTTCAAAAAAGCAGGTCAACCCGTTATGGTGGCGTTTCATGTCACGATCAATGATAACAACCGCATCAGTCAGCTTACCCCGTTGAACAAAGATCCCCAACTGAGTGCCCTGTATGCCGAAGCCAAGCGATTAGCGCCCTTATTGCCCAGTGTGAATTTGCCGCCACCTAGCTTGAGCGAAATGGAATATCCTTCCTACCCCAATCGCAAAAAACAAGAACATCACTACACCCTTCTTTTCTATTTCGCACCATGACAACGCGCGCCCTATTCATCACCTTGGTATCCCTTTTTTCGTTGCTTGTGATGCGAGCCGAAAAGCGCATGGGGTATGTAGCACCGGCATTTCAAATTGAACTGGATGATACCGAATGGACGTTCGATACCAACGCCCCTACCTTTTGGATGGTCAACGGATATTTGAAATTCCAGGGAACAACCTTTTCGCACCGAACGACCGGTTTGACCCTAACTGTGAAAGCATTGCGCTTGCCCGAGCCCTTTCGATTCGATCAAATGGACAGCCTCACCGATCGCAGTTTTCGCAAGGAATACAAAAATTTGTACAGCCTGTATAATGCGGATTATTATCAACGCATCTACCAACTGTATTTCGAAGAAGGATATGTCGTGGACCTCACCTGCAACAAAAAACTATCTGACGCCGAATACGATGGATTGATCAAAACTTTCGTTGACCGCTTCACGTGCATCGGTGCGCCTGCATTGGACCGGATTGCAGGTTATCCCTTGTCTCCTTCGGCCAACGAAGATTCATTGCGCACGATTCGCCGTACAGCCTTTTTCAATCAACGCCCCGAAATGAAAGACAAGGCATATATTGATCACTATGTGCTGATGGATAAATCGGAGCAATTCACCTTCACCCGATGGGAAAAAGAAATGATGAAAGAGTCGTTTATGCTCTACACGGAGGAGGAAATGGCATTGGCCGATGGACAAGTCTCTGTACCAGACAACGTGCTATGGTTGGAGCCGTTTATGCCCAACCATCATTTTAATCTGAGCGCTGACTCGTATAAATCGTTGCGCAGACATATTCATCGCAAGTATCCCGATACGGATTATGCAGTGGAGCGGATCAATCGAAAAGATAAAAAAGGACTCGGATTCCTCATTC
>CANHSF010000179.1 GCA_947463065.1 Flavobacteriales bacterium | reverse complement strand
CACTGGTCGAAGCACATGTATCGCACTCCACCAACGACTCGGGCAACCACGACAAAAAAGCACCATCGGTAGAAGCGCTGATGTTCACATCTTCGCCAAATGCAGCCGTAACAGCAGGCCCCACTTCCAACTCAGGACCTTCGAGCGTCCAAATGGTTATGGTTGCTCCACTGTAACAATTTCCCGTGTTTCCCTGCACACTGATGACATTGGGCTCATTGATGACAATGGTGATGGAAGGCCCCGTTTCGCCCGTAATCCAAATGTACTCAGAGGCGCCATTGGCAACCAACGTCACAGCCGTATTTGGGCAGACTTCTGTATCTCCCACAATGCTGACCTGCGGAGTAGGTGATACCTCGAGGTCAAAAGACGCATTGGCCACGCAATTGTTCAACGACACCGTTACATCGTAGGTGCCAGCGGTTGACGCTACAATGGAAGACGCATTACTTCCAGTGGACCACGCAATTTGAGCATTGTTGTTGTTCACATTGGCGGTCAGCGTGGTGAATTGCGATTCGCACAACACACTACCTTCCGATGAAGTAATATTAACAATCGGAGCAGCTTGTACAGAGATGGTAATTGCAGTAGCCACGCTCTCGCAATTGTTTTCATTGGCCGTTACAAAGTATGTCGTGTTGCCGATGGGCAAATTGGTCGGCGTAAACGACGCACCAGTGGCCAGCGGATTGTTGAGGGCTTGATCGCTGTACCACGTGACTACGGGGCCATCGTCAGCAACGGTAAGTGCGGTAAAAGCATCACCTGCACAATACGCCAATGTACCAGTGATGATCGGCGGATCTGGAGCCGTGCAACACGACAGCACGGTGATGGTATCGGTAAGGTACGTAGTTGGATCATAGTGGCAATAATCGCCAGCCGTAAAGGAATACACACCCGGTTCGGAGATGGCAATGACAGGTCCGGTAGTGCCATCGCTCCAAACATAACCCGGGTAAGTAGGCGGCTGAAAAAGCACAGGATAAAAACTCAGATCGAGCGTCAGCGGACCATTGCACAAACTGTATTCATCTTCAAAAAAATCGTAGGTAGCGCCGGGTTCGTAGATGGGATTGACAGCAGTACCCGTGGAGGTAAGGCAGCAGTTGCCGGGATCGCTGACGTTGTATGGACTTTGGAAACAATCGTACATAATGTGGTGAGAAAACAACGCTGTACCCGGACCAAATTCGGATAAGAAGAACTGTGCAATTTGCGGAGCGCTGTTGCCACCACCTTGGTTGGACGTGCCGCAATCGCCTTCGGCTCCCGTGATACAATTGACCAAGCTAATACCTAGGCCATCGAGCGGTTCACCGAGATAGTTGGCCATTGGAATATTGCCATCCGTAATGCTGTATATGGTAACGATAGCAGGATCGACACCCGCCACCGAAGTTTCGTTGATTGAAGGGCTGCAGCCATTGCCAGGAGCATCAAATCCCGCGTAAATGACCCCGGTGACATTGGCAGCAAAAGGACCAGAAATAGAAATTTCGGTCGCCTCGTACGATACCACACCGATTTTGAGATTGGGAATATTTTGATCAACGACGATATCCAAAACACCCCCTGTATAGTTGGAGTACACCACCAAATTGCCGTTGGGATCGCAACCTTCGGGTTCTTGCAATTTGATGCAACACGATCCACCGTCCGAAAGATTGATCACATCGTTTTGCCAGCAGCCGTATTGCGTAAGATGCGCGTACATGATTGACGAAGTCGTATTTTCGAAGTAGTACACGATTTCATCGGGCGTATTTCCACCACCTGCATATTGCGTGGTATCGCAGGAGCCGCTTGTTCCGACCATTGAAAAATTGCCGTTGCCATGTGTTGGGCTGTACCCTACTGGTGGAGGATTGAGTGGAGAATTGATGGTCGTCAAAGCCGCCTCGACTCCGGTAAATGCCGTGGTAAAATTCCCTTGACCACAATTGTTATTCCCTTGATTGGAGTTGAACCCCGCATACACCACCTGGGTAATATTGCCTACGAAGGGCCCTTGAAAATCGACTTGAATGGGTTCATAGCTATTGATGCCGATGACGAGGTTGGGAATATCCACATCGACATTGACTGTAAGAATTCCGCCATCATAATTGGAAATGATAAAAAGATTCCCCGCAGGATCGCACACCTGCCCGTTCATGCCCTTGGCAAGCCCCCACAGCAGAACAACCATCACCCAATTGAATCTCAAAAACATACCTCTATAACATTAAGCCCACCAAAAAGTTTGGCCGCACAAATATAGCCCCTCCCAGCCCCAAAAGGGCACCATCCCCTAGCCCCGAAGGGGCGCCATACGTTAGCCCCGCAGGGGCGTTACCACCCACATCCCCCTAATCCCACACTTACCGTTCATCAAAATCCACCCTAAGCACATCAATTCAATAAATACAGGGTGCCAAATTAATCTTTATAATTATGAGTAAATCAAAAGGGGGCCTGAGCAACGGTCCAAGCAAGACGGGCAATCCATCGGGTGGAAGTCGCAGCAACAACTCTCCCGCCACCGCTTAAAACGAAAAAGTAGGTGATGCCTATTGAAAGCCCTTCGCCAATGCGAAGGGCTATTTCATTTGTGCATCATGGTGCAATTTCCTCATGTACCTCTACAAAATACCAACATCTTGAATTCACTCAAGAAAATCACAACGACCTTGCTTTTATCCATTCTTGCTTTTACCATTATCTACCTTTTGTCCTAAATCTCCTATACGATCATCTACAAGCCTCAACGACATCCAATCCCCTCCTGCACATAACGGGTGCGTTTCCCTAAAAAGTGCCAAAAAACAGGGGCTAAACCATTGAGAATGCAACATAGGGATTTTATCGATTAAGACTGTATATTGGCAGTCCGTCAGCTATTTATAGCTGGATCAAATTTGTGTTGTTGAAAAGAAAATCCGACTATTTTCGTACGGAAAATTCGAAACACTTTCTTTGATCGGACTTGTAAAATGTTGAACTAATATGTTTTTTTCAGTCTTTTTAACTTGGGGGGGCGGGGTATGAACAAACTATTCAAATTGTCTTGGAAATTATTGGGAAGATCTCCTATTAAACTTTCACAAAATTCCATCGAGAGCCTTAATCTAGTGAACAACATAACGGGCTGGAATTTTAAGGAAAACGAGCGGTTTAACCAGTCAGAGGTAAAGCTAGAAGATGAAAATTTTACGCAATCGTTGCGTGAAATGACCGAAATGCATCCAAGCCCTCTAGGCGTCAACTCTTCAAAGGAACACGCCATTGAGGTTTTTACAGCTTTGGTGGACAACGCTCAACACGAACTTAAAATTTACGATAGAGATATCAGCGGAGATTTATTAAACGAAGAGCATGTCAACAATTTGAAATCGAAATTTCAAAATTTTGTCAAAAGTGGTAACAACAAGCGGATAGTTATACTTGCTCCTGTTGCAGGCAAAAATGATCAATTGATCAATGATTTAGAAAATATTGCTCCCGGTAAAATATCCGTCGTTTTAATTCCGGATCAGTTGGAAAATCAATTGTCCTCGGTCATCCCATTCTATTTCGCAGTAAACGATTGCAACTCCTTTCGAATCGAAAAAAGACGCGACACCAATGATCCAAGCCGTGAAGCAAGATTTGCTTTCAATGATGAGAATGTTGGGCGATATTTAAATGAAACCTTCGACGACATAAAAGAAAAATTATCGCATTCGGTTTGAAATCCTTTGTAAAACTAAGCTAAACCTTTTCACCATCACCTTATGCTTTTTAACGATGTCAGCTCTTTGGCGGAGCTGTTTGCTGGAATTTCTATTGCGTATGCCGCCTCTGATTCCTTTAGTGGAGGATTTGATCAATTGATTGGAAATAACCCCAATAAAATCAGAACCACCCATCCCAATGATTCCTATGGTCAATTTGTTGCACGTCGCGCCTATTGGCAACAACTATTGCACGACGCCAACTTGCGAGTAAAAGCACAATTCGATGAACAAGACATCGTGCTCAACGAACCAAGAGTTGATCCGCTAGCGACCAAGCTACTAGAAATGGTAAAGAGGTTGTTGTTATCATGAACGCCGAATACGACAAGGCATTGCCAAGACTGTCCTCCATTTAATCCAATTCCAAGACCACGAAATTGACCGAATGAATCCCATTGCTGTTCGCTAAAATTGGACATCCCCCCCACCGCATTTTACCACATCCGCTTGTTTATACTATTTCAAAAGGGCGAGGTGGTGTTGATGATAAATCAAAGCACTTTTGTTGGGCTATGCATACATCCATGACCTTTCAAGCTGTAGAGGAAAACGATATCGCGTTCTTTCAACAATGCATCGGAATCAACAATGTCCGTTGCGATCGCGATAGCCAACTCCATTATGGACACGATGAAACGGAAGATCTCGTATTTCCGCCCGAGGTGGTTCTACTGCCGTCGTCCCGAAGCCAAGTCCAAGACATCATGCGATACTGCTATCAACGCCGAATTGCTGTTACGCCCATCGGCGCCCGAACGGGTTTGAGCGGCGGTGCGCTCTGTGTGCACGGTGGCGTGGGATTGTGCATGGAAAAATTCAATGCCATTCTCGACATCGATCTCAAAAATCTGCAAGTCGTTACGCAACCGGGTGTCATTACGCAAATTCTCCAAGAAGCTGTCGCAGCTCACGGTCTCTACTATCCCCCGGATCCCAGCAGCCGCGGCTCGTGTTTTATCGGTGGCAACTTGGCCGAAAATGCAGGCGGTCCCAGGGCCGTCAAATACGGGGTCACCAAAGACTGGGTGCTGGATCTCGAAGTCGTTCTGCCCAATGGGGATTGCATTCATACGGGCGCAAAAACGCTGAAAAATTCCACAGGGTATAACCTCACGCAACTCATGGTGGGAAGCGAAGGTACTCTCGGCGTCATCACCGAAGCTACGCTCAAACTGATTCCGATGCCGCAACATCAACTGCTCATGCTGGCCGCTTTCAACGACGAACAAAAAGCTTGCGATGCCGTCAGTGCCATTTTTAGGGCCGGCATCACGCCCAGTGCATTGGAATTTATGGAACGCGATGCCATCGATTGGGTATTGCCCTTTGTGCCCGATCACGGCTTGCTCATCAGCGATGAGGTTCGCGCACACTTGCTCATCGAAGTGGATGGCCGTCATCTCGATTCACTCATGTCCGATTGCGAAACGGTTTCGCAAGTGCTGGCCGAATTCGGATGCGACGATATTCTGTTTGCCGAAGACGAAACGCAAAAAAATAAATTGTGGGCTCTGCGCCGCCGTGTTGCCGAAGCAGTCAAATCCAATAGCGTATACAAGGAAGAAGATACCGTGGTTCCGCGCCACCACTTGGCCGAACTACTCGCACATGTCAAATCGGTGGGGGCAAAGTACGGTTTTCAGTCGGTGTGTTACGGGCACGCGGGCGATGGCAATTTGCACATCAACATCATCAAGGGCAATAGCTCCGATGAACTGTGGAACCATCAACTGCCGATGGCCATCACCGAGATTTTTGAAAAATGTGTAGCCCTGGGTGGAACATTGAGCGGCGAACACGGCATCGGCTGGGTGCAAAAGAATTACATGCCCATCGCCTTTGATGCCGTCTCTCTTGACCTCATGAAAAGCATCAAAAATGTTTTTGACCCTCACGGCATCTTGAATCCCGGAAAACTATTTCCCGATCCCCAGCCCATCCACAGCTAATCATTCTGAGCAAATCGACTTTTTGACCTGCTCCGCGTGACGCTGATCCATGTTCAGATGGAATTGCCGTTCCAATAACCTTGCTGGGTTTGGCGAAGCACAAGATCGTTCACTAAAATGCAATAAAGTGAGCGCAAAAAACCAACTGCGGCGATCGCGACAAGAACAACTCGTACCCGCGTTTTGGGCGAAAATGCTAGTGGCCGGTGTTGTTTTGTATCAGTTGCAATACTTCCTTGGCTTGTTCCAAATGCCGTTGTTCGTGAGAAACAATAATGTCAAATGCAGTTTCTAATTTGTAAACTATATTCTTGTTTGCTGGTGAAGAAATTACTACTCCTTGCTCAACAAGTCCTTTTGCATCTACTATGTGATGTTTCAGTTCATTTTGGTGATTTTGAAATCTATTCAGAATGTCACCAATGACATTGCTTGCAGTTGGTTCCCAAATTGGAAACGTCTTCATTTTTTTCTGTCTGTCTGGCTGCACGGCGTTTAAAATGGTCTTGCCTAAAAATGAAACCATAAAACCAATTTTTGCAATGAAAGGTGCTTTATATGTACCCGCTTTTAGGGATGCTAAAACAGGATAGTACGTTTCATTGACCACAATCAAATGGTCTAAATTTTGGGCAATGCTCCAAGTGGTTGAATTTGGTTTCCAATTCAACTGTTCGCTTGTCAAGGCCCCAAATTCGGTCAAGGACTGCCTTGTTATATCGTCCAATCTCGATGTCCAGTTTTGCATTTTATCTCGTTGTTGATCTTTGATACACTTGCAAAGTACAAATTTATTGCGCCAGTTCTTCGCGCAGATACTTGCCGGTCCAGCTCGTGGTGTGCGCTGCAATTTGTTCGGGTGTCCCCGTTGCTACAATGTGCCCGCCGCCCTGTCCGCCTTCCGGCCCGATGTCGACAATGTGGTCGGCCACTTTGATCACGTCCATGTTGTGTTCGATAACCACCACCGTGTTGCCGCGGTCCACCAATCGATTCAATACATTGATCAGCATTTGTACGTCTTGAAAATGCAAACCCGTCGTGGGCTCATCCAAAATATAAATGGTATT
>CANHSF010000178.1 GCA_947463065.1 Flavobacteriales bacterium | reverse complement strand
CTTTGTCGGCGAGTGCATTCTTGAAGATGAACCAGCCCACGCAAACGATAAAGATGATGGGCAAAACAGGATACAAGGGTGTTTTGAAGGCGGGCGTTTCGTTTTTATAGTCCTTGCGGATTTTGAAAATTCCAATGCATGTGATCAACAAAAAGAGCCATTCGACAAAAGTGACATATTCAATGATGCTGCCGAAGCTGCCCCACAAAGCGATGAGCACCATGGCCCATCCCGACTGCAAGATGATGGCATTGACGGGCACACCGTATTTGGGGTGGGTTTTGGCGAATGAGGAGAAGAACAATTTTTCTTTCGCCATTTGTGAGAAAATACGCGGCGTAGAAAGCACGTATAATCCAGCACCAGCGAATACCGAAAGCGAAATCAACGCGGGCATGAGGTAGTCCATTCCGGGCAAGATGACTTTCATAGTTTCTACAGCTACGACTTTGGCCTCTTCTCCAGTGGCAAACGAAGCGATGGTATCGTGATCCAATACTTTGAAGTACCCCAAGTTGCACAACACATAGGTCAAGGTCACTGCGCCAGTGCCCAAGATCATCGCCAAGGGAATATTGCGTTTGGGGTTGTTGGCTTCACCCGATACAAAACTGGCGTAGTGCCAACCGGTATATGACCACAAGACCCCTACAAAAGCGCCGGCGATATTGTCGGGCTGAGCTATGGCGTCGGCGGCGACAGCAGCAGTGGCGAACATATCTTTTTGACCGAGCATCATCGCCATGATCAGCAATCCGTAGATACCGATGATTTTGAGGACGGTTCCGATATTGGCAAACCATTCGCTCGACTTGAGGCCGAAGGTGTTGAAGAGGGTGAGCACCACGACGGTACCCATGGCCAGAATGGGCTGCATCGACGGATCGAGGTTCAGGAAGTAGTTGATGTTTTCGGCAAATACCGAGCACAAGGCAGCGATGGTGCCGCTGGAGATCACAATCAGTAAACACCAGCCATACAAGAACCCGAAGAGCGGACCAAAGGCTTTGTTAAGATAAGTATAAACGCCACCCGCATTGGAGAAGCGCGATCCGAATTCAGCGAAGACGAGCGCGCCGATCATGGAAATGAGACCACCTGCAATCCACAGATAAATGATGGTATCGTTGTGTTGCACTTTGGCGGCGATGCCCGAAGGAGTTTTGAAAATACCCGATGCGATAGTAGCGCCGATGGCAATCATCGTAAGTGCAAAAAGTGAAAGGCCTTTTTTCTGTGTTTCCATAGGTTGGTGTCGTGTCTCGAGCAGCTAAAAATAGATAGAATGCACGCGCCGACCAAGACGCGTGCACCATGTTATTCACGCGTTGTTGACAATGTATCTAGTCCAACTGCGTCAAATGCTTGAGCACAGCGCGTTTGGTAATGGGAATGAGGGTGTCGTGCAAAGGCACGGAGAGGCTGCACACACAGTCGAAAGCGGCAGGCTGCGGCAATTCTTGGTGGGAGCGAATCAGTTCGAGTTTGATGCTTTCGAGGGTATGCGCCAAACTCAGTGTGGTATGCGTGACATATTCCACGGCGAGTTGACGGTAGTTTTCGAAATGCTGGACAATGGTTTTTTGATGGTAGCGGTACACGTACACATCGGGATTGGATGTGGTATGGATAAAAAGATAGCCCTCGTCTTTGTGCAAAGGCACGATGCCCACGGGTTGAATGTCGATATGTTGTTCGATGCATTCATAGATGTCTTTGCCCTCGGAGATAGCCTCGCGCAGGGAAGGAATAGCGAAGGCGATGATCTCCTGAATGGTTTCGATTTCCTGATGTTTAAGATCGGTGGTTTCATAGTTCAACTGCAATTGCTGCAAGTCGATGTGGGTCATGTCCTTGTGGAAGAATTTTTCCATTTGGGAGAGTCCAGTTTGCAAGTCGTGGAGGTTTTTGTAGTGCAGGCACAATTCGCTCAGCGGCGGATACAGTTTGTGCTGTTGAAAAGCCTGATGGCATTTTTGCAAATAGTCTAGGAGGATGTACTTTTTGAATTCGAAGTCCAAAATTCCAGTAGTCACCCAATTGGGGTCTAGAGAGGAGGAGTGGGAGTGAAGCGCTTGACTCATAGAACAACGATTTTTATTTCTTGCAAGGCAAACCCAATGCCGAATATGCTCGCGCACTTGTGCCAACTGTTGCCGCAATGGACGCTGATGGGAGGAAGACCTGCCAAGCAGTTTCGGATGATTTCCTGTTTTTAGCGATCCACCAAGAGCTCGAGGAACAAGCGTTTGGAAGGCGAAAACAGAGCGAGCAACACGATGTTGAAGGGCCAGCAACGCCATTGGAAATGGCCTCTTGATGTGTATACTCGAAAGATAAAAAATAAGTTTCAGCGCACCATGGGCGGGAGGTTTGGTTTTTTCGAACAACACGAATGGGAATAAATAACAAATCTTGGGTTTGTGCTACCTTTGTAAGGACGTAATTCGTAACGGTTTTCGGAGGAAAATCGGAAGCCCCAAGAGTATGAAAATAGCCAAACCAATACGATATAGTTTTGGCCGCAAGATGTTGCGGAAAGAGCTGGATGCCGTGCGTTTGCGCAAGGGCTACAATTTTAATTCGGCTCAGAGCATCGGCATCATTTATCAGGATATCGACGAGAACTTTTATAAAGCCGTTCGCGAATATGCACAATTTCTCAAATCGACTTTTGAGATCAAAACCGTGAAGGCCTTGGGTTTTGTGGATGCGCCGACCAAAAAAATCCCCAACTACCAGCAACATTCGCTCGAGTTCGAATACTTTGAGTTGGCCGATTTGAACTGGTACGGTAAACCAATGCGGGGGATTGAGAGTTTTATCAATGAAGAATTTCACATTCTGCTCGACCTCAGTGGAGGAAGTGCATTGCCGCTCAACTACGTGCTCAAGGAGAGTAGAGCCAGCATGAAAGTGGGCGTCAAAGGCACGATGGGCGAGCGCTATTGCGACATCATCATCGACATGGGCCAGGTGGTCGGAATCGATAAATTTGTAGCACAATTGAATCAATATTTGAGTAACAGTAAAATACGATGAATCAACTAAAGGGAACAGGTGTAGCGATGGTTACACCATTTAAGAAAGACGGCAGTGTGGATGTGCCTGCATTGAAGAAGCTCACCGATCATCTCGTGGATGGTGGTGTAGATTATTTGGTGGTAATGGGCACCACGGGCGAAACGTCGGTGATGGACAAAGAAGACAAGAAGTTGGTTCTTGACACCGTATTGGCCACCAATGCGGGGCGTAAACCTGTGGTGTTGGGATTGGGCGGCAACAACACCCTCGATCTCTGCGCGCAATTGGATCGCATGGATGCGGCTGGCTTGACTGCGATCTTGTCTGTGGCGCCCTATTATAGCAAGCCGACCCAAAACGGATTATTTGAGCATTACAAAGCGTTGAGTGAACATAGCAAACTGCCCATTATACTCTACAATGTTCCTGGACGCACGGGCTGCAATTTGTTGCCCGATACTGTGCAGCGCATCGCCTTTGATTGCCGCAATGTGATTGGGATCAAAGAAGCCAGTGGCAATATGGAGCAGATCATGACCATTATCCGTGAGCGTCCGAAAGACTTTTTGGTGATCAGTGGCGACGACAGCATCACCATGCCATTGATGGCTGCTGGCGCCGATGGCGTGATATCGGTGATTGGCAATGCATTCCCTGCCGAATGGAGCGCGATGGTCAAACATGCCGCCAAAGGTGAAGTAGTGGAGGCACGCGCCATTCATTATCGCTTGTTGGAACTCGTGCAGCTCTTGTTTGTCGAAGGCAATCCAGCGGGCATCAAAGAAGTGTTGTCGCATTTGGATGTCTGTGAAAACTACTTGCGTCTGCCTTTGGTGCCGGTGAGTCAGTTGATCAGCGAGCGCATGCGCCGCGTGATGATCGACGAAGAATTGTTGCGTTAAACCCAAATTATGCAGTCGGTTTCGTAAATGAGATTCAAAAGCCCAATAAATCCAAGTATTCGCGCAAGTTTTGAGCGCGCAGGCGTGATCACCCTCACGGTGAGCACTCGAAACGAGCAAGACCTGTCCCGCCTAAGCGGGATGCTTGGATTTGCAGGGATTTTGGATCGGAATAGAAATTCGACTGCATAATCTCGGTTAAATAGAACTTCGGGGCACGGATTGTTGCCCTTAGACAATACGGTAAAGGAATCCTGCGTTCGTCGTGTATGCAAGGATTCCTTTTTTCATGTCTCACCGTAGCGGTGGCATGTTCATTCATGCACCCTCAAATCAACCCGAACGCCGTCCACGAAGTCGATCGGACGGGGACGAAACTATCCACGCGATTTCAACCACCGGATGGATTTGTTCGACCCACGGGCGATGCGTTGGACCAGTTCTTTCGCCAGATGCCGCTGCATCCCGACGAACATCCCGTACATCTATACAATGGAGCACTGAAGGACAATCAGGCCATCCATGCGGCGGTATTGACCTATGACGTGGGGCAGCGCGATTTGCAGCAATGCGCCGATGCCTGCATACGCATGATTGCGGAGTATTTGTGGCAGCAAAAGCGTTATGATGATATCCATTTTTATTTGACCAACGGCTGGCGCATGGATTATTCCGAATGGCGCAAAGGCAAACGATTGGTGGTGAGAGGCCAGCACACCCAATGGGTCGCGGGAACAGGAGTGGATACCAGTTACGCCTGTTTTCGTTCGTATCTGGATCATGTGTATATGTATGCCGGAACGCTATCGTTGAGCAAAGAATTGCAAGCCGCATCGCTTCAGGATTTGCGCATAGGCGATGTGGTGGTGCAGGGCGGCGCGCCAGGCCATGCGGTGATGATCGTGGACAAGGTGGTACATTCCAATGGCGAAGTGCGGTATATGTTGGCTCAGAGTTATATGCCTGCGCAAGAAATTCATATTTTGAAGTCGCCCGTTACCGGTTCGGTATGGCACAGTATCACGAGTGCAGAGCGATTGGTGACAGCCGAATGGACGTTCGAGTCGCCGAAGTTTGGGCGATTTAGTGCGGTAAATGAGAAGTGATCGCATGAAGCACAGGACATATGTTTGTTGTGCCATGGTAAAGAGGGTAATGATCATTTTCTAGAGAACGCATTCCTAATTCAAAGGCCTTCCCATTTTTTTGATAAAATCAATGATCTGAAGTTCTTTATTGTACAGCATTTGTGTGGATTTTGGTCACGCAGATAGTGTTTTGAGCTCAAAATGGTGACGAATTGAGCTAAATTTTGTTTTAATATGAGCTTCAATGTTTGCATGATTTTCAACAAGGTGGTCACGGGTAAGTCGAGCCTGATCTGAGACTTAGCTGAGAAACTACCCAACAAAACGTCCCATCGCGGTCAAGGAAGGGAGAGCGGTAGTTTCACAACGCCTTCAGAACAAACAGGAAGGCGGAAGCAGACATTGCCCAGGCCGGGATATGCTGAAAGCGCGGACAAGAAACGATCACGAGGGATCAATCCACACTTTGCCCAAAGGTCAAAAGATTGTTGTCTGGATCGAGCAGCGCGAATTCCCGTTGTCCCCATGGCTTCGTGGTCAGATGTCCGTTGGGATGGATCGCGACGTTGTTGTCCAGCAGCGATTGGTAGAGGTCATCGATGCGGTTGGTTCGAATATACACTTGCCCGTAATTGGTTTTTGGATCCAGTTCGGGGAAGGCGAAGAAGTGTATTTGAACATGGTCTTTTTGCATCATCAGATACCCCTCAAAATCGCTGTCGCCACACACTTCAAAACCCAGTTGGACATAATACGCCGTGGTGATGGCTTTATCGCGCATGGGCAGTTTGGGGTGGATGGCGGTGAGCATGGGGGGGGGGAAATGGTTGAGATGTAAAGGTATGGCGGAGTGGTGATGAAATCATTTGAGGTTTGGAAATAATACCCTAAGCCCAATTGGTAAGTAACTTCTACCTCAGTTCGTGAGCAAAGGTATATAAAGCTAATACGATGATCTTGTCTTGTTGCAGAGATCACAAAAGAAGCACTGGGTCAGTTGGGTGTGAAATATTCAATAATCCTTTTCCCGCCACTTCCGCGCATGTTTGCGCTCACATAGCCCTGAAGTTTGTGCCTGCTAAAACATCTAGCCAGGAGGAGTCAAAAGCACAGTTTTTTCGGCTAAGCTTTTGGTTTTTGTAAGTTTTTTTTTGAAAGTAAAAAACCGCTTACAAATCAAAAATCCGACGGAAAAACAAAGTGTAAGTGGTTTTTCATTTTTGAAAAAATACTTACATTCCTGTTTTTCAGTATATTGCGGTTATTTGGGGATTTTCGTGTGCGTTCATTGGCGGTTTGCTTGGGGTGGATCATGTTGGGCGGTTTTGGGAAGAACAGAGGCGAAATCTGAACAAATTTTTGGGCTCTTTCTCGGTCCCGAAGGTTGCAATTGCTCGGTTGGCTGTCAACAAAAAAAGAACGCGAGAACGGATCCTTTCGGATTGTCTACCAGCGGTGTTCACGCATTGTGCTGACAATTATCTGGGCATTTCGTATGAAATAATTATCCACGTTGTTGTCTCCTCAAAACGCCCATTTTAGGTGAGTCAGTTCACAGTGAAATCACTTGGTCAGTTGGCAGTGAAATGGGTGGGTCAGTTGGGTGTGAAATATTCACCATACGATGAAATAGCTTCCAAAAGCCCCATTTTGGTCGGTTTTCTGCCGTTGTCACAATGTGTTGGTGAAGCAATAGGTCATCTTCTTTAACCAATGGAATATAGCGATAAACTGAAGTGCTCAAGTTGAATGTCCTACAGGCCTGACGAAACGAAACATTTTCAAAGTTAGCCAGAGCATAATTCACCAGCTCTCTT
>CANHSF010000177.1 GCA_947463065.1 Flavobacteriales bacterium | reverse complement strand
CAATGATGATGAGGACAATGATGATGAGGACAGCGATGACGACGACAACGATAATTCGTCAGGCAACGGAAACTGCGGCAATGGCGGCAACAACGATGACGACGACGATGACAATGATGATGACGACGATGATAACGATGATGAGGACAGCGATGACGACGACAATGAAGATGACGATAACGAGGACAATGATGGCGACGACAACGATAATGATGATGAGGACGATGATGACAATACTGGCTCGCCCAACGGTGTAACATGTCCAAGCGATGCTGTATTGAACTGTGGCAGCAGCACTGCGCCCGAATTCAACGGTCAACCGATCGCCCCCGCTGGTTCAACCATTACCTTCACCGATGAATACCTAAGCACGGCTTGTCCTGTGATTTTGGTGCGCCATTGGGTCATTTCACTCAGCGATGGAACTGGGACATTCTGCGATCAAACCATTACCGTGGAAGATGTCGAAGCTCCTGTTATTACGCTCACTTCGACTGCCATCACATCATGCGATGACCTCAACAATTTACAGTACACCGTTACCGATTGTGATCCCAATCCTGTGGTGACCGTTGACATCGCTACTGCGCCTGTTGCGATCGATTGTACGATCGATGGCTACCGTTCACAAACCCAAGGTGGTTGGGGCGCACAGCCCAATGGCAACAACCCTGGTGTTTATTTGCATACCCATTTTGCTCAGGCCTTTCCCAATGGATTGACCATCGGCTGCGACAACTCGCTTACTTTGGCATCAGCACAAGCCATTACGGATTTCCTTCCTTCTGGATCTACGCCATCCATGCTGCCAGCAGGAAACTTGATTGATCCTGGCAACGGATACAACAACGTACTTGCCGGTCAATTGGTCGCTGCTACATTGAATGTGACCTTCGATAGTTATGATCCCAATTTTGGTTCTTCCTCCACTCCCTTCGCTCAACTTATCATTGCGCAAGGTCCGTTTCAAGGAATTACCGTTAGTGAATTATTACTACTTGCAAATGCACATATCGGCGGGTGCAACTCGAATTCCTCCTCCTCAGCTCTGAATGCAGCGCTCACTGCGTTGAACGAGAACTTTGTTGACGGAACAACCAATAACGGTTATTTCATTTGCCCCGATGCTGTCGTCAATACAGGCAATCCAAGCAGCGATTGTGTCGTAAATGTGATCTACACCATCACCGCTACGGATCACTGTGGCAATTCGTCGAGCATCGGTGGTAACTTGACCTACACCGATAGTCAAGCGCCTGTTTTCATCGATGCGCCAACAGATATATACCTCGAATGTGGTGACAGTATTCCAATGGTCAGTGCTACGGACGATTGCGGTGCTGCGACCATCAGCATTTCGTTTACCGACACTGAATTCTCAGGAGCATGTATTCCCACCATCGAACGCACTTATGTGGCTGTTGATGCGTGTGGAAATAGCGCCACTTTTGTGCAATACATCCACATTGATGACACCCAAGCGCCTGTGATATCGGGTATTGAGTCTGTGTTATCCTTGTCATGTGCTGACTTAGCGGTATTGCCCGAACCTGCCATCACCGATGCGTGTGGTGAGCCTATTGTCACCTATTCCGAATCGGGCAATATCAACAACTGTTCGGGTACACGCCAACGCACTTGGACCGCTACTGATGCGTGCGGCAATTCCAGTTCGTTCACGCAAACTGTTGTGGTCAGCGACGCCATTGCTCCCGTTTTTCAAAGCATCCCTGCTGCTGTTACCTTGCCTTGCGGCAGTGCAGTTCCAACCACTATGGCTACTGCGACCGACAACTGCGGTGCGGCCACTGTTACGGTGCAGCAACAAGTGAATTCGACAGCGATCGGTTGCCAAACCATCACTCGGGTTTTCACGGCCACTGATGCATGCGGCAACACCGCCACGGCATCACAAATCGTGACTTTCACGGATGCTATTCCTCCTGTATTCAACACCATCCCTGCCGACCTCACATTGAACTGTGGAAGCACCATTCCCAACACCAATGTCACCGCCACCGACAATTGCGACAATGCCGTTGCGGTGACCATGAGCGAAGATTACTTCTTCGGCGATTGTGAGACCATCATTACACGCACTTGGATCGCTACTGACAACTGCGGCAACATGCAAATGGCCGATCAAATCATTACCTTGATCGACAATACACCGCCAGTGTTTGCGATGCCCGCAGTGATTTCGGCCACATGCACCAGTGTCAATAATTTGACGCCCAATGTATCCGATAACTGCAGCGCAGATATTATCATTACCCATCAGGATGTGACCAATGGACAAGGGTGTTCATACCAAATTGTGCGCACGTATACGGCGACAGATCTTTGTGGAAACTCGGCGCAATTCGTACAAACCATCAACGTGGCCGATACGCAAGGACCTGTGTTCACTATGGTGCCTGCATCGTTCACTACTGCCTGCACCAGTCCTGCTCCTCCGACAGCACCTATTGCTACAGACAATTGCACTCCGAACGTTCCAGTTACCATGACCGAAGTTTGGTCGGGCAGCGGATGCTCGCAACAGGTCGTACGCACTTGGACTGCTACTGACGCTTGTGGCAATTCGACCTCCGTTTCTCAAACCGTGGTCATCAGCGACAATCAACCTCCAGTGATCCTTGGTGTTCCGCAGAGCTACACAGCATCTTGCCAAAACTTCCAATATCCTGCGGTACCAACGACCATCACGGTATCCGACAACTGTTCCAGTCAAACCACTTTGCAGTTCCAAGAGTCTACTGTGCCGGGCAATTGCGATGGATCATACACCATCATCCGCACGTGGACAGCGACCGACCAATGCGGCAATACAGCAGTAGCCAACCAAAGCATCACGGTTGCCGATACTCAAGCTCCTGTTTGGAGTGGGAATCCCGCACCGGTGCAAATTGCATGCGGAAGTCCGCTGCCTGCTATTCCAGTATTGACAGCGACCGACAACTGCACCGTTGACCCCTTCATCGATTACTTTGAATTCGAAGAGTCCACCGATTGCGGACAACTCATTACACGATTCTGGTCGGCCACCGATGCCTGCGGTAATACTTCGACACGCACCCAAGTGATAACAGTGACCGACGGCATTGCGCCCGTCATCGTGGCCAACGCACTAGCGAATGTATCTGCCACCTGCACTACCATTCCAAATGCTGTTGCTCCAACGGTAACCGACAACTGTTCAGCGGTCGATGTAGCCTTCAATGAAGTATTGGTTTTGGACGGTTGTCCATACCACATTGTTCGCACCTGGACGGCCACCGACGGTTGTGGCAATACCAGTTCATGGACACAAACCATTGCGGTTTCGGACATCGAAGCTCCTGTGCTCGGTGCGTTGCCACAAGACATCGAAGTGAGCTGTGATGCGATCCCCGCACCAAGTAATCTCAGCATTGTGGATTGCAGTGATGTCACCTTGGAGGTAGAAGAAACCACTACCATAGGCTCTTGTCCTTCCAATTACGACATCCTCCGCATCTATACGGCAACAGACTTGTGTGGCAATGTCAGCAGCCATGCACATACCATCCATGTAGTGGACAATGAGGCACCCATCCTCATCAATGTACCCGCTGATATGATGGTGGAATGCGGAACGACCTTACCTGTCCCAAATGTTAGTGCCGTTGACAATTGCCAAAACAATGTCACCGTGCAATACACCGAAACCATAACCGATGTGCCCAATGCGCCAGAAACCTGTCAATTGACCACACCAGATGCCATCTTCGGCGATGTGGCCTTGTGGTTGCCGGGGTTGAATGGAATTGGTGCTAATTATGTGTTCACGGGGTCACCAAGCATGACCGTCAATCATGCAACAGGAACTGCGATCGTTCAAGCCGAGGTTGCCAATACAATGAATGCAGACTACCGTTGGTCGATCGAATTGCATTTGGTCAACGGACAAGATTGGACCTCTTGGAGCGCCTTAGGCCGCACCTACAAAGATGATTTAGGTGTAGCTGCTAACTACCATCAGAGTTGGATGTACTATGAATTGGTTTCTACCAGCTCAGCGACAGGACTTGGAGCTTTGGCGGGAAGCACATTGCAATTCACCCATGCTCCGGCGACCTTTTATTATGGTTTCCAAATGGGCGAACGCGCCAATAACCGCAACTTGGATTATGGTATCAGTGGCTGGTTGTTTTACAATGGCACTGTCAATGGTACTCAGGTCAATGGACATGGTGATTTCTTCGCCACCAACGATTGCTGCCAACCACAAACCATTGAGCGCACATGGACAGCGACCGATTGTGCCGGCAATACCGTAAGCCACACACAGACCATAGCTGTAGGTGGAAATGCAACACCATTGACACCATCGCAACCGCAACCTGTATTGCCCGAATTGAGTGTTTCCTATGCGGGCGACGAAACATTCCGCATCGCGTTCAAGGCTGTAAAATCGGGGCGCACCACTCTCGAATTGTACTCGTTGCAAGGTCAATTGATCTCTACCGTTTACAATGGCGTAATGCAAGCGGGCGAAGAGGTGAACATGCAATATCCGATGCCGCACATGCGCAATGCCAATTACTTCTTCAAGCTGGTCAACGTTGATCAAGTGAAAGGCACGCAAAGCATGATGATGCGCTAGTCCACTTCCATTTCATAAAAAAAGAGGAATGCCCAATGGGTATTCCTCTTTTTATTTTCTACCACTCCCTATTAAGACTTCGACTTGCGCGTCAATGCTATTTTGAAATCATCCGGGTTGCCCGTCATTTTAATGTACACCAATCGTTCATTCTCGCGGCGATAGATCATTTCATCATTGGTTTCGGGCTCGTTCTTTTTGCGCCCAAACAATTTGGTTCCTGCTACCTCGCCAATCAAACGCCACGGAATACCAATGACGTAATCCATGTCCATGGCGTCATTCATGTGTTGTTTGCCTTTGATCTCCATGAATCCAATGCTGGAATTGATCGTCATGCGGGGAATGTCGATGATTTCATTGCGCATGGTGATGGTGTTCGACAAGGTGTCAAAATAGATCTTCGTAAGGTCTTTGTTCTGAAAATATTCGGCCATGGCTAGAATGGGCTCATAATTTTCCAATCTTCCATTGAGCAATAGGACATCCATCACAATTTCGGAATCGTCCAATTTAGGCACCATATCGGCGTGCAAGTGAACTTTTCCAGTGATGTGTGTGGTGCATTTGCCGTGCACATTTTCAGCCACCAAATGGTCTTGACCGAAGTTTTCAAACTTGACCATGAACTTGTCCAAATCCACATTGGTGAGTTGAACATCGGGCTCGAAATAGATGTGTTGTTTGTCCTCGCCACTCAGTTTGCCTTTGATGTCGAAATGTCCGCCAGCCGCATCAAAATCCATGCGATCCAAATGAATGACATGACCCTTTCGCATGCGTGCACTGGCTTTGAAATTGGCCAAATCGTGATGATGATAATTGAAATGGCCCAAATCAAAGGCCATGTCCATATCGATAAAATCGAAGTCATACAAACTGAACACTTCATCATGAGCGGAAGTCGCAGCAGGATTGGGAGTGCTTGAAGCAGCAGCAGCAACAGCCTCAGGGGCTGTCGCCTTGGCCTGTTCTTCGAGCAGTTCATCCATATCCAAATGTTTGCCCCTGATCTTCAATTGCGAAGGTGCAGTGGTGTTGGGCAACAAGGCATAATGCAAATCGATCCGGAAATCGGAATGCCCCATTTTGCCACCAAAATTGCGCACATCCAATGCCGCTGGTTGGTAGCTGACTTCGCCGCTAAAATCCTTGAAGGCCAAATGATGTGCTTTAACCTTGCCACTGAAATGATCCAATGTCAAGTCGATGCCCTGAAGCGAATCGATAAAATGCATGCGCACATCACCGTGTAGCTTGACATTTTCGGCCTCTTCGTGGCGATATTCCTCGGGCACAAAACGATCGCCTTTGTAGGTGAATAAATTATCGAAATGCAAATGCTTCGACATCAAATCGAATTCCACATGCGTGTCCCCTACCATCTTATCGCTGAACCAAATGGCATAGTTTTCCAATCGACCGTCGAAGTGAAAGTCCGATTGATCAATGACTCCAGTGAAATCAATGACCTTGAAATCGGTTTCAGAAATGAGCACGTCAGCGCGGAAATCATGCAAGTGATGCGGATAATGTTTGGCTTTGACATTGAGTTGATCGATAAAGAATTCGCCCATCGGCAAGTAAGGCGACTCCGTGAATGCGCGGGCCGATGCATTGAAGCGCAACTGCAAAGCGAGATCCTGCAACTCTTCGTCTACGCCCGCCAGGGTATCCTTGGCATAACCCGTGATTTCGCGCAAATCCAAACGCGACGAGCGAATATCCAAATCACAGGACACCGGAATATCACTGTGATGCATGATCGCAGGAAGATCACTGACATGGCCGCTGATGTTGAGATCACTTCCACCATATTGCAGATGCAAAAGATCGATTTGCGCAGCATGACCTTGCCATGTGGCCTTGACATCGAGATCGCGAATGGGGGCATCCAAATCAGGAGAAGCAAACGTGAGGTTTTCAATCAACAACTCGGTAAAATACGACTCGTTCATTTGTTGTATGGCTCGCTCTGGATGCTCGAAGTCAATGATGTCATGAAAATTCATGGTCAAGGCTACGCGGCCATCCAAGCCACTCAATTCCTCGAGTCCAAAAAATCCCGCGAGATAATCAAGATCGAAGTCGGACAACAAATTCATATCAATATCGGGGGCGTTGAAATTTTGAACCACCAACTTACCGCTGAAGGTGCCAGCTTCGGGGCGGGCAGAAAATTGCTCCAACTCAAAGCGCATGGTGGATGCGTTGAGACTATCGCCGTTGGTGAAGCTGCCCTTGAAACCAATTTCCTCCAACTTACGCCCCGTATTG
>CANHSF010000176.1 GCA_947463065.1 Flavobacteriales bacterium | reverse complement strand
TCCATCGTTTTTCCATGTAAAGATCAATCTTCTTGTATTACCAGCACAATAAGTACCCTGAGCAGCTGTAAATGTATAAGATACAGCGGTTGTAGTAGTTGGGTTAACTGTGCCATTTCTCCGCAACAAATAGTAACCCGTTGTCCCATCGGTATAACCTGCCCAACCTGTTACTGTTGTGCCTGTACTAGTTGGTCCTGCTGTTGTGGGCGTAACGGTAGTGTTAGCAATATAAACCTGAAGGTTGTCAAAATTACCATCGTTACCATTGCCTCGCCAATCGAAGGTCAAAGTAATATTTGTTTCTCCAGCGGGAAACACAACATCACGGTAGAAATGCGAACGGCTAGTAGAGGTATTGGTGTATGCCCAAGATGTACCCACGTTGTTAGACACATATGCACCACGTGATCCTGTAAACCATGCGGGCACGGCTCCTACCTGCCATGTATTGGTGGTAGCATTAACGGTTGTCCAACCATTGGCTGCGAAGGTCGATCCCGTCTCGAATCCACCATCGCCAGTCGGACTAATTAGCGTCGTTTGGGCGACACCAATCACTGTAGACACTGCAAGGATCAGCCCCGTAAAGAGCCACCCCTTCAAACGCAATAATCGCGTTCGCGCTGAGTAATTGTTTTTGTTCATGTTAATTATGATTTGATTAAAAAAGATTACAAAAGCAGATAACCACCCCACAAAGGGTAGCGAATTTTTGGAAACCACAGACGAAACAACGGATGTTGTTAAGGTTTGTCTAAGCATTGGATGCTATTGGGTTTGGTTAAGCAAACCGAAGAAAAAAGATTCTTCCTCCATTCAGACGTTGCAAGTATATGAAGGTGGCCTTAAGAAATTGTTATTTCCAAGACTTTTTTTTTACACTTATATAACTCACTGAACGACCGAATTTTATATTCAAATATATCGAAAAAAATATTTCAAGTCAAATTTTAGCGTGGCATTAACAGCAATTTCACCTCCTAAACATCCAATGCGCTCGAATTCAAGCTATTAAAATTTATTGCTTCGCCAAGAGGGCATAACGAACGACTTCTTTTCCGCAACGGGCATACCATCGATCGCTTTGCCAACACTCAAAAACACATTGCGCCGGCATCCCGCCTACTACTTCCTCCGCCCACGTCTGTATATCCAACAAATGCATCGCATTGGCTTGCTGCCAAACCACTACTGCTCCTTTGAACCCCAAAAGCCTACTGCCTTGGGGAATCTGAAACCTGGAACGATATGCTCCAAACAAATCCAACACCAACACATCGCCACTCTCGGTCACCACACACACGTCGTCGCCACACTCCATGATTTGGATCGGACGGATCACCATGCCCAATCGTGCCGACAATTCTCCTGTGCGCTGCTGCACTTGCAGTTGTTTATTCACGCGGATCAACTCATTGGACAAACCGTCCCACAACCAAAAATGGTCTCCCCTGCTTCCCGCCATAAGCTCGATCTGCTCAAATCCCATCTCCTGCCACCGAACCGTCTCTCCCTGAAAACTCAGCATGTTGTCCAAAAACAAAGCAATGCCTTGGTCGGGATAAAACAAAAAGGGTTTGAGCGGATTGGTCAAGTCCAATAGGTAGTTGGAACCGTATTCCAAAAAGGAACTGCGAAAGGTCCGCCCATCTTGTCGGCGAAGCACCTCAATGTAATCATCCGTCATGGCATAGACATTCTCCAATGCATCCACTTGGAATTTTTTGCTCGGGATGTCCAAGGTATCCAAAGGGCTCCACGTTTGCGCAAACACAGTGCTGGCCGATTGCATCAGGCTCAACAAGGTTACAGCAATGCTCACCAAAGAAGTGGATCGAAAAAAATTCAACATGGGATTACTTTCCAACAAAGATGATACCTTTAAAATAAGAAAAAAAATGATACTGCTTGGGCGCCCATCCAACATGCAACCCAGTCGCCTTTATGGTTGCCTCGACGAAATCACTTCGGCATACATGCTCTCCTGTATAGCAAGGAGCTGATCCATATACCGCCGGTCGTTGCACAAACGCGGAACTTTGTGCTGGCCACCCAATTTGTCGGCCTGCTTTAACCATTGATAAAACAGCCCGCTAGGTGCTGTCCTCACCACGGGTGGCGACAAAATAAAATTATTGGTTCGCTTGGCATCGTAGTCCGAATTGACCTCGCGCAAAGTGCGATCCAGCACGTGATCAAAAACTGAACGATCATTCGGTTCGCTGCTAAACTCAATGAGCCATTCATGATGCCCGCATTTACCTTCGACCATGTACGCTGGCGCCACGGTATAATCGGAGATGGTGGCTCCAGTGGCACGGCACGCTGCTTCTATCGCTCGATCGCTGTTCTCTACCATAACTTCTTCGCCAAACACATTGATGTAATGGCGTGTGCGTCCGGTAACTTGAATGCGGTACGGGGCCTTGGACGTAAAGCGCACGGTATCGCCCACCAGATATCGCCACAGGCCAGCGTTGGTTGAAATGACCACCGCATAGTTTTGATTCAACTCCACTTCATGCAACTCCAATGTATGCGGATTGGGTTTTCCATATTCGGACATGGGCATAAACTCATAGTAAATGCCGTAGTCCAACATCAGCAGTAGATCGTCTTCGCCAATGCGATCTTGAATGCCAAAAAAACCTTCGCTCGCATTATAGGTTTCGATGCAATTGAGTTGATCGCCCGGTGCAATTTTTTGGAACTCCTGACGGTATGGCTTGAAGCTCACACCGCCGTGCATGTACAATTCCAAATTGGGCCACACCTCAAAGATGTTTGTCGCACCGCGCATTTCCATTACCCGTTTGACCAGCAACAAGGTCCAACTCGGAACGCCAGCCAAAATGGAAACATCTTCTTGCGAGGTGGTTTCGGCCATCAACTCGATTTTCTCTTCCCAATTTTCGAGCAGCGCAATTTCTTTGCTGGGCGTGCGGCGCAACTCCACCCAAATGGGCAAGTTGCGGATAATGATGGCGGACAAATCGCCCGTGTATCCATCTTCATTGAATACGTTGACCCGCGAAGAGCCACCCACCACCAAGGTCTTTCCGTTGTACAATTTGGCATTCGGACGTTGGTCCACATACATGGCCAACAAATCCTTGCCGCCCTTGTAATGGCATTCTTCCAAAGCCTCGGATGAAACGGGAATAAACTTGCTTCGTGCATCGGTGGTGCCACTGCTTTTGGCAAACCACTTGAGCTTCGACGGCCAAAGGATATTCTGCTGACCATCGCGCAGGGCATCGATATAGGGCACAAAGGCCTCGTAATTGCGAACGGGTACAGCCTTCTTAAAATCGCCAACCGAACGAATATTCGGGAAATGGTGTTCCACACCGAAGCGAGTCATCGCTGCCTGATCGATCAAGCTGCGAAACAACTCCTGCTGCACTTCCATCGGATATTTTTTAAATAACTCGATCTGGTGAATGCGCTTCTTTATGATCCAACCAAAAACTGAATTGAATGGCATGTTCGGTTATTGTTTGGGCTAATATACACAAAGGATCGAGTAATATGAATGGATGCTATCAGATATTTATCGCGCGCCACCTGGTCAAGTGCTTGCGCAAAAAGAGATGCCAACAAATTTGTTCATCATCAGCGTACAACCAATCGTTCTTGCTGAACAATGGCTCCTTCCTTGGATCGCAGCACAACGGCATACGTACCGGGTTGCAGATGCGCTATGGACCATTCCATCACTCCGCCAGTGGATGCATCAGCACCGTACCGAATGATCGTTCGACCCACCATGTCGGTCAATTCGCAACTGCTCCACGTGAACTCGTTCTCGGTGAACAAGATACGCACCACATCACTAGCTGGATTGGGGGCAAGCATGAAATGCGTTGGACGCTCGATGGCAATGGCATCGGACAAATGGTTGTCGCCATTCCAGTCCACCTGACGCAGGCGATAATAGGCAATCGAGGGCAGCGGATGTACATCGTCGAAGCGGTACGTTTGCGTTTCTAAGGTGGTGCCATTGCCCTCCACTGTGCCGATGCGTTCAAAATTCACATTGTCGGAACTTCGCTCCACGATAAACATTTCATTCATGGATTCGGTGGCTGTGGACCAATGCAATCGATTCACTTTGGACATTGCTTCGCCTCTCCAATCGGTATAGGTCACCGGCAATTGCAGTGAACAATCCAAGACAACTCCCGATAGCGTCCAGTCGAACACAAATGGCGTTGTGCTTTGCGAAAAATTGTCCAACACCATTACATAAAACTGATTGATATCTGCCGCGGTTATCGTGATGGGAGCGACCCAAGCATTGCCTCCAACACCCTCTGTAAAGTCGGTGGCGCCATTGCCCAAGCCAGTGGGTGCTACCAACGCGCTAAAGCTGCAGCGCAGAGGCTCTCCCACAGGAGGACAAGGCGCGCTTGCAAAGGGACCCCAAACGGCAAAATCATAATCTACGATTGGTGTCGGGTTGATGGTGAAACCGATGGTACCCACTGTAGTTGGTGAGAAGATGTACCACGAACTCTGATTTTCTTCAAACAAACATCCGCTATTGCCATCGTTCAACTCTTGGTTGAATCCAAATCCAGACGAATTGCCATTGAATTGTTGGTCGTTGCAAACAGTGCTGGCACCTTGGCATTCTTGCGGTGAAGGTGTAAATGGCGCGCACGTCATGCTCAACCCAAACGTACCAAAATCAAGCAGTCCATGCACAAGCACATAGTAGGTCGAACCTGCCGCACTCAAAAAAACAACTTGCGATTGATCGCCACAAAATTGATCGTTGGTTCCGACGCAATTCAACCCCGCACAATCGCCATTGAAGACGCTGATCTGCGTATCGTAATTGGACCCGGTGCAGGTGTTCAAGGTGACCACATCGCCATTGCCGACAAAAGTGTACCACGCACCCGCAGAGCCGGCTATTCCACATCCGGCGGGAAAGGCATCGGGATTCATAGCAGATGTGCTGCCGCTCACGGTTTGGCCGCAGTCAATGGGCAATGCACCAGAACAAGGATCATTGCCCGTCTCTGTCACACATGTTAAACTCAAAGTAAATGCCCCAGATTGAGCGCCAATACCGCCTACGCGTATGTAATAGGTGACTCCCAATACAGCGGAGAAGTTCACTTGCGATTGGAGTCCACAAAAGTCGTCGTTGCCTATGACACACGTTTGCGCACCACCGCAGGGTCCAGATATAATTCCCAACTGCGTGTCGTATGCACTGCCGCATAAGCTCACTGTGGTCAATTGGCCCGTACCCACAAAAGAATACCACAAGGTGGGCGAAGTGGCATTGCCGCAGCCCCCGACATTGGTCTCCGCGGTTGCTCCCACCGTGCTGCTGGTGATCGTTTGGCCACAAGCAATCGGCAGTGCACCCGCGCAGCCATCGTTGGCCAGCGGCACTGTGCACGTTAGAGCAAGTGTGTAATTGCCACTGCTGCTTCCGAAACCCGCTACCCGAATGTAGTACGTCTGACCGGTGATCGAAAGAAATGTAACTTGGCTCTGCGCTAAGCAAAAGTCGTCGCTCGATGCAATACAGGTTTGTGTTCCTCCACAAGGGCCTGTCACAACGCTTATCCATGTATCGTAGGCGCTTCCACACAAGCTGGCGGTAATGTTTTGTCCATTGCCCGTGAATACATACCATTCGCTGGCCGAAGTCGCATTGCCACAACCCCCTGGGATGGCCTCCGGCGTGGCATCGGAGGTGCTGCCGGTGATGGTTTGGCCACAGGCGATTGGAAGTGCTCCTGCGCAGCCGTCATTGGCTGATGCGACGGCAGACCCACAATCCGTCAACTGAGTTACTGTTAACGTGGAAAATACCGTAGCACCAGAGCCCAAGCAGCTATATCGATTCACGAGGACACGCATTGTTCCTGTAAATGTAGAAATCACCGTAACGGTGGATTGTACTCCACAGCCATCATCGTTGTAACCAAGCACTGTTGCGTTGGCTTCATTGAATACCGTGATTTGAGTATCAAAATCAAAATCGCCACATGTTGCAAAGGTGTATGTGGCACCGGAACAAACGGCCACGGTCACATAAAACCCGCCGCGGATGGGGTTGCTCACAGTAAAACCCGCACCGGTGGGGTTGATGTTGGTGAGCAAGGTTCCTCCGAATGGACATTGCGCGTTGGATTGCGCTGCGTATAGCAGAGCAGCGAGAATCAACGCGGTATGTAGCCATTTGCGCATCATTCTTTCACCAGAAAAAGATTGGAATGGTTCAGAGCAAAAGTTTGTTTATCGGCTTCCAATGCCGCCCATTCTTCGGGATTGAGCACAATGACCGTGGGCCAGCTTGCACACAATTCGGGATGATCAGCCAAATAATGCGCCTCCTGATATGCCAACCCCATTTTGACATACTCCTGATGGGAAGTACCCCGCTGGGTGATGTCGGCAATGTAGTAGCCTGCAGAGGCCATGGCGGAGTGAAATGCCTCCCACTCGATCGGCGTTTTTGTAGCCAGTTGAAAGTAGTCTCCGCGATTGGTAAAAGTAGCCAACGAATCCGCGGTGATCTGCTTCATCCGGGTCAATGCCAGCTTGCCGTCTGCTTCGTCCAAAGGGGCAACCGACTGCAGATTGTACCAATACAAACTCGCATGCTGCGCATTGGCCGATAGAGCCCAAGATAAAAATACAATGGTGAATACGTGCCGGAACATGCGGGGTCTATACAATTCGTTAAGGTTAGGCGGACATGTTTCTACAAAACAAATACATGCGTACCTTCCTCAAAGATATATAAAAAACTGATATCTCCCTTAAAATGAAAAAAACAGCGGCTATCGAACTATTGAAAGGGATCGGAAAATTTGGGGTCGTTGATCAAAGCCTCGTCGGTCAGTGTTGCCAAAAAAGCTTTGAGCGCAGCCGCTTGACTCTCAGAAAACCCTTGATGTGCTGGTGTACCGCCCGTGACGCCCTCCAAGGTCAATCGCATGTCGAGATTGGCATG
>CANHSF010000175.1 GCA_947463065.1 Flavobacteriales bacterium | reverse complement strand
GATTGTACATGCGAATGGTATTGACACCAGTGGTTCCCGCTTGCATTTGAAACTGCGGATAATGGATCCCCGGCTCATAGTCCAAAAAGAGCTGCGCCAAATGGTAAGTGCCCGTACGCCAATCTTGGTACAAATGGTGGCATAAAAAACTCACCAACATAGCGCGCATCCTGAAATTGATCCATCCAGTATGGCGCAAACAGCGCATGCACGCATCGACCATCGGAAAGCCTGTTTGGCCATTTTTCCAGGCTTCTACCCATGCCGCTTGATACGGGTGCTCGAGCAATTCATACCCTTTGTTGATGCATTCGGTTTCGTAGCGGCATTCCACTTCGAACTTTTGGATGAAATGGCAATGCCACTGTAGGCGCATTAAAAAGTTTTGATAAGCGCGCTTGTGTTGTTCCACCGGAGCATGGAGCAAAACGAATTGGTACGCTTGCCGGATACTGATATTGCCCCAACTGATGTAAGGTGAAATTCTGCCGCATGAGGTGCGACTTTCAGCGGGTTTGCTAATGTGTCGTTGGTAGTTTTTGCCGCGGTCCAAAGCAAAAGTCTGTAGGTATTTCCAGCCGTATTTTTCACCAGCCGGTTGAAAGGCTTCGGGATAATTTTCCAAGTCCTGCAGCAGGGCTATGGGCACAGGAAAGGGCGATTCCCATTGCAGTTTTTCCTGCTGGCGATAGCTATTGGTGAGGATGGGGGCGTGCATGGTTTCGAACCACTTTTTTTCCCACCCCGTGCGGTTGCGTATCCCGCGAATGACCCCGTCGCGTTGGAATTCTTGCCAAACGATGCCCTTGGATTGAAACCACTTCGACATGGCCTTGTCGCGGTCGTAGGTGCAATGCACACCACTTTCCATGCTGCTGAAAACGTTCGTTAACGCAAATGCCTTGCTTATGGATTCAAAAACGTCTTGCGCCTCGGCATAAGCAACCTGCACCGCATGCCCCGATGGGCGCAATACCTCGTTCATTGCTAACACCGAATGGTATTGGAATTGCAAATGGCGCAGGCTCGTGTCGGGATGCGTAATCAGCGATGGTTCGAACAAAAAGAGAATGAGGTAGGGCAAATCCGCTTGCTCTGCGGCATGCAATGGAGCGTGATCCTGCGTGCGCAAGTCCCGTTTCAACCACACCACATTGATCTTTTTTTTCTGCTCGCTCATACCTACTTCAATGGATGAAACAATCCAATCGGCAATAGGTTGATAACAGAGTGATATTTATCGAGATGCACGCAGAATAGAAGTACAGTAGGAGTGAATCACTCTTTTGGGTGATACAAGACATCACCAGCAAGGCAGTAGTCGTCTTCGACCAAACGAATGATTTTGATGCGATCCATGCGATGGTTTTTGATGGTCATTCGTTTTTCTCTATACCCCGCGCGGAAGACATAAATTCGAAAAGCATCTATGCGGTCCATTGGGATAGGGAGGCTGAAAAAACCATTTTCATCGGTGATGGCATAGCTCTCACTTTTTGTCAATTCGATAATGACATACTGCAGTGGACTTTGGTCGAGAGCGCTCAACACTTCACCCTGAAATAACGCCATTTCCCTATCGAAGTCGTGGTGCATGATTTCACGCGGTGCGCTCATGATCACATCGATCTGGTGCAAAGCTGGCGGTCTTTTTTCCGAGGTCGCAACAAGCGTGCGGTCCAATTGACTTTTGCGCAAGCGTGCACACACGGGACTTTTTTGCCCTTCGAAAAAAGCCACGATTTCAGCATCGGACGCGTCGCTCAGATCGTGCACATTTTTTCGACACGACGCGCAGAACATGGTGGAATGGCCGTGCGCATTTGGTTGTAGGACTTCGGAGCATGGCGCCGGAATATGGAGCGATTTTGAAGACATGACGTGGTGCGATCTGCGGCAAGAATAGCGAATGAACGGATATCTTTTTACATAAGCAGGTCAAGTGTTGATAATCTTTTTGCAGGTCGAACGGTGGTCGTATCAACTACTTGATGTCCCGAAGCGGCAGTTATGCGCCCACGATGGATTGACGCACACGTGTGCATCGTGTTGTTCGGTAGGTCTGTTTTCGGAAGATGAAAGCGCGGCCGAAATGCACCAACGCATGGAGAATCAGGTTTTTCTGGCGGTCAAAAGAAAGCAGGTTATCGGATCATTAGCACACTGCCTTTGATGTACTCTACATTGGCCAATCCATTGGCCTCTGTCGTTTCAATTTTGAGGATGTAATTGTACACGCCGTCTTGGGCAAAGTACTCCGCTGCCTCTGTTGCGCCACCCGTCCATTTTTGTGTTGGATCATTGCTTTGAAAAATCTCCTGACCCCAGGCATTAAATATTCGCAAATCATAAGCAGCCAAGTCGCAGCTGATTTCAGCAAAGAAAACATCGTTCAATCCGTCGTTGTCGGGCGTAAAACAATTGGGGATAAAAACCTCACATCCGCAATTTTTGGGCGCAACGGTGATGTCGAAATTACGCGTGCCACAACTGTCTGTAACGGTAATAGTATAAAGCCCTGTCTCATCGATGGATCGCGGAAAGGATGCGCTGGGATCGTCCGACCAAACCACATCGCTGGTGGCGAGCAAGGTGGGGCCAATGTTCACTTCGTCGCCGGGACAAATGGCCGCAGTGTTGGCGAACACAGGGAGATCGATGGCTCCACTCGTCACAACGATGGCATCGCTGACCACATTGCACAAGGAGCTGATGGCTACGCTGTATTCACCCGGTTCTGAAATGAGTTGTGTCGAGGCGTTATTTCCTGTATTCCATGCATAACCTGTGGCCAAGGCGGTGGTCGCATCCAGGGATATACTTTCACCTGGACATAGGATGGTGTCGGGACCTAGATCGATGTCCAATAGGTTGGCGTTGACCGTGATGGCCACATCGTCGATCGCCGTCGAACCGCTAGCGTCGGTGACTTGCAAAGAAATTAGTGTGTTTTGAATCGCAGACACTTGAACGGCCTGAGCATTGGTTTGGAGCGGCACACTCCACTGGTAAGTGTAAGGGGCAAGTCCGCCACTAACGGTGCTGGTGATCGTTGCCGATTCGCCTTCGCATAGCGTGAGATCGAGGCCCAAGTCGACCGTGAGGACAGGACAAGGGTTGACCACTACACTGTCCACTACGACACCACAAGTCCATTCTACACTTACGGCATAGAGACCGAGCGCTGCAACGAGAATTTCGCTGGTGTTGGCTCCGTTATTCCAGCTATAACTCAACGCACCATCGACCGCAGCATTGATCGTACTGGTGGCGGTGCACAAATCAAAGTCAGCCCCCAAATCAAGCTCCGGGGCATTGAGTGATCCACCTTCGAGTACAAAGTCATCGATAAAGACATAGGCCAAGGAAATGAATTCTTGTGTGCCATATTCCTGGATGGTCTGTTCGGCATCAGAGAGGAAGTTGCCAAAGGTCAATTGCGTATAGGCCTGATCCGCGACAAAGTCAAACGTGAAGGTCTGCCATTCCTGCGAAGTGAAAACGCCAGGAACACTGAACAAGCTGCCTGTGGGAGCAATCAATCCGTTGGTGCCTGTGGGTTGGAGCACAATGCCTTCGGATAACAATACACCCCATCCATCGGTGTAGAGACCACCTACTTGAGGAGTGCCGATGGTCATTGAAAAAGAAAGGCTATACGATTCACCAATGACCAGTGGGCTGTTCAAGGTGATGGAGATGTATTCACGGGCATTATCCAAAAACGACAAGTTGCCACCGATGCCCATGACGGCGCTACCTTCCAAAGGGAGCAGTTCGCTGAAGTAGTTCAATGGCAGGGAAGACAATTCGCCTTGCCCTTCGAGATGGAAATAGTCGGGCGTGCCATTGCTGGAGTTGCATTCGCTGCTGGTTGCAGCATTGGTCCAACCCACTGCAAGCCCCCACGAACAATCGTCGTTGGGAAGCCCGTTATTGAGCTCAAAACCACCATTGGGCACGAGGTTGTCGCATTGGGCGTGCAATGCTTGAAAGCCAAGAATCGAGAAGAATAAACCTATTCCGGCTATGAACGAACGTCGGAGATGAAAACACATGGTACAGAAACACAAAGTTCTTCCAAAAGTTTATCGCTGATATGAAATCTATGTTAAATCCAACAAGAGGGAGATGGATCTCCAACCCCGGATGGTCTTATGGAATCCGAAATTCCAACATTCGAGGGCGATCTCTGTGGTGTTTTTTTGAATATATTCGGGTTTCAATCGCAAAACCCAAGGCCCTGCCCAGTCCTCATGAGCACCTTTCGCGAGGATACGGCCAAACCAAACAACAACGCAAAAAAATGCCAGAACAAGAAGTATCCAAGCTCCATTACGTCAACATCAACGCCAGGGGAACATTTACCCGTTGGCCGATCGAGCGGCTCAGCGAGTACCATACCACCCCAGAGGATGTTGACCGCATCTTCGAAAACTTAAGAGCTGAAAAGCCCGAGCACATTGTCCTTTTTGTGCATGGCGGTTTGGTAGGAGAAAAGAAAGGAATGGAAGCCGTGAGTCGCTTTCATCGATTCTACAACGAGAAAAGTAAGGTGTATCCCATTGGTTTCATTTGGGAAACGGATCCATTGACGGCTTTCATCGGAGGCGTAGAAGATAATTTTAAAAATTCCGAAATGAAAGGACTATTTGGAATTGTCAGAAGACTAGTATTGAAGAAATTGGGCATGGAAGATCGTTTCAATTCCAGTGTTCTTGACCAAGCGGATTTAGAAGCATTTACAAGAGATTATAGGGCAGAGGAAAACACATTAGACGTGGAGTGGTTGATGCACAAAGCCAAGAGGTATAAGCGCTACTCATTGAAGAAGCTTGAGGCTGAAATGAATCAAGAATTGACGTTGGGCCATATTGGTGGAGAGAACTTGAAGGCGGATAGGAACGGTTTTGTGGCCGAATCATTCGGGTCTATGGCTAAATCCATAACCATTGCGGCACGTTGTATTTATCGTTTTGCACGTCGTCGCCATCACGGTTTCTTCACCACGATACTGGAAGAAATTTACCGCGCATTGCGCATTGCTAAAGTCTTCGGACCTGAGGAAGTGGCTGATCATTTGTGGAGTCAGATGAAGCGTCAGGCCAAGGATATGTGGAAGAAAAATGTTGGTATTCAAGGCGAAGATCAACATGCAGGCAGATATTTTCTGGACCGATTGCAGGTGTATATGCAGGAAATGAAAGAACAAAACATGCCTGTTGCATTTGAAGCCGTAGCACATAGTGCTGGTTCTATTGTGATTTGCGAAATGTTGCGATGTATACAAGCCAATCGGAGCCTAGAGCATGTGCGTTTGAACAATGTCATTTTCTTAGCACCAGCTGTAACATGCAGCGAATTCGAAGACACGGTGATGGCCTATCCCGATCTCTATGCACGTTTCAGGATGTTTACCATGCAAAAAGAAAAGGAGTTGGAGGATCGCCTTTTGAATGCCCGACCATTGCGCGGTATTTATCCAAGCTCTTTGTTGTATCTTGTTTCTGGTCTCTGCGAGGATGGACGTTTATTGGGTAGGTTAAATTTCAAAGGAGACGTCTGTATCCTTGGGCTCCATCAGCACATCAGCAATGAAGGACCGTACGCTGATATTCCGATTTTACAGCGCATCCACGCTTTTTTGAATGACGAGACCGTCGAACAACGACTTGTACTGACGCCAACTCCAGAAGGCACACCTCCCGGATTCTGCGGCCAAGCCATCGATCACGGTGATTTTGATAACGATGGAGATGAACATCACCAAACACTGAATCGCTACGAAGGATCGATTCGGCAGAGTATTGATGTGATGTTTGGGGGGTAGTCGAGTGGATTGTTGGGGAGCGTGGTGTTGTATTGCGTGGTATTGTATGTCGTTTTTGCAGCACTATTTATTGGTACGGATATATGTGATAATTAAATTTTCCTTGAGTGTGTGGAGGTAGGTCTAGGTACGATCTGGATGTTTGTATAAGTTTGGATGTGAATTAGTGAAATGGTTGCAGAGTTTAGTAGAATTGAGATGTGCCTCAGTATATAGAGCTTGTTTCATTTTTTTTGGAGGTTCTTCTTAATTCTCTTCATCCTAACAATTTTGTAGAAGGTACTGCCATTGACTTGTTACATATTGTTCTTAAACCGAGGTTACTGCATTTTGCTGATTTTCTCGATACGGCCAAATCAAGCATATGCATTGCAAAAGAAGCTATATATTTTCTAGCATAACAATCTTAAGTACTCCATTTGTTACGATTTCGACACGCGAGTGAATTTGGATGAGTTCTAAAGCCACTAGTATTGCATGCAGAGCATGTCACCATCATCAATCACTATTCCCTGATCAACCGCTCGATAGCGATGCGGTTGAATTGGTCTTGGAGGATCAATTGATACAGGCCTGCATCGATGTCGCGCACATCAAGCCATGTTTCGGATTGAGTTAGGTGGCCATGTTCAACGGTTCTTCCCCGGCTGTCGATCAGTCGAAAGGCGCATGGTAAGCTTGTGGGCGATAACACCAGCCTACACGAGGAATGACTGGGATTGGGATAGAGTGCAAGGATGACATCAGGAGATGGGTTGGTAAAGGGAATCCAATTGACCACAAAATCTTCACAGGTGCTTATGGCGCTGCATTGTTCGTTCGAAACTTCGACGGCATAGCTCCCATTCTCGGTGGGGGCGAAAATCGAATTGGTTGCACCAGCTATGGGGGCGAGGTCATTGGTGCAGTCCAACCATTGGAACGTGGCGTTGTTGGGGTAGTCGATCGCTATTAAATTTTCGGTGCTGCTCAAAAGATCGGCCTGTAACGTATCGATAAACAATGTGATGGTAACAGTGCTGTCGCATCCATTGTCGTTTTGATAAAGTGTGGTGTAGGTGCCCGATGCAGAAAAGGTTTCGTTGTTGATGGTCAAGGTTTCGCCCGCGCAAAGGCTCACGTCGATGGCGGATGAAATTGCGGGCAATATCTCTAGATGCAACGTCACGAGACTGTCGCAACCTCCTGCTGCAGTGAAGGTGTTGGGATAGGTTCCCGATGCCGCATACT
>CANHSF010000174.1 GCA_947463065.1 Flavobacteriales bacterium | reverse complement strand
ATTGACTTGTTGAAAATCGCTCTAATGGTGCGCATGTAATTTGCAATCGCATTCGTTTTCAAACCTTTGGCCACCAAATGGGCCTCAAACTCCACCAGTAACTTGTAATTGATGTTTTCAAACCTCAAGCTAGCTCGACCAATGAAGGCTCTAAGGCTATTTACAGCACATTCGTATACAATGGCATTACCAATGCGATTGGTTTCTCGTAATGCCTTGATTTCCCTCTCAGAAAAAGCGAAAAAATCCAGCGCTTTGTGCAGCTCTACATTTCCAGTGATGCGGTGCTTGATGGTGGTCACATCGAGCAATTCCGCATCCGAAATTTCCAAAAGTCTCTCCTGTAGCTTCAATCTGGTCTTACCCAGTTCGTGGTTAATGGATTCACAATTAGGGTTGGTCTTTCGAACCCTTTGTTTCAACTTATCCCATTCGGTTGGGCCCACAGATAGCTGTGTTGGGATAGAGGTTGATTTCGTGTTGTGGGTGAGTCGGAAAACCAATGGATAGGTTCCGTTTGCCTTTTTGTTTCTGGTATCGAGTACCAATTTCAATGTTGCCATTTTCCTGTTGGATTATGGCCCAAAACCATTTGCAAGTTATTTGCAAGTTATTTGCAAGTTGAATGATACGATTTTACCCTTTTTGGAGCGTGCCTCTGCTGGTTTAGAGCATCTGCCAAAAACGAAAAAAGCCTTACGTAAGTAAGGCTTCTCTTGTTGTGGGAGCTACTGGGTTCGAACCAGTGACCCTCTGCTTGTAAGGCAGATGCTCTGAACCAGCTGAGCTAAGCTCCCTTTGCTCACTTTCCTTCGAAAGCGGGTGCAAATATAACATGAGTTTATAGGAAAACAAATTTTTTTTCCTCAAATCGCAGATGGCCTTTGGTCAGGCCCGTACAACGACTTTTGGAGCTTATTCTTCCACTAAAATCTCGAAATCCGTCAAGGCTACAAACTGCTCTATGCGGCTATTGATTTCTTCTTTCGTGAGGTTGAGCAAGCGCTCGGGACCGAATTTTTCGCAGGTAAAGGAGGCCATGGCACTGCCAACGATCACCGCACGCTTCATGTTTTCAAATGAAATGTTATGGGTTTGAGCCAAATAGCCAATGAAACCGCCTGCAAATGTGTCACCAGCTCCTGTTGGATCTACCACCTCTTCAAGTGGAAGAGCCGGTGCAAAAAAGATATTGTGCGCATCAAAAAGCAGAGCGCCGTGTTCGCCTTTCTTGATGATCAAATATTTGGGACCCATTTCAAGAATTTTGCGGGCTGCTTTGACCAAGCTGTATTCGTTGGCCAATTGGCGCGCTTCTTCGTCGTTGATCGTCAACACGTCGATTTTTGCGATCACTGCCTTGAGATCGTCCATGGCCGAATCCATCCAGAAGTTCATGGTGTCCATAACCACCAACTTTGGGCGCTGTGCCAATTGGTTCAATACACGCATTTGCACCCCAGGGGCCAAGTTACCGAGCATCAAAAAGTCGGGAGCCTGATAATCCGATGGAACCACGGGGTCAAAGGTGGCCAAAACATTGAGATCTGTTATCAAGGTATCGCGTGAATTGAGATCGTAGTGGTATTTGCCAGCCCAAAAGAAGCTTTTTTCTCCTTGCTTGATTTGAAGGCCTTGTTGGTCAATGCCGCGCGCCGACATCGTGTTTAGCATGTCTTGAGGAAAGTCGTCACCTACCACGGAGATCAAGCCGCATTGTTCAATAAAGTGAGATGCAGCAAGGGTAATGTAGGTTGCAGCCCCTCCGATTACACGGTCTTGTTTGGCGAAAGGTGTTTCAATGGAGTCGAAAGCGACTGTACCAACGGCGATTAAGTTCATCGTAAAAAAAATTTTTGCGAATATATTGCGATATCAATATCTCTCCTATATTTGCAGCCCATTTTAAGCACGACGGAGTTACCAAAGGGCAATTCTGACTAAAATGGGTGAATTCCACAGCATACACCATAACTCGGTGTTCTAGTCTCGGCCTAGCCGGGATGGCTAAAGTGAAGAGCAGTCGTCGCTTGAGTTTCGTTAGAAGTTCAACCGAAGATTCCTCAGTAGCTCAGCTGGTTAGAGCACATGACTGTTAATCATGGGGTCCCTGGTTCGAGCCCAGGCTGGGGAGCGTTAAAAGCCCTGTAAACTTTGAGTTTGCAGGGCTTTTTGTTTTATCTCGGAGCACGACAGGGCGTTGTTTTGCATTCAAACGGCTCATCGGGCTCGTTTGTGAGCAGATTATTCGCCAAAGGCAAGTCCCTGCATATTCATTTGCAAATGTGCCACCCGGTTCATGTACGGGTCCTTTTCTGAAATGCACGGTGTTCCGCCTTTGTTCCCTGCATCAGAATACAAAAGTAGAGGTCAATTTGAAGGCGATGTTTTCGCGAATAGTGCTCAGATGGTATGGGCCAAATCGATAAAAGGTGCCAAAGCCGAGACTGCTGAAATTGGATTTGAACAAATTGTTGATGCTTAAGCCGGTCTCATGAAATCCCAAAGTGGCTGCATTCAATGCGATAGAATGATCGTTCGGTTGGGTCAGTTTCCCAAAAAGGCCACTGTACGACACAACCAACTGGGGCTCGAAGTTGGGACGACGAAACAACAGGTGCTTGAAATTGTGTCGCACGTGCAAGGCCACAAATTCATCGTGCATAAATTCATTGGTGTGCATGGTTTCGAAGGTGTTGTGCACCGCAATGGTGAATCTGCCGTAGGTGCCTCGTGCATTGTACAACAACGGTGCAGGTCGATCGCCAGTGATTTTCCCCGCGTACATCTGCATGGTCAATTCTCCAACGTTTAGTATGTAAAAAACTTTCGAAAGGTTCAAATCGATTCGTTCGTATTCCAATCCTCCCAAATCGGCTGCGGAAAAGGACTTGGCTAACCGGACAATGCAGACCGGCCATTTGCCGCCAACGGATACTTCACGGTTGCCCAGACGGATCAGTTTTTCACCGGGAGCATAGCGCAAGGTAAGGTTGCCCTCAAGCAACTCGAATTGACGCTGCACAATGGTCAATGCATCGCTTGCCGCTTGATACCATTGGTAGTTGCTGTATGCATCGATGTACTGATGGGTAACGCCTGCTATTCCACTGAGATTGGACCACCATCTCCCACGCAACGATAGCTCGGTGGTCTCTCGGCGATCCATCCGGTTGACGAACAACGGATAGACCGATTTGATCAGGCCGGTTTCGATTTTCTCCAATTGGTTGCCCCCGGTTTCCTGCACGTCATTGCTATAGGCCGCCTTGATCTCAATACCGCGTTTTTTGTTGAGATGGACGATGGCATCGCCACCGTATTTGTGGCCTTTGTCTCTGAATCCATACGCATAGTAACCGCCGATGCTGAGTCGCTTCATCAGCGCATCGTTGGTGTGTATGCCGACTCCGCCTCGAAAACCTTCAAAGTTATTGAAAGCCATCAAGCGGTTGAGGTCGAGGTCAATCGGACCAAGACGCCATTTTCCTTGAATCAACGATTCCATGACCTTCATTTTTTTGTCGAGATTCATTTCTTGGCCCACACTGTCGATCACTTGATAGGTAAGGGAATCCTTGGCGCTGAGCGGTGTGCCGCGGTGGATGCTCCAAATACTGTCGTTGGCCATGGCTGCATTCTTGTCCATCTTCAAAATGACGGGACTGAATTCAGAGGCCTTCAACGGTGGATCGAGCTGAATGTTTTTGATGTACGATTTGCCATCTCCAACCATGGGCACATTGTTAACTTGCATGCCACCGAATGTGATCGTGGAATTCAATTGAACAGGAAACCAACGGCGTTGATCAATGAATTGGTATTGCTGCTGGATGCGGATAGACTGTTGTGAACTGACTTTGGGCGTTGCAGTGACTTGTTGAAGCGCATAGCGGTTGGAATTGATGTACAAGATACCTTCCATGCCGTCGAAATTCTTGTTTTTGCGCGGGCGATACGATATGGTCCAAACGGTGTCTTTCTGAAGTACGGTTGTATTTTCCAGAATAAACAGGTATTTGGATATGCTGTTGACGGCCAGCGGGCTCATGTAGCGACTGCTCATGAGATTGACCTCTTCGTCGTAAAATGAAAAGGACTGCAATTGGGTGGCCAAAGCAAAGAAGTCGGCATTTTTAAGTCCCGAAACACGGTTGGCAATAATGGTTTCTTCGGAGTGGTTGGGTGGAAGGAATTTTCGTTGGGATACGGTTTCCAACAAAAACAGGTATTGTTTGTCAAAAAAATCGTACATCTTCTGCGTGGATGTGTCTTTAAGGGCAAGACTGTCCGGGTGATGCACGAGGTTGCTGTCGAGCTGAGCGCCAAAGGCAAGGCGATTGTAACTTTCATAGGTGAATGCGCCTGTTTTTTCGGGGTGGTTGATGGCTTTGTTGGCAATGGCAGCGCGAATGATGCGCTCGGCTGGATTGATGCCTGGACGAATAACAACCTCGTTCAAGGAGACTTGATCAGGATAGAGCCGAATGGTGCCATTGATCATGGCGTAGTTCAGTTCAATGGGGCGATATCCTACGGCTCGAAACAGGACGGGAGCGTTGCTTGTGGAGACTTGGATCGAAAAGTTGCCGTCAATGTCCGAAAATCCACCATTGTTGGTGCCTTGTTGAACGATCACGGCAAACGCCACGGCTTCCTCGCTTTCTCCATCGATGATCTTTCCTTGTATGGTGAGCAAAGAATCGTTGGCGTTTTGCGACCATACTAGTTGTTCTGCATAAAGTACGCAGATACAAATGGCGATGAGGTTGTGTATGAGTTGACGCATATACAAGTTTTCATTAAGGTTAAAAGGCAAAAAGATGTCTCAAGGACGCTGAACCGCGGCATAAGTTACAGCAATCTATTTTTTGTGCCGCTATTTTGCCGATGAAACGTAGCTTTGTCATCATGGTGCAAAAGATAAGGGAATTCATCAAATTGTCGAAACATTTGACCTGGTCGAGATGCGTGAATGTTTTGCACGTGTGGAGCACGTATTGGCTAAGTCGAATCTGGCCGGCCCTTCAGCCCATGTCGCCTATATCGGTGAGCATCGAACCCACCACAGCTTGCAATTTGGGTTGTCCAGAGTGTCCCAGTGGATTGAAAATGTTTGAACGACCCACGGGCAATGCGGCAATCGGAAATGTAGAGGCTTGGTTGGATCAATTGGCCAAGCGTACGGTTTATGTCAATTTTTATTTTCAGGGCGAGCCATTTATTCATCCCCAGTTCTTGCAGCTTGTGCAAAAGGCTGTTGCAAGAGGACTTTTTACATCGACCAGCACCAATGGCCATTTTTTGCACGATGAATTGGCACGGAAAACAGTGGAATCCGGACTTCATCGTTTAATCATTTCCATTGATGGACTTACACAAGAGGTGTATGAGCAGTATCGAATTCACGGTCGTTTGGACAAAGTGATCGAGGGCACACGCAACATCACGAAGTGGAAGGATGAACTGCAGTCATCCACCCCAGAGGTTATCTTTCAGTTTTTGGTGGTTGCACCAAACGAACATCAAATGAAGGATGTGATGCAATTGGCCAATTCGCTTGGTGTAGACGAAGTGCGATTCAAAACGGCACAGCTTTACCAATATGAACATGGGCACCCGCTGATGCCGAAAAATGAAAAATACAGCCGCTACAAGCGCATGAAGGATGGCACTTATCGGGTGAAAAACGCCTTGGACAACCATTGTTGGCGCATGTGGAGCGGATGTGTCATTACTTGGGATGGCAGAGTGGTGCCGTGTTGTTTTGATAAAGATGCAAGCCACGCGTTGGGACAATTGGGGGTACAAAACATGCAGGCCATTTGGAAAAGCAATGCGTATCAAGCTTTTCGAAGAGCGGTTATGACGAGTCGGTCCCAGATCGATATCTGTTCCAATTGTTCGGAAGGCACAAGGGTGTGGACTGAATCTTGATGCCATTGCTCATATTTGGTCGAAAATCCAGTTACCTGCAATATATTAGCCCCAATCGATCCGTTATGTGGGAATTTTTAAAAGAAATTACTGACCCTCAATCTATCATCGTAGAAGGTGGAATGATTCTGCTGTTGCTGGTCATTTTTGCTGAGAATGGATTGATCGTTGGTTTTTTTCTTCCCGGTGATAGCCTAATTTTTTTGGCCGGTGTTATAACGGCTTCTGCCAATCCGCTCAATACAGAAATTGAGCATTTGGCCTTGCTCATGTTTTCAGCAGCAGTGGCCGGTAGTTTGTTCGGATACATTTTTGGCAGAAGAGTCGGCAAGAGGCTTTTTCAACGTCCCGACAGTTTCATATTCAAACGAAAATATTTGGACATGACGCAAGCGTATTATGAAAAGCATGGTGGGAAAACGTTGGTCTTGGGTCGTTTTTTACCCATTATCCGAACCTTCGCTCCCATTATTGCGGGTGTAATTCGTGTCCCCTTTGGTGTGTTCATGTTGTACAATTTGGTCGGTGGAGCCTTGTGGATTTGTTCGTTGAGTTTCATCGGCTATTATATCGGGGTAAAGTTTCCATGGGTAGAGCAATATCTCGGTTACATTATCATCGGGTTTATTTTGATTACCACTGGAATTTTGCTGCGTCAGTATTACAACCACCGCAAAGAGCAAAAGAGTAAACGGGTTTCGTAGCGCCCATGCGCACGGTCCAAGGTGGTGTGCTTTGGTCCTCGCCAATAATTCCTTATCCATTTGATTTTCGTGACCGTGATGTGCTCAAAGTGGTGCCTTCGATTGCACAAGACTCAAAACCATGGTGTGGCATTTGAAATGTCGACCTTTGGTATTGTTGGTGTTGGAAGGCATGCAAAAAGTCATCTCCGTTGAGATGACTTTTTTATTGAAGGTAATAGAGAAAAAATGGCTGAGAACCAGCCAAGCTGTTGTTGCGGTGAGCTAGGAAATGATGCAGAGGTATCCTGTCCTTGCCTATGTGCAACGATATCTATGGTTTGAAAAATGTCTGGAAGAAAACCACCTCTGACGAAGTGGTTTTTGAAGGTAGTAGAGAGTTATGTGAGGGATTGGATCACATAGTTGTAAGTGTTTTTATTTTTTTTTGGTTTGAGCTGTTTTGTCTATT
>CANHSF010000173.1 GCA_947463065.1 Flavobacteriales bacterium | reverse complement strand
TGATCGCTGTTTTCGTGATGTCATGGAAGGCTGTCGTAGCGGCGATCGCATTGGCAATACTTGGATGCACGACGAACTGGTGGAGGTGTACTGCAAATTGCATGAGTTGGGACTAGCACATAGCGTGGAAGTATGGCACAGAGGAGTGCTTGTCGGTGGTTTGTACGGCATGTCCATGGGCAAAGTGTTTTATGGAGAAAGTATGTTCAGCGAAAAAAGCAACGCATCAAAGTATGGATTCATTCACCTGGTGCAAATGCTCGCCGGCAAAGGTTTTGAATGGATCGATTGCCAAGTAATGACCAACCATTTGGCCAGTTTGGGAGCCGAAGGCTTGGAACGTTCTGCGTTTTTGGGCATGCTCGATACAGCTCTGGAACACCCCACCATGCACGGATCGTGGGCGGATTTTTCGACTTCCAATACGCGCCATTTACCAGGCTTCATTCTCGACGATGAATAATCCACTGCGAAGTCAGACACAAATTCAGTTTTCTGTTTACCAAAACATTCTAATCTTATCTATTCGTAGATTAGCGCCGTTATGCAAAACCAAAAAGCCATTCCTTTTTCTCCACCGCGAGTGGATCAAAAAACAATTGATGCGGTCACGGAAGTACTCAAGAGCGGTTGGATCACCACTGGTCCAAAAACCCGCGAACTCGAGGCCAAAATCAATGTCTATTGCGGATCCGGCCGCACCTTATGCTTGAACGCATGGACCAATGCGGCTGAGCTTGTATTGCGCTGGTTTGGCGTTGGGCCGGGCGACGAGGTCATTGTGCCTGCTTATACCTACGCGGCGACGGCCAACATTGTGGTGCACGTCGGCGCAGTGCCGGTCATGGTGGATGTAATCGACTACAACATGGATGTTGAGGTCTTGCGCAAGGCCATAACCCCCAGAACCAAGGTCATCATGCCGGTGGATATCGCAGGTTTGCCATGCGATTACGATACCATCATGGATATGGTCAAAAGTCCCGAGGTGCTAGCCATGTTCAATGCCGCCAACGATCGCCAGGAGATGCTGGGTCGAATCCTCGTACTCAATGATGCAGCCCACAGTTTTGGCGCCGAGTACAAAGGAAAAAAGGTGGGCAGCCAATGCGATGTAGCAGGTTTTTCGTTTCATGCCGTAAAGAATTTGACCACAGCAGAGGGCGGCGCAGTTACACTCAACTTGCCTGCGCCCTTCAACAACGACGATATTTGGACTGCACTTAACCGCAGTGCTTTGCATGGGCAGACCAAGGATGCATTGTCCAAGACACAAGCCGGACAATGGCGCTACGACATCGTGGAGCCGGGTTTCAAATGCAATATGACGGATCTCCAAGCAGCCATTGGATTGGTGGAACTGGAGCGCTACGACAACGATACGCTGGTTCGTCGCAAGGCCATCTGTGAGCGTTACACTGCGGCATTTGCAGGCCAAACAGCATTCAAGGTGCCCCATTTCGAAGACAGCAATCGCACGTCGTGTTACCATTTGTATATGCTTCGCATCAATGGCGCAACCGAGGCGCAGCGCGATGCCATCATCCAATATGCTGCAGAGCAAGGTGTATCCACCAATGTGCATTTTCAGCCCTTGCCCTTGTTGAGTTATTACAAAGGACTGGGCTATAAAATGGCGGACTATCCCAATGCTTGGGCTTGTTATGCGAATGAAATCTCATTGCCCGTGTATTACGATTTAACCGACGAGCAGGTGGATCGAATTGTTCAAACCATGATTGAGGCAGTTCAACACGTGATGAAATGATCAAACGATTGTTTGACATATTCTTTTCGGGTGCGATGATCGCGTTGCTTTCACCTGTTTTGGCGGGGATTGCGGTGTATGTTGCGCTCGACAGTCGCGGTGGGGTGTTTTTTCGCCAAGTGCGCGTGGGCCGGGATGGCCAGACCTTTAAGTTGTGGAAATTTCGCACCATGCGTCCAATGAGCGAGGGATCGGGGCAACTGACCATTGGTGCCAATGATATGCGCATCACCAATGCGGGCAAGCTGCTGCGCAAATACAAAATCGACGAATTGCCGCAATTGCTCAATGTGTTGGTCGGTGAAATGAGCATGGTGGGGCCACGCCCCGAAGTGCCGAAGTATGTGGCCATGTATAGTCCAGAACAAAAAAAAGTATTGAGTATCCGGCCCGGCATTACCGATCATGCATCGTTGCATTATTTTGAAGAAAACGAATTGTTGGCAAAATCCAAGGAGCCCGAGAAGACCTATATCGAAGAGATCATGCCCAGCAAATTGGCCTTGAATCTTGCTTATGTGGAACGCCATTCCCTTTGGGGGGATGTGGTCATCATTGCCCGAACAGCCAAGCGCATGTTCAGTTAAAGGTTCAATTAGGTAGGTTTATTATTTTGATTGTCAAAAGAAAAGCCCCCGAACGTTTTCGAGGGCATATCCTTAAACCTTAACCAAAATATTTTTTGGATGAACCAAAAAAACCAAAACTTACTGAGAAGTTGTTTTGGGTGGACCAATGATTATGCCAAATGCGATACTTAATTGGAAAATTTCAAAATAGGGTTGGTATCCTTGGAGTCATTCCACACCAATGGGAGGTCTATTCTTTTGAATTTGCACATCGCGTACCTTAGCGCATCGAAATAACAAATGGGTTTGCCAAACGACATATTGCAGAAGTACTGGGGCTATTCGGGTTTTCGGCCGATGCAAGAGAACATCGTTTTGGCAGCCGTCGAAGGTCACGACGTCATGGCATTGTTGCCTACCGGAGGGGGCAAATCCATCTGTTTTCAAGTACCTGCTTTGTGCCGCGAGGGTATTTGCCTCGTGGTTTCGCCCCTGGTAGCGCTGATGCAAGATCAGGTCATGAATCTGCAAGCACGGGGTATCTCTGCCTTTGCTTTACACGGTGGATTGTCGCGACGAGAAATCGATACCATTTTGGACAAATGTGTCTACGAGGACATCAAATTCCTGTACGTCTCGCCCGAGCGACTTAAAACGGAGCTGTTCATCGAAAGGTTCAAGCGCATGAAAGTGGGACTCATCGCCGTGGATGAAGCGCATTGCATATCGCAATGGGGATACGACTTTAGACCTCCGTATCTAGAAATTGCCGCCATTCGGAGTATTCATCCCAATGTTCCGGTTATGGCGCTTACAGCGAGTGCCACGCCTCCGGTGGTCATCGATATCAAACAAAAATTAGCGTTTCGCAATGATGTCACCTTCGCTGGTTCCTTTGCCCGAACCAATGTGACATATTCGGTCCTCAAAGCCGATGATAAAGAAGGCGCATTGATCAAAATGATTGGGAGGCTCAACGGAAGCGGAATCATTTATTGCGGCACACGCTCACGCACCGTAGAGATGGCGCGCGTGTTGAATGCCTATTCCATATCGGCAGCTCCGTATCATGCGGGGTTCTCTTTTGCCGAAAAAGAACGTTTGGCGGCGGACTGGATCAAAAACAGGGTGCGCATCATCTGCGCTACCAATGCCTTTGGAATGGGGATCGACAAACCCGATGTGCGCTTTGTGCTACATGCCGATGTACCCGCACAGCCCGAGGCGTATTTTCAAGAGGCAGGGCGGGCCGGTCGCGATGGAAAACGCGCACATGCTGTGCTGCTGTACAATGATCTCGATCCTGTGAAATTGCGCGAAGGGGTAGAACGAAAATTCCCTCCTTTGGACTTTGTGCGCAAGGTGTACGCCAAGGCAATGAGCCACCTGCAGTTGGCGTTTGGGGCTGGTGAGATGACCGAATTTCCCTTTGATTTGGCTGCTTTTTGTAAGAAAAATGAGTTTTCGCCGGTCGAGACCTATCATGCGCTGCAAATTCTAGAACTTGGTGGCTATGTGTTGTTCAACGAATCGTTGCGCAATCCCGCACGCGCAATGTTTGCAGTCAATAAGCAAGGCTTGTACAGTTATCAGGTAGGACATGCCAACATGGATGCCATCATCAAAACGTTATTGCGGATGTACGGCGGATTGTTCGAACAGTTTGTTCGCATCAAAGAAGAAGACATCGCCAAGAATATGCAGACCAGTCTAGGTGTTGTGCAAAATCAATTGAAGGTCTTGCATCAACACGAAGTGATTCATTATCATCCGCAATCGGAGCAGCCTACCATCACTCTGGTGCAAGGACGACAAGATGAATCGCGTTTGATCTTTGGACCAATGGTTTACGAAGAGCGCAAACGCGGGGAATTGCTCCGCGCCGAGGCCATGTGCAATTACCTGACATCGCACACCTGCAGAAGCGTTCAATTGTTGCATTATTTCGGTGAAATGGATGCTTTGCCTTGTGGAGGCTGCGATGTTTGCCGCGATCAAAAAAAACACGGAATCAATGAGCGGGCTTCGCTTGAAATCGGAGAACGAATAAACGAACTATTGGCCGTTGCACCCAAGTCCATTGAGGATATCGTGATCAGCATGAAGGAATTCGATCGCAATGAGGTGATGCAATTCATTCAATGGAAAATGGACATCGGCGAGTGGCAATACAACGATAAGTTGGAGTTGACTTTGACCAATTTTGAGGATCCCACATAGGCTTCAAGGCTTGTTACAAGGCATAGCAACTGCCGAAATTGAAATCGATGAGCCATCAGCGAGATATGCAACAAATGCGAAAGGAGGAGCATCTACAAGTACTACTTTTGCAGTCCAAAAATTACATTTTATGCAGCATACGACGCGGATTGTATTGAAGTCGGGAAAGGAACACAGTGTTCTTCGTCGCCATCCTTGGGTGTTTAGCGGTGCAATCGCGCGCGTGGATGGTGAGGTGCACAACGGCGACGTGGTTGAGGTGGTAAACAATAAAGGTGAATTTTTGGCTTATGGTCACGCGGCCGAAGGTTCTATTTCGGTTCGATTGTTTGGTTTTGAGCAAATCGCACCCAATCGGGAATTTTGGAAAAACAAATTGGCAGTAGCTTACGCTTTGCGCCGCAAATGGGGCATCATCGACAATCCGCAAACCAACATCTATCGTTTGATTCATGCTGAAGGCGATGGAATGCCCGGGCTGGTGGTTGATGTGTATGGCAATACCGCGGTGATACAAACCCACAGTGTTGGCATGCACGAAATGCGCGGTGTGTTGGCGGAACTCTTGGTGGAAGTGGTCGGTGTGAAAGCGGTTTACAACAAAAGTGCAGAGAAGCTCGAAAAAAATAGCGGTCAGCGTTCGACCGATGAATACCTGATCGGCAGCAGAGGCGAAAGCATTTGCCGCGAGCATGGAGCTTTGTATAGCATCGATTGGGAAACAGGTCAAAAGACGGGTTTTTTCATTGACCAGCGCGAGAACAGGCACTTGCTGGGAGAATTGGCAAAGGGCAAAAAGGTGTTGAACACATTTTGTTATACAGGCGGTTTTTCAATATGTGCATTGCAGGGTGGGGCAGTCCTTGCGCATAGTCTAGACAGCAGCCAAAAGGCGTTGGAGTTGACCGAAGAAAACTTAAAACTCAATGGTTTTGATCCTGCAATACACAAGACCATCAAGGCTGATGCGGTGCAATACCTCAAAAATCTGGAGGTGGATTATGACATTATCGTTTTAGATCCCCCCGCCTTTGCCAAACATTTGAGTGCGCGTCACCAAGCCATACAAGCCTACACCCGCATCAACGAAGCTGCTATTCGCCAAATCAAACCGGGCGGATTAATTTTTACCTTTTCGTGCAGTCAGGTGGTCGATCGGAATCTCTTTGCGGGTACTGTGATGGCCGCCGCCATTCAAGCCAAGCGCGATGTTCGAATCATCCAGCGTTTGCAGCAACCGGGCGATCATCCCGTGAGCATATTCCACCCCGAGGGCGAATACCTGAAAGGTTTGGTCATCGAAATTCTGTAGCGACGTGATGCTTCGCGTCGCTTCTGGATTTCGATGCATCGCGTTGGTTGCCTGATGCATCGCGTTGGTTGCCTGATGCATCGCGTTGGTTGCCTGATGCATCGCGTTGGTTGCCAGATGCATCGCATTGGTCGCACGTGGCATGGCGTTCATTTCACCGCATCCATTGCGCCATTACAATACACCCGCATACATTTTATACGATGCCGGCCAAATGGGCATTTCGGGAAGTTCGCGGAATAATCCATACACAGCGGATCCGCTGCCACTCATTGCGGCATAGGTGGCTCCCATGGCGTAGAGTTGTGCCTTGATGGTAGCGATTTCGGGGAAGAGCCCCATCACAGGTTGCTCAAAAGCATTGACCACATGGTCTTTCCACTGTTCGATATCATCCACACGAAGGGATTGGAGGTCAAAGGATCCGGGTTGGGGATGCAGGAGACTATAGGCTTGTGCGGTACTTACGTGCAGTCCTGGGTGAACGATGACAATGTGCCACCCCGATAAATCGAGTGGGTGAGGCGACATGATTTCACCGCGACCTTCGACGTAGGTGGGACGAGATTGAACAAAGAAAGGACAATCGCTGCCCAATTCAGCGGCATATTTCTCGAGACGCGGTAGGTCGAGTTGCAAATCGAACAACGCATTCAACAACACCAATGCTTGCGCACCATCAGCACTGCCGCCGCCCAGTCCAGCACCGGTGGGAATGTTTTTGTGCAAATGGACTTCGGCCTGCACGTGTGGAAAGTCGCGTTGAATGCACATCAGCGCTTTCCAAACGATATTGCTTTCGTGTTGTGTGACAACCTGATGTCCAGTTTGATGGAGGCTACTTGTTCCATCTTTGGCGGGCACTATCTCGAGGATGTCATTCCATTGTACAGGGTAAAAAACACTCTCGATGGCATGGTATCCATCCGGACGTTTGGCCGTGACGTGCAAGCCAATATTGATTTTACAAGGCGGAAACACAACCATGGTTAATCTTCAAGATAGCCATATCCTTTGAGACGACGCGGATCGTTGCGCCAGTTGTCGTCGACTTTGACATGGGTGGTGAGCATCACTTTTTTCTGCAAGAAAGACTCAATGTCTTTGCGGGCTTCTGTGCCAATTTTTTTGAGCATTTTGCCTTGGTGACCTATGATAATGGCTTTCTGCGATTCGCGCTCCGTGGCAATCAAGGCGTTGATGTGAACGATGTCGGGTTCATCTCTGAAGGC
>CANHSF010000172.1 GCA_947463065.1 Flavobacteriales bacterium | reverse complement strand
GGCTGGTCGCACAATCTTACGCTGTATACGGAATGGTTTGAAGCCATGGGAGCGCACAACGTTCAGCTCGAGAACAGTCCCAATACGGTGTATGGTCTGGTCAATGCCTATGTTTTTGGAGGAACCTTGGGAGCGTTTGGCGTGTTGATTTTGCTTGCCCTTGTAGGCATGTTGTTTTACGCACTGGTACATCGGCTCAGCGTCGTCACGCATTCGCGTGAGGTGGACAGCGTTGAGTTTGCGCTGCTGTTGGCGCTGATTCCTACCTTATCCCACACCGATACAGAGCATTTTATGTTCACCTTTCCATGTGTGCTTTATGTGGTGTATATGCTCCTGCATCATCAGGTGCATCGTTTTCGTGTGCTCATTATCGTGCTCATGGCATTGGCCTTTGTGCCGTATTGCCTCAATTCTCCTGATCTGGTAGGGAAGAAGGTGCGCTACCTTTTCGATGAGGCCGGCGGCTTGGGCTTGGCCAATTTGCTCATCATCGCTTGCACTGTTTTGGTCAAATGGCAGCAGCCGCTTTCCATGCGTGCAACTCCTCTGCCCGAAGCCCATAGGGTATAAGGGTTATTTCTTTTTTTGTCGGATCTTCAATTTCTGACCCGGGCGAATGTCGTCGCCGATGTTGTTCCACCGCTTGAGGTCTTCTTCGGTGACACCGCGGTATTTTCGTGCGATTTTCCAAAGTGAATCGCCTGGTTTTACGACATAGACTTCTTCTTTCGGTGGCGATTTTTTGTCTTTTTCAGGAGCTTTTTCAGCTTTTGGGGCATCGGGTGATACGGGTGCAACGGGCATTGCCGCTGCGTCTTGTTTCGGTTTGACCTGGCCAGGTTCGTGGTTCGTTGGGATCACGAGCATTTGCCCCGGACGAATTTTACTCCCCTTGAGTTGATTGGCTTTTTGGAGTTGCTTGACGCCAACACGGTATTTTTTTGCAATGCTGCCCAGCGATTCACCCCGTTTTACTTTGTGGTACCGGGGCGCATCGGCGGATGGAGTGGGCCGTGTGTTTTTCCAGCGGGATAGGCTGTCCTGCATGGATGCAAAACGCTGTGCATTGTCGATGGAGATGAAGTAGGGGACTTTGGTGACGCCCGGCAAGATGCGCGTGCTGGTCATGGTGGGGTTCATGCCCTTGAGCGCTGTCAAGTCCTCGGACATGCACGCTTCCAATGCTTTGCTGTCGAGGGTGTCGCGTGCACGAATGGGAGCATAAAGGCCCATCAAATCGAAGTAATGGTGCTGTTGGTTGTCCAATCGCAAGGCGCGCAGGAGGTGGTCGGAATAGATTAAAAAAGAAATTTCGAGTTGCCAATCGCGCGGCAATGCGTTGTAATCGGTAGAAGGGAGCGCGAGCACCTGTGGGGCGCCGTGCAGAAAAATGAGCAATGCCGCAAAGCCATTTTGGTGTTTGGCTTGGAGCTCGTGCAAGTACATCGCAGCCGAGGATGTGGTGTAATCGCCCCCGCATCGATCGTCCCAATCTTCGGTGATTTGGAGTCCCAACTTGCGCGCGGTGAGGTAGTCCAGTCCCCAAAGTCCGCGCCTGCCGAGCGAGTCGTTGTAATGTTGGTTCACACCACTGGTCAATACGGGCAGCCACTGCAACGCGGGATCCAATCCCTGTTGAGCGATGGATTTTTTGAAAAGAGGGCCATACAAATCGAGCAATGAAACTATTTTTTGAAGCCGTGTGGTGTTGCCCTTTGGACACCAGAGTGCGTTAAAAATCTGGCGTTCTTCGTTGCTTATGGTCCAATGCGCTGTTCCCCATTGCAAATGACTTAAGGTGTCCCAAAGCGCGGGCAAAACGATCTTTTTTTGGAAGAGCATGGGAGACTGCGCTTCCAACGTAGCCACGAGCCATTGGTGTTCGCTTTGGCTGAATCGTTTTTCCATGCTCGGGTAAAAACTTTGTCCAAGGCTTTGAATGGGGAGTGCGATCACCCCAAGAAACAGCATTAGAAAAGCACAACGTCCAAATTGCATAACATCAAATTTCGGGGCTACAACGTAACGACGAGTACGAATGCATTGGGTTTTCAAACAGCGCCATACCGTTACAAACCAGCAGCAATTGCGATCCGATGCTCCATCTTGGCGGCAAGGTAATGCGGCATCGGAAGTTTTGGGAAAGGGACAAAAATAATTTTACGCCTTGCCGTGTTGAAGGCGCAGTAGAAGAAGGGAAGATTGGTGTTTGTTCGATGGTGCGGATGAAATACAGCGACGAGGATTTATTCCAATGCAAAAACTCGCTTTGAATTCGACAAAGTCCATCCGAATGGGATCGACGCGATGTACAACATTCCGGAATTTGTTTAGGTTACGATACTTCAAAACACCGGTTGGGTCAAACAACCTGTGTGAGCTACTGCATCAACGAATAAATAGATAAGCCGCCGATAAAGAAACAGCGACCCAAACCCATTTGCGTGAGCGTGCAGTCAATAATGCATGTGTATAGTTAAGGATCATAACAGGGCAAATATGGAGTCGACCGAACGCTCGTTCGAAGGTCGTTTTTCGCTTTTTTCAACATCAATCGGTGAATCGTGTAGTGAACGATTGAATGTGAATATCTCTAGATGATTTGTTTCGCGCGAAGAAAAATTTGGTTTTTTTTTGAATCGCTGAGGAACGGTATGATGTGCCAGTAGTGGAAGAAATTTTCGGTTTGATCAAAATATTTTGTGAAGTAGTTATTTTGTTTCATGGTTTTTGGTTAATTAAGAGAGAGAGAGCCACTTTACTGCAAGAAAGTGGTTCTTTTTTTTTGCACTATGTTTACTTTTGGTCCGAGTCTTGTTTTTAAGCCCAAAAGGTCTTTACATGAAACCACTTTATTCTCGTTTTTATTTCAATTTGTTTTCTGCGCTTTTTTTGACGTGCCTCGTTTTGTCAGCCTGCAGTGGCCATAAGTCGCTCATGGAAGAAGCTGGGAAATTGGAAAAGGCAGGTATGCTGCAATCGGCGCTGCAACAGTACCAATCGGCGTACGATCAATATCGCCTGACCGACGCCGCCATCGGCATGAATCGGGTTTGCCAGCAAATGCTTCAACAAAAGTGCAACGAGGCATTGTCGTATTGCATGTCGGACCAACACGAATTGGGCATTGACAAGCTTCGCGAAGCCAAAGCATTTTACGAAAGCCACAAAAATCTTGAAATCAATATGCCAGCGAACATTGAATTCCAGATTCAAGAATGCAAAGCTGGGCATGTAAAAAGGTTGTTGCAACAGGCCGAAGCGGCTGCATTGAATATGGAGTTGAGCAAAGCCGAACAACTCCTGGACAAAGTAAGGGCCTTGGATTACGACAATGCACCGGCCGAAGCCTTGGCGTTGCTGATACGCATCATTCCCATTTACAATGATGGTCAAAAAGCCTACGATCTTGGTTTGTGGCGCCAGGCTTACGAACAATTCAATCGGGTTTGTTTATTGGATTTCTCCTACCGCGACGCCAAGTTCAAACGCGATGAAGCGCTCAAAAATGCTCATCTGTCCGTGGCTTACATCGCCAAAGAGAGCAATGCGCCAGCCAGGGTTGTAACCAGTTTGGCGTCCAATATCAAAGGCGAGATTTTGAGTTTGAAAAATCCATTCATCGAATTGCTCGAACGTTCTGACTTGGAGTTGCTCATTCGCGAACAACAAAAGACATTGGGGGCCGAATTCGACGGCGAAAACGGTCCTGAAGCTGGCAAATTCAGACGCGCCAATTATCTGCTGTATGGCGAAATTATCGCCTACAAAGCGAATATTGAACCCGAACGAATGTTCAATTGCGATTGCGGTCGGACAATGAACATCTATTCCGATAAAGTAACGTGCTTTGAATATTCACAGCGCAGGACGCTTGAAATAGCATTTCGCTACCAACTGGTGGATGCCGAAACGGGTGAAATCTTTATGGCCGATGTCATTCAGCAGCGAATGGAAGACCAAGGCACTCGGTACGATTTTGAAATCGGCAAGCGGATTTCGTTGACTTCACCCTTGCTGAACAAAAACCATGATGTGGATCTCACCAACATGAAAAAACCCAAGGAAGACTTTTTGATGTCGGAGAATGAATTGAGCGAAATGGCCATCAAAACAATAGCGAAGGAGATCGCCAAACGATTGGGCGAATTCAATCCGCAATAGCATTCCACATGGCGATGAACTGGGGCAGTATCGCCGTTCGATCGTCATTGACAATCGTGTAGTCGCAATGCGGGGTGCGCTGCCCATCGGTCATTTGCGCGGCCATACGAAGGCGGATTTCCTTTTCGCTCCAGCCATTGCGCTGCATGACCCGCTGAATCCGAAGCGATTCGGGTGCCACAACTTGAACAATGGAGGTACATGCCTCGGAGTTGCCCGACTCGATCAAGATGGCGGCTTCTTTCATGACCCACGAATGACTGGCATGCGCCGCACACCAAGCGGTAAACTCTTTTTGCAAATAGGGATGAATCAAAGCGGCTATTTTTTCCTTGCCGCCATCCGTCTCGAAAATTCGCGAAGCCAACACCGCGCGTTGCAGTTCATTGCCCACGAAAAGGTCGGATCCAAAGGCATGCGCCACCTCTTCGCGCAGAGCAGGATATTGGAAATAAAGTAATTTGGCAGCGGCATCGGCATCAAAAACCGGAATCCCAAAAATGCGAGCGATGCGCGCAACGGTGGATTTGCCTCCACCTATGCCTCCGGTTAATCCTATGATTCGCTGCTGCCGCATGAAGCGAAGTTACGCATTCTGCTTTGGCATTCCATGGGTTTTGGCTTTTCTTTGCGGCCAAATAAAATCGGATATGTCTCGTCTCATCGCGCCAAGTGTTTTATCTGCCGACTTCGGCAACCTCCAAAAAGATATCGAAATGATCAACGGGTCCAACGCGGATTGGTTCCATGTCGATGTCATGGATGGTGTTTTTGTTCCCAATATTTCCTTTGGATTCCCGGTGTTGAAGAGTCTTCAGAAGCATGCACAAAAACCCTTGGATGTGCACCTGATGATTGTGCAACCGGAGCGCTACATCCAGGAGTTCAAAGATTGTGGAGCGCATGTTCTGACTGTGCATTATGAGGCATGCACCCATTTGCATCGCACGCTGCAAGCCATCCGCATCGCTGGAATGAAAGCCGGTGTTGCATTGAACCCCCACACCCCGGTGCATGTGTTGGAGGATGTGCTGAATGACTTGGATCTGGCGCTGGTCATGAGTGTGAATCCAGGATTTGGTGGCCAGAAATTCATCGAACGTTCCATTCAAAAGGTTCAAGCCTTGGCCCAAATGCGAAAAGATGCGGGAAGTACATTCCTCATCGAAGTGGACGGTGGTGTTTCGGACGCCAATGCCAATCAACTTTTTGAAGCGGGTGCCGACGTTTTAGTGGCCGGCAATTATGTCTTTGGACATGCCAATCCCATGGCGGCCATCGACGCTATTAAAAAATAGACGGATAATTTTTCACTTTCGTCGAAACCTTCTTATTCTTTTGTCGTTAAAGGCGGGTTGGAGAGGTGTCTATTGCCTGGATGCTTCTCTGGGTGGGTCGTTTCAACCGATACGTACCGACTCTTATATAACTAACCCAACTTTAAATGACAAAGATCTACGATCGCGTGGAGGCTATTCTGCCTACTACCCTCTTCCAGCTTCGATGGGCTTTTTGGTTTTCTGCCGCTCTGCTACTTGCATCCAACTCGATGCAGGCCATTTGGCTTCAGAATGCCTACACGACTCCTCAAACATGCTCGCAACAAGGAACGCTGAATTTCACCATCATGGACGGTGAAGCGCCTTACCAAATCCATTTTTATGGCTTGGGTGTGGATTATTGGATCACCACGTGGAATGCTGCCAATACAGCGACGGGCTTCAATTCGGGAAACTATGCCAATGCAGCCATTACGGATGCCGACGGCGAAACAGCTTACACCTGCTTGACAGTGGATTTCAATTGCTCGTGCACCATGAGCGCTTGGACCAGTTCGAGCAGCGACCCCGACAATTGCAACGGCAGTGTCACCATTTATTGGTCAGGCGGAAACGGCCCATACAATGTGGTCGTTGACAACGTCAGCTATGGCGATGGTTGGTGGAATGGAAGCAATTGGCAAAAGGAGATCTACAATTTGTGCGCTGGAACGCACAATGTCTTGGTGTCCTCGAGCAGCAATTGTTCTACAACAACCTCCTTTCAAACCAACTTTACGGGCTGTTCGAATGTCACCAACGGCGGAACGATCTGTTGCAATCAAACCGGCACGGCCCCGTTCGATGCATCGCTCATTTACAATACTGTTACACCGTGGGGTGGAAATGGAGATATCGAATACCTCTGGCTGGCACGCAGCGAAAGCACGGGCTGGAATTGGGAGACCATTTATCAAGGTACCAACGACTGTTATGATCCAGGTCCTCTATGTGAAACGACCATTTATCGACGCTGTTCGCGACGGGTCAATTGCACCAGTTGGGTGGGCGAAAGCAATGATGTCACGGTTACGGTCAACGGCTTCTGTGGTCCTTGCACCAATTATTCAGGCACTCCCAATTATGGCAACCGCATCAGCAGTGGTTTGGTGGCCTTGTACACCTTTAAAGAAGGAGCAGGAAATACTGTTTTTGATGTTTCGGGTGTTGGTGTGCAAATGAATCTCACCATCAACAACATGTCCAACGCCTCGTGGATTCCTGGTGCTGGATTGAATATCTCGGGCTCCAATTTCATTCAAACGAATGGCAATGCCACAAAGCTTCGCAATACATTCAATACTTCCAATGCCATTACGGTTGAGGCTTGGTTACGACCCATCAACAGCACACAAACAGGTCCCGCTCGCATCGTGACGATGTCTTCGGGAACGAGCAATCGAAATTTTTCATTGCTTCAAGAGGCGGACAATTATGCCGGACGTTTGCGCACAACGGTTGGAACCACAACCAATGGTATGCCTCAACTTTTGTCGCCGGATAACCGTGTTGCTTCCAACTATGCGCAGCATGTGGTCTATACCATGACGGCTGGTGCCGAGCGGCTTTATGTAGATGGAGTATTGGTGGCTTCGGGCACACGCAGCGGAGTTTTCACCAATTGGTCCGATATGATTTTTGGATTGGCCAACGAAACCACCATGGATCGCGCTTGGTTGGGAAAAATTTATTTG
>CANHSF010000171.1 GCA_947463065.1 Flavobacteriales bacterium | reverse complement strand
GGCCTCACGCACAGTCATGGCTGTAGCAGATTGAATTGCTGCACCAACTCGCAGCCATTTGGTCGGTTTCAATATTGCGCCGATGCGAACACTAAAACCCGTTCCATCGCTGGTGAGGTCGTCGGAATAGGTAAACTCCTGAATGGGTTGATTGGCGGCATACGACTCGATGTGATCGCTATTTTGGGTGAAACGAGCGCCATGAAAATTGATGGCCAAACCGAGATATAGTTTTTCTCGAATTCCCATGCCCAAGCCAAAAGCGGTTGTGCTCGTGTGTCCGCGTCGCACAATATTTTTCAACTGTTGCACTTCGCCTTGCGCAGAGGGAGCGTAAAACAAACTATCATCGCTCAGCGCAATGGCACCAACAGAAAAAGCTGCACCGGCCGAGAAAGGCAACTCATTCGCCAGGGCATCCGGCAAAGTGGCTCCCGCTTGCCTCGCAAATACGTCAAGAATAGAGGAATTGGTGGTATTGCCTTCAATGCGCAAACGCTCGGAGAATTGATTGGATTTCACATGCGCAACACCGAAGTTGAAACTGATCCCTTTCTCATTGGGTTTTTGGCCGCCCACCACACCGAAATTGTTGAATTCGAGCCGTGTTGCAAAATCTGTATTTTGTTGTCCCATGTAGGCCGCATTGCTGCGCACATCCGTCAGGCCCAAAGACAATTCAGCGGTACCGCGTTTGTACATTCCCAATCCAGCAGGATTCGTAAAAAAACTACTGAGGTCTGCACCCAACGCCCCCATGGCACCTCCCATTCCCCAAGAGCGACTGGAGGCCGGGGTAAATTGTTTGGCATAGCGCAAGGCATCTTCCTCGCTTTGTGACCAAGCCGCAGAGGCGCAGCACAAGGCCCCAATCAAGAACGAAACTATTTTGGTATTCATAGTGACTCGGGATTATTTTACACCACGGCCTTGTGGCTTTGCACCAGATGATTTAGCAGGAGCCGCAATTGGCGCCTTACCCGTTGGGGGTGCTGAAGAACGTAGAGGAGGCTTTGCGTTACCATCCCGCTTAGACCACGAAGCAGGACCCTTTTGCTGAATGGGTTTAGCAGGCGATTGACTTGCCTTTCTGTCTCCATTGGTTGCCATATCCTCTCGACCCTTGGAGCGATCGGACGACTGCGCTGTACCTGGTGTTTTGCGACGGGGAGCAGCAGGCGGTGCAGAAGGCTTTGCCTTGCCACCGTCGGATACAGAAGGACGTGGAGCCGGGCGCTGAGCTGGTGAGGGCGACGGTCGTGGCGAATTAGAAGGCGTTTTGCCCACCGAAGGACGAGAACCGCGTTCGGGCTGAGACAATACAGGTCTGCCATTGCCCGTTGAACCGTTTTGATCGGTAATGGGGCGCACGTCATCGCCATTGTTTTTCATGGATGCGGGAGGCGTTTTGACTTTGCCATCGTTGTTCGAACCAGCAGGACTAACCGATGTAGGCTTGCGTTGCCCCGAACCGACAGCTACTGAAGATGCATTCGGACGAGACTTTCCATCGGCGCTCAAGTCGGTACCACTGGTGGCAATGGTTTGGTTGTAATCGCCTTTGATTCGTTCGATTTCCTCCACTACATCCTGTTGAATCATGGGTTTGTATTGCAAACGGCCTGCATTCCAGTTGCCGTTGGAATAACTTGAATTGATCGCGTTGCCCACAGTAAGTGAAGGACGTTGACCAAACACCACGTTGGCATTTCCGAAACCATTGTTGAAGCCATCAAAATAATAGCCGTTGCCGAATCCATTGTACCAATAGTTGCCATTGAAACAATACGGACTGTTCCAACCGTATGGATTGTAGAAACCAAAAGGAGAATTCCAACTGTTCCAACACCACGAGTTGTAGAACCAAGGATCAAAGCAAGGTGAATTCCAGCCCCAGGGATCATTCCAATAATTGCCCCAGCCAAAATTGTAGTTGTAGGCCACATTCCATCCGCGATAGGGATCCCAAACCAGGTTGATACCGGGTTGCCAAGGGTTGTACCAACCGTTGTTGAAGCCGGCAAAATAATTTGGAGGGAAACCGGTATTGAAACCGGAGTTGAATCCACCGTAATTGAAGACATTGCCATAATAGTTGTGGGTTACACCCTGATCGAGCGGTGCATTTTCGGCCATCGGCGCTTCCTCGTAGTATTCGTCATCCACTTGAGCAGGATCAACGGCCGGAGGCGCTGGATCGGGAGTCACATCGGGATCGTCAACAATGGCAAAATCGGAGATGAAAGATTCACCGGGTTGATAGTACACATCGTCGTTTTCATAGGATCGTCCATCGGTCGCATATTGCGAGGAGGAGCAGGCAGCAAGAAGAGCTACAAGTGCGAAGAGACTGGAGTAATGTACAACTTTCATGGCCTTAAATTTAAGATAAAACAACTGAAATCAATCGAAACAAAGAACTTTAACAAATTCAAGACAAGAGGTCTTGACAGGATTCATGCATCAAAAGTTCAAAAGCCGAAAAATGGGTCGATGAGGGAACGTATTTTCTGCCCTACTTTTGGAAAAAAATTACAACAATCATACCAACGAGATAAATTATGGCGGATAAACTAACCCCGAGAGCTGAAGATTATTCCAAATGGTACAATGAATTGGTCGTTACCGCTGATTTGGCAGACCATTCAAGCGTTCGAGGCTGTATGGTGATTAAACCGTATGGTTATGCGATATGGGAAAAAATGCGCGATGCATTGGACAAGATGTTCAAGGACACCGGTCACGTGAATGCATACTTCCCGCTTTTTGTGCCCAAAAGTTTTTTGGAGAAAGAAGAAGGGCATGCCGAAGGATTCGCCAAAGAGTGCGCGGTTGTAACGCATCATCGCTTAAAAGTAGATCCCAATGAAAAGGGCAAATTGATTGTGGATCCCGATTCGCAATTGGAAGAAGAACTCATTGTGCGTCCTACTAGCGAGGCGATCATCTGGAATACCTACAAGGGATGGATTCAGAGCTACCGCGACTTGCCATTGCTTATCAATCAATGGGCGAATGTGGTGCGGTGGGAAATGCGCACGCGTTTGTTTTTGCGCACGACCGAATTCTTGTGGCAAGAAGGACATACTGCGCATGCCACAGCGGCGGAAGCGATCGAAGAAACAAAAAAAATGTTGGAGGTTTACGCCCATTTTGCAGAGCAGTTTATGGCCATGCCCGTGATCAAGGGCAGCAAGACCGAGAACGAACGCTTTGCAGGAGCGTTGGATACCATGTGCATCGAGGCATTGATGCAAGATGGCAAGGCCCTTCAGGCGGGCACATCGCACTTTTTGGGACAGAATTTCGCCAAGGCGTTTGATGTAAAATTTGCGAGCAAAGAAGGACAATTGGATTACGTATGGGCCACGTCGTGGGGAGTTTCTACGCGCTTGATGGGCGCATTGATCATGACCCATAGCGATGACAAAGGTTTGCGTTTGCCCCCAAAACTGGCTCCAATCCAAGTGGTCATTGTCCCCATTTACAAAGGCGAAGAGCAATTGCAGCAAATCGTAGCGCATATGAAACCCGTGGCTGATGCCCTGCGCGCCAAAGGGATCAGTGTAAAAATTGACGATGACGACACCAAACGCAGCGGTTGGAAATTTGCCGAATATGAATTGAAAGGAGTGCCTGTGCGATTGGCCATTGGCCCCAAAGACATGGAAAATGGCACCATCGAAATTGCCCGTCGCGACACCAGCGAAAAAACAACCATTCCGCAAGCCGGTTTGGTGGAGCATGTTGAACAATTGTTGGAAGACATACAGACCAATTTATTGCAACAGGCCGTGTCGTACCGCGATTCGCACATCACCCGTGTGGATAGCTATGAAGAATTCAAAGACCAACTCAAAACCAAAGGCGGATTTTTCTTTGCACATTGGGACGGAACGAAAGAGACAGAGGAATTGATTAAGACCGAGACCAAAGCAACCATTCGTTGCATGCCGTACGATATGCCTTCGGAAGAAGGAGTGTGCATGGTGACGGGGAAACCCAGCAAGCAGCGCGTTTTGTTTGCTGTCGCTTACTAACCGATCCATAAAATTGCAAGCCATACAGGCCGTTTCCAACTTGGGACCGGCCTTTTTTTATTTAGTAACCCACGTTTGCGCTTTGCAATTGATTGACAAGGCTTCAAGGATGCGGAGTAACATAAAAAGAACCGTTGGCAAGCACTTCTTTTTTCCAAATGGGAACACGCGACTTGAGTTCATCCATGATCCACATGCATGCCTCGAAAGCATGCCTGCGGTGTGGGGCACCCACTCCAACCAACACTGCATGCTCATGGATACCGCAATTGCCCAAACGATGATGCACATAAGCTACCTCAAGGCGGAAAACCTCGATGGCGCGCGCATGAATTTTTTGAAGTTCCGCCAAGGCCATTGGTTCGTAGGCCTCAAATATCAAAGCGGAGACAGCCTCCAAATCTTTTTTATCACGTGGAGTTCCCGAAAAAAAAACATGCGCCCCTTTGCTCCGCAACCGGACGGCATATTCCAGGGCTGCAAGATCAAGCGGCTCATGCGAAAGGTGGATAAAAGGCAAATCGGGATAATTCATTTAACCTCCGCTTACTGGTGGAATAATGGCAATTTCTAGGTGAGGCGAATCGATGATGCGCTCATTGGAAGCGTATTCCAATTGAATGGCCACCATATAATTGGCCGGCATCATCGGGAAACGCAATTGAATCAGATGGCGCAATTGCAACACCGTAATGGGCAAAGACGTTGATATTTCAAAACGTCCACCTCCACAAAAAAGTGAAGCCTGACCAAAAGCCAGTATGTTCAGAGAGTGCTCCAATGGTCCCACCAAATTTTAGTACCCACAAACATAAGGATAACGGCCGTGATTGCTCGCAAATGATCCGCTTTTAACCATCGAATACTCGTTCGGCTGCCCAGCCAACCGCCCAACAGCACCGCCACCAACCACAAGGCAAAATCGTTCTGCCATTGCACCCCTCGCCAAAACAGCACACCGATGGAAGCAATGGAATTTAGCAAGATAAAGACCGATGTCGTGGCAGCAATTGCCTTGGAACTTGCCCATCGCGAATGATGCAAAAAAGGAGATAAATAAATGCCTCCGCCAATGCCCGTGATGCCCGACAAAACGCCAATCGCCGCAACCACCGGATACAACCACCAGCTATTTTTCACCTCGGCGTGCATTGGCTCGAGGCCATTGGAATTCAGCAACAATGACACTCCAGCCAATACCAGCATAACCCCGAGAATGAGCAAAAAAGTGGATGCCGGAATATCCCACGAAGCGGCCCACATGGTCATGGGCAAACCAATTGCGAGCAGTTGCAAAACTTGGCGATACGGAATCAACCCAGCAAGGGCAAAATTGGCGCTGCCCACTCCCGTGACGGCCGCATTGCACAACAACGCCGGCAAACGTATCCAAGAGGCTCCAGGAAAGACTTGCGACAATACAGAGATGTACAAACTGCCGCCACCGAAGCCAGCCGAAGCGTAAATCAAAGCGATCAAAAAGAACACCACAATCATTGATCGAAGTTATTGAAAACGGATGTCAAAATCAGCGAACTTTGTGAGAGAAATATGAACCTAAGACGTGCAATAGTGGTTAAACCGCCATTGCAATGCATTAAAACAAAGCGCTATGGATAGAAAAACATTTCTCAAAAGAGGCATTACAGGAGCAGGAGTGCTTGCGGCAACCGGCATAGCAGCCAATGTCATACAGCACAACAATGACGAACTGGAGCCCATACCGGCACAAAAGCAAGTTGGATTCAATCACTTACCCAATACAAAAGACAACGTGAACACTAACATGGTACTCCATCGCGCGGATACGCGAGGCCAAGCCGATCATGGCTGGCTCAAAGCCAAACACACCTTTTCGTTTGCCAATTATTACAATCCCGAGCGCATGCATTTCGGCGTATTGCGTGTACTCAATGATGATTGCATAGCAGGCGGCATGGGCTTCGGCACCCATCCCCACGACAATATGGAGATCATCACCATTCCATTGGAAGGTACGGTAGCTCATCGCGACAGCATGGGCAATGCAGGCACCATCAAGCGCGGCGAGGTGCAAGTGATGAGCGCAGGGACAGGTATTCAGCACAGCGAATTCAATGGCGAAAAAGAACGCGATTTGAAACTATTGCAGATATGGTTGTTCCCGAACAAACAGTCGGTTACTCCTCGTTATGACCAATTGGTATTGCCTGAGCGCAAGCCGAATGCGTTTCAGCAAATCCTTTCCCCCAACACGGACGATGCAGGAGTGTGGATTCATCAAGACGCGTGGTTCAACATGATCGATTTGCAGACAGACAAACAAGTCGTTTACACGTTGAATAAACCCGAAACAAATGGCCTATATGCCTTTGTGATTTCCGGTGAAGTCACTATAGCAGGACAAGTTTTAAAAAGCAGAGATGGCTTGGGGCTTTGGGATGTCGACACCATTGAACTTGCCGCAAGCGCAAATGCAGAAATTTTGTTGATGGAAGTTCCGATGAAATTGGGTTAATCCATTCTTTAAGACAATCAAAAACACAAAGAGGAGGCGATGGCCTCCTCTTTTATTTTAGATGTTCATATACTTTAATTGCACCGCGCCTATGTGATATTGCCGAGCAAAGGAGAACAAGGTCACAGCGTTTTCCGGTTTTTTACCCAAGCTGAAGACTCGATCGCGGGTGAGGTCGTTGTCGCTGTCGCATTTGCCGACAAATGATGCCGGATTGCCGCAATGGCAGCAATCTTTTCTTCGTCATCATGGTGCTCATCCAAAACTTCTGGAGTAAAATACTTTTTGACGAAATGTGTATCGAACTGCCCTGAAACGAAGGCCTCGTGTTGGATGGCCCATTTGCAAAACGGCAGTGTGGTTTCGCAACCGCTGATTTGATAATCGTCGATAGCTCTCACCATGCGTTGTATGGCCTCGTTGCGGTCTTTGCCGTGGGTGATGAGTTTGGCGATCATGGGATCATAATAAATGGGAATTTCCATGCCTTCTTCGAAACCATCGTCGACGCGCACGCCAGGCCCCGACGGTTTGCGGTAGGTCACCAGTCGACCGATATCGGGTAAAAAATTGTTTTTTGGATCTTCGGCATAAACCCGCACTTCGAGACTGTGGCCGTTGATTTTGAGATCGTCTTGGGTAAAG
>CANHSF010000170.1 GCA_947463065.1 Flavobacteriales bacterium | reverse complement strand
CTCTTCGGTCATAAGCATTTCGATCTATGCCATCTTACTCAAACTTACCGAATCGCCTTCGGTTCAGCCCAAGCTGGCACAATGACGAGCCTATCACCGATGCTATCCCCTTCGGCAATTGCGACTTCAACAAGTCGTATAAATCCAATCCGATATGAATGCCATTGGCAATGAGAGCACGCCAATTCGCTGCCGTTAAATCGCTATGAAATGCGCTTACATATTGCGGCGGTATTGGCCACCAACTTCAAACATGCTTTGCGTTATTTGTCCGAGCGAACAATATTTCACGGCATCCATCAATTCATCAAAGATGTTTTTGTTTTGAATGGCTGCTTGTTGGATTTTGTTCAGGGCTAGCGGAACTTCTTGCGCATTGGTCCGATGCAAGTTGTTCAACATGTCGATTTGGTACTCCTTTTCTTGCTCCGTGGCGCGGATTACTTCCTTCGGCAGCACCGTAGGCGATCCTTTGCTGGAGAGGAAGGTATTGACGCCGATGATCGGAAAACGGCCATCGTGTTTGAGCGTTTCATAGTACAGCGATTCTTCTTGAATTTTACCACGCTGGTACATGGTTTCCATAGCGCCCAATACACCGCCACGTTCGGTGATGTTGTCAAACTCGCGCAACACAGCTTCTTCAACAAGATCGGTGAGCTCTTCGATGATGAAAGATCCTTGCAAGGGGTTTTCATTTTTGGCCAATCCCAATTCTTTGTTGATGATCAATTGAATGGCCATGGCTCTGCGCACACTTTCCTCAGTAGGAGTAGTAATGGCTTCGTCGTAGGCATTGGTGTGCAGTGAATTGCAATTGTCGTAAATGGCATACAAAGCTTGAAGCGTGGTGCGGATATCGTTGAAGTCGATTTCTTGCGCGTGCAATGATCTGCCACTGGTTTGAATATGGTATTTCAACATTTGCGCACGGGCATTTGCACCGTACTTGCGTGCGAGCGCTTTGGCCCAAATGCGACGGGCCACGCGACCGATGACGGCATATTCCGGATCGATACCGTTGCTGAAGAAGAAGGAGAGGTTAGGACCAAATTCGTTGATGTCCATTCCACGCGACAGGTAGTACTCCACATAGGTAAATCCGTTGGCCAAGGTGAACGCCAACTGCGTGATGGGATTGGCGCCGGCTTCTGCAATGTGATAGCCGCTGATCGACACGCTGTAGAAATTACGTACTTTGTTGCGTATAAAATAATCTTGAACATCGCCCATCAAGCGAAGTGCATATTCGGTGGAGAAGATGCAGGTGTTTTGCGCTTGGTCTTCCTTGAGGATATCGGCTTGCACCGTACCCCGCACCTGCATCAGAGTATCCGCTTTGATTTTGCCATAGGTTTCAGCATCCAAAACTTCGTCACCGGTGATACCTAGCAGCAACAAGCCGAGGCCATCGTTGCCTTCCGGTAGAGGTCCTTGATACGTTGGCCGAACGAGTCCTCGGTTTTCATATTTGGCGGTGAGTTTTTCCTCCACCCATTTTTCCAAACCGTTTGCGCGGATGTGTTTTTCGCATTGTTGATCGATGGCGGCATTCATAAAGAACGCCAGCAGCATTGGAGCAGGGCCATTGATGGTCATGCTCACCGATGTTTTTGGATCGGCGAGATCGAAGCCGCTGTAAAGTTTTTTTGCATCGTCCAAGCAGCAGATGCTTACACCGCTATTGCCCACCTTGCCATAGATGTCGGGACGATGTCCGGGATCATTGCCGTAGAGGGTTACGCTATCGAAGGCGGTTGAAAGTCGTTTGGCGGGCATGCCAAGGCTGACATAATGGAAACGGCGATTGGTGCGTTCGGGTCCACCTTCGCCAGCAAACATGCGTGTTGGGTCTTCGCCTTCGCGTTTGAAAGGGTATAGACCGCTGGTGAATGGGAATTCGCCAGGTACATTTTCTTGCAATACCCAGCGCAGGATGTCGCCCCAACTGCGGTAGGATGGCGTAACCACCTTGGGTATCATTTGGTGCGATAGACTTTCGCTGTGCGTTTGGATTTTAATTTCCTTGTCGCGCACCATGAATTTGTATTCTGCATTTTTATACAAATCCCTTTTGGCAGCCCACGATTGCAGGATTTCCCAATTGTGTGGATCCAAATCCAGCTTGAGTCGATCGAAGGTAGATCGCAGATAGCGCATAGCTTCGTCTTCGGCGCTATTGGCGGTATGTCCCGATTCTTCCAGTGTTTGCAAACTCCGGTCAATGGCGTACAGTTTGTCCGCGATGGTAATTTGCTTCATCACCCATTGGTCGTACGCCCGATTGTTTTCGGCGATTTCGCTGAGGTAACGTGTGCGGCTGGGAGGAATGATGAAGATTTTTTCGCTCATTTCAGCCGTCGAAGCAAAGGTTGATTGCAGCGGAGCGTTAGTTTTTTCGGCAATTTTATGAATGAGTGAAAGGTAAAGGCGGTTGGTTCCGGGGTCGTTGAATTGCGAAGCGATGGTGCCTACAACGGGGAGCGTCTCGTCGTCGGCATCCCAAAGTTGGTGGTTGCGCTTGTACTGCTTGCGCACATCGCGCAGAGCATCCTGCGCACCGCGCTTGTCAAATTTATTGATGGCAACGACATCGGCAAAATCAAGCATGTCGATTTTTTCCAATTGTGTAGCTGCGCCAAATTCGGGAGTCATGATGTACAACGCTACATCGCTGTGGTCCATGATTTCGGTATCGCTTTGGCCGATGCCCGAAGTTTCGAGGATGATCAGATCAAAACCCGCGGCCTTTAGAATGGAAACCGCATCGGATACATGTTTGGAGAGTGCGAGATTGCTTTGGCGCGTAGCCAACGAACGCATGTACACCCTTGGATGGTTGATGGCGTTCATGCGAATGCGGTCGCCCAGAAGTGCTCCACCCGTTTTGCGCTTGGATGGGTCAACGGAGATCAATCCGATGTGTTTATCGGGGAAATCGAGCAAGAAGCGACGAACAATTTCGTCTACCATACTGGATTTGCCAGCTCCACCTGTGCCTGTGATGCCCAAAACCGGAACAACCTTATCTGCACCAGCCGCTTGATTTTTTTGAGCTGCTCGCTCTTTGATCAATTGCAGAATCGCGGTGTGTTGGTCGGGGTAGTTTTCTGCGGCAGAAATAAGTCGTGCAATGGCACCGTGATCGTTTACCGAGAGGTGTTCAAGTTCGCCGTTGAGTTCAAAACCAGTGGGGCGATCGCTTTTTTCTACCAGGTCGTTGATCATGCCTTGGAGTCCCATCGAGCGACCATCATCGGGGTGATAGATGCGTGCGATGCCATAAGCATGCAGGTCGGCAATTTCTTCTGGAAGAATGGTTCCGCCTCCTCCGCCAAAAATCTTGATATGCCCGGCACCGCGTTCCTTGAGCAGGTCATGCATGTATTTGAAATACTCGTTGTGACCTCCTTGATAGCTGGTCATGGCGATGGCTTGAGCATCCTCTTGAATGGCGCAATTCACCACTTCGTCAACGCTTCGATCGTGGCCAAGATGGATGACCTCGCAACCGGTGCTCTGAATGATACGGCGCATGATATTGATGGCAGCGTCATGGCCATCGAAAAGCGAGGCGGCCGTTACAATTCGAACTTTATTCTTTGGGGTATATGGACTTGCTACTTGCATGGATTATGGATTGAATCTCACGCTGCGAATATACCTCAAGAATGGACCTTCAACGCTGCACGGAAACAGAAAATACGGGCCGTGCATGGAAGCCGGAAAGGCCTATTTGGAATCTTGATCTCCAATAAGTTGGGCGATGGCTTGGCGGAAAACTTCGGGTTCTCTCGCGCCGCTTATGGTAAAGCGATCTTCGAAATAAAAAAATGGCACGCCTCGGATCCCCATTTGCGTTGCAAGTTGCAGATCGTGCTGAAGATTTTTGTCGGTATCCGGATGTAGCCGTTGCTCCCACATGGCAGGGCTACCGCCAGCGGCGAGATGAATGTCGTGCAGCACATCCGTGTCATCGATGTTGCGGCCTTCCTCAAAATATGCTTTGAACAAAAGCTCAACCAAGCGATGGATGGAAGGATGGTTTTTATGCACTTGCAACAAGCGATGAGCCTGCGTGGTATTGGCGGGCACCGCAAGCTCCATGCGCATCACAATACCATCTTGGGCCGCCATGTCGGTTACTTGCGCTTGGATTTGGGCTGTTTGTTCGGCCGACCACCCTTTGCTGCGGGCTAGAAAAGTGGCGAGCGAAATGGAGGGATCGGTTACTTGTAGCGGCTGCAGAATAAAGCTGTGCCATTCGATGTGCGCATTTTCAGGCAGTACATCGAACAACCTTTTTTTGCCTATCAGGCAGAATGGGCAAGCGATGTCGCTCCAAATATGGATGGTGGGTAGAGGAGTCATTTTTTTTGTTGCAGGATTTTGAGCGCTTCGGCGTAAGGCGATGAAAGCCCTTGCGCGATTGAGGATTCGGCTTGAGCGATGGCTTCGGCATTGCGCGAATAGAACTGAAGAATGGTTTCTTCTCGCAGCATTTCGTGCAACCATGAGAGGTATTGGTTTTTTCGCAATTGATCGATGAACCCGCGTTCGTCGAGGTAACGAAATACCCGTTGCACATCGGACCAAAGCGCTTCGATGCCGTGGTGGTGGAGAGCCGATACCGCCAATACAGCAGGCGTGAGACCGTGATCGCGGGTGGGGAAGAGGTGCATGGCAGAGGCGAATTCACCCACCGCCTTTTGCGCATGAAGAGCGTTGTCGCCATCGGATTTGGTGATGGCAATGCCGTCGCAAATTTCCATGATCCCCCTTTTGATGCCTTGCAATTGATCTCCGGCGCCAGCGAGAAGGAGCAATAAAAAGTAATCGCACATGGCGCGCACAGCGATTTCGCTTTGCCCTACACCAACGGTTTCGATAATGATGACATCGTAACCTGCAAATTCGCAGAGGTGCATAGCTTCGCGCGTGGATTTCGTAACGCCGCCCAGTGCATTGGAACTGGCACTGGGACGCACAAAAGCCATATCGTGCATGCTCAGTCGTTCCATTCTTGTTTTGTCGCCCAGAATACTCCCTTTGCTTACAGGGCTGGATGGATCGATGGCGAGCACCGCAACCCGATGTCCTTGTTCGATGAGCAGCATGCCAAGCGCTTCGATCAGCGTGCTTTTGCCAGCGCCGGGCACCCCTGAAATACCGAGGCGAATGGACTTTGAGGACGAACGCGGAAGATCGGCTAGCCATTCCGAATGACCGGTTTCAATAAGCGTAATGCCTTGCGCAAGAGCACTTCGGCTGCCTTGTTGAATGTTGAGCAAGAGCGCTTGGGTGTCCAACGAGCGCCCGCTTCGCAGATTTTCTACAGCCCTTCGTTTGGCTTCTTGGGAAGAGTTTTCATTCATGGCGAGCGAGCGTTTGGCGGTGGTGTTCCATGAGCAAGATGCCTGCAGCAACGGATGCATTGAGCGATTCGGCACCCATCTCACCCGGAATGGTGATGCGGTCATCGAGAAGAGGGAGCACGGTTGGGGAAATGCCATGGCTTTCGGAGCCGATGACAATCGCATGCCGATTGGTAAAAACACAATCGTAAACCGATTGGCCATTGAGCACTGCTCCTGCAATGCGGTAACCGGCAGCTTTTAGCGCAGGAATAAATTGTTCAGCAGGTGCCGATTCGACTACGGTGCGGAATAGGCTTCCCATTGTGGCTTGAACAACTTTTGGATTGGTCAATTCTACACATTGAGGCGTGCAGTACATGTGGCGAATTCCGAACCAATCTGCAGTGCGCAGGATGGTGCCCATATTGCCGGGATCGCTGATTCCGTCGAGGATCGCGATGCGCGGTGCTGTTGCGATATCGATGCGTTGAGGGACATGTTTCACTACCACCAAATGTGCAGAAGGAGAGTGCAATTGACTCATCATCTCCATCTCGTGGGAGGTAACTTTGATGGTTTGCGGGTATTCGGCGATGAATGCATCGTCGGTGGAGTAGACGCTGTGCACTGGCCAAGGACTGCTCAGCGCTTCACGGGTCAATTTGAGACCCTCAGCGATAAAGCAGCCCGACTCGAGACGAAATTTTTTTTGGCCGAGCGAACGAACGAATTTGATGTCCTTTTTGAAGAGTTGCACACTGCAAATCTAAGGTCAGCCCGTAAAAAATGCTTTTGTGCACGATAAAATTCACGAAAGAACAAAGGAGTGCATGGCGAAAGGTCAAAACAAAGACACTCCCATGGGCATGTTAATGCAAAGCAAATGCGTCATAATTGGCAAGACTTTCGCAAATTGCAGCCGATTTTCATGCCCATTCGAACGACGTTCTCATATCTCCTGCTTTGTGTATGCCTGCTGTGTTTGGGGTCATGCACAATTTTTCATCGCATCGGTGAGAAGGAAGTGTATTTGAAAAAGCAAAAGATAGTCTTGCACGAGGAGGCTTATGGAACGCCCGATTCGCTTCTTACACGAACACAACGGATGTCGAATACTTGGGGGTTGAGCCAGCGTCCGGCCGAATTTTTTATTGCGGACGAAGACTTGATGGGGTTGACCAAACTCAAGCCCAATCGCCGGATTTTGTGGGCCCGTTTCAATTTGGGGATATACACCATCGTGCCGAAGAAACGATTGAAGTACAGCGAGGAGCGAGCAGCATTGCGGTGTTACACCAAGAATCAGCGGCGATCGGCCAAGGGTAAAAAACCGAAGGAGGGATGCAAGAGCTTTTGGATGTGGATGGCATATACCGTGGGGGAGCCACCTGCGCAATTGGACAGTTTGAAACTGCGAAAGGCAGAGCAACAGATGTCGGTGTATTTGGCAAAAAACGGCTATTTCGACAACAAAGTGGATGCGCGAGTGATTTTCAAACGCAAGGGATTGATCTTTTGGCGAAAGGGTCAAAAATGCAAGGTCCAGTATCACATTTATCCCAATTCCCCTTATCACATTCGCGAGATCAGCGCATCTGTTGAAGATCCGGCCATTGCAAAGATTTATCCGTCGTTGAGCAGGCAGAGTTTGCTGCATGCCGGCGACAAGTTTAACATTGATGTATTGGATCAGGAGCGTGAGCGCATAGCCCATTTGCTCAACAATCGTGGATATTATGAATTTACGAAGGACTATATCGTATTTGATGCAGACAGCGCAGTTGGAGACCGCCAAGTGGACCTCAAGTTGTTGATTACAGCGCCGCGTGGAGCATCGCCGGTGCATCCCGATAGTTTGGTTG
>CANHSF010000169.1 GCA_947463065.1 Flavobacteriales bacterium | reverse complement strand
TGGACTCGAGGTTTCATGGGTTTTTCGATAAGAGCGCCACTTGGCCAACACCTGCTCAATATCCTCCGGCAGGGATTTCTCAAAATGCAAACGCTCTCCCGTTACGGGATGTTCAAAGGAAAGTGAGCGTGCGTGCAAGGCTTGGCGCGGAAGTATCTTAAAACAATTTTCTACAAATTGACGATATTTCTGGAACGTTGTCCCCTTCAAAATCTGATCACCACCGTATTCCAAATCTCCAAATAGCGTATGCCCAATATGTTTCATGTGCACGCGGATCTGATGCGTCCGGCCTGTTTCCAGTTTGCATTCCACGAGCGTCACGTACCCAAGACGCTCCAGCACTTTGTAATGCGTCACGGCGTGTTTTCCATGGCTACCGTCGGGATAAACCGTAAAAATTTTTCGGTCCTTCATGCTCCTTCCCGTATTTCCGACGATGGTGCCATCCTCGGCCACATCGCCCCAAACCAAAGCAATATAGCGGCGGTCGGTGGTGCGATCGAAAAACTGTTTGGACAAATGCGAAAGGGCATAATCGTTCTTGGCTACCACCATTATTCCGGTTGTCAACTTATCCAATCGATGCACCAAACCAGGGCGGTTGACACCATGCTGTTTGTTGTCGGGAAGTGCCTCAAAGTGATACAGCAATGCATTGACCAAAGTGCCTGTATAGTTGCCATGACCGGGATGAACAACCATACCCGCGGCCTTATTCAAAACGATAACGTCGCGATCCTCATACAGCACTTCCAACGGTAAATTTTCCGGCTTGAGTTCAATTTCGCGCACAGGATAAGGCAATTCAATGGTAATCACATCCAAAGGCTTGACCTTATAACTGCTCTTGACCACAACGCCCTGCACCTTCACAAAGCCATTGTCACACGCATCTTGAATGCGCGATCTGGAGGTCTTTTCGAGGCGATCATAAAGAAACTTATCCACGCGGATCAACCCTTGTCCTTTGTCCGCCACCACGCGATGGTGCTCGAACAACAAGTCTTCGCTATCGTCGAGCAATTCGTCTTCTGTTGCCATTAATCTTTTATAAATCTGGACGTGCGAACGCCATTATCGCTGCTAACACTGACATGATAAACCCCTTGGCTCAATGCTGAGCAATCCACGGTATGCAAGCCACCGCCTGTATAGGTGTAAAGTATCACGGTCTGACCAGCCACATTGTTTACTTGTATGGCATAGGTATCCTGCGCGTCGGGTAAGCGCAAGTTCAACTGATCGCACGCCGGGTTTGGAAATACATTCCAAGACGAAGAGGCGTGCTCATTCACTCCAGACCAATTGATTTTTCCTGAGCGAAAAACCGGTCGGATCATCAACGAACCATTGATGATGCTGGAGGTCCAATCCTCTCCTGGAAATTTATAAAACAACCGTCCAATGTTCTGATTGGTGTTCTTGTCATTTCCCACGCTGTATTCGCCGCTGGTTTGTTGAATCCAACCGATGAAGAAAGGACCACTGACCTCCACCGGCTGATCGAGTGCATAGTAGATAAAACCATTGTGTGCAATGGAATCGTAATCGGGATAATAGAATGTAAAATTCTCGCCAATTTCGGATCCTGGCTCATTGCCATCGTTATCCCAGACCCTCAAGAAAAAGCTTTGATCGCTGGCATCTTCTTCGAAGGGCAACCAGTAAATATAAACCCCCAACAAACTGTCTTGGATGGGCGTATCAAACTTCATGGCCAATTGAGCACCCGAAAAATCCAAAGCATATGAGCGCTCTGCACTGCCATCGTCATAGGCATAGTAGTTCTTGAAGTGTTGGGTAAAGCAAGTGGTATCATTGCTCAATTGTGCATCGGTTTGACTGAATTGCGCGCACACCTCAAAAGAAGCACACTCCACATTTCCCTCATCGGCAAAAACAAAATCCTCCATACCGACCTCGCGAAAAAACTCGGAAAATCCGTTGGCTGTTGGATTGATATTGGCCACACTGGTATGAACGGGATTTCCTTCGAGGTCCACTGTCCAAGTGGTTGCGATGTTTTCACTGGGGCCACTATTGCGCTGATAATACCTCCAATTCGCCGCCATATAGGTATTGGGGTCCGACAAAAAATGCGTCCACGGCATGGCGGTCAATCCAAAATCGAGCAACGTGTTGGAAGGATACTGAAAGGCCACCTCATCGTAAACTGCGTTGTTGGGATCGAGACCATTGTTGAGGAAAATGTAATCCAGATGCCATTGATCGATGGCGCCTGTTGGTGTTCCAAAATTTCGGAAACGAAACTTGAAATTCGGCACGAAATATTGCGCCTCATTGACGGCAACAAAAACCGTATCGAAATAATTCATGGATGGGCCGCCATGCGCCGACCAGACCTGTGTCCAAACGCCATTGTTGAACGGAGTAAAGAACTCCAAAATCAACGAATCTGCTTGTTCGGCGGCATTGCCCAAACCACCATTTTGAAAATGGAACAACAAATACACATTGTCTTCGGGAGAATAGGTACTGAGATCGATGGACAGTGAGGTGAGTGTATCGCAAGGAGCTGGAGCCACCGTTTCTTCATCAAAGACATAAGGATATCCACGGTCATTGAGGCCATCCAACGTGGCAACACCGATGGTAAAGGGCGAAATCCCCAAGGTATTATTGATGAATGCCGAGCGGTCTTGCCAACGCAAATCGTCATCCGCAGTGGAAGGCGACGGTAATGAATATTTTGAAAAATCATCGAAGAACGGCAAATTCAAAATCACTTCACTACCTCGATTACCCTCCTCGGTGTATCGTATATTTTGCAATTGCGGATTATACCGCATCGGGAGTTCACGTTCCGCTTGTGCCCATATAGCGGCGCACATGATACAAAGACCCAGCGCAGTGAGCCAAATTCGTTTATTTATCATGATCAAAAATCACTGTTTGATGTATCCGTAGGACACGGTTCGTTGTACAACCAAAGATCGACAATACGCCCGGGTGTTGTGCCTTGGCTTGAGGGGTCAAATGGTGGATCCTGACGGCAAACGCGAAAAGTAGCCGAATCTTGTGTTGAAGGTGAAGAAACTCCAGGTTCAAAACGGCAATTGCAGACCAAGCCTAGCGTATCCAAGATCGTTTCTACCTCTTTGCACGTCATACCGGCCAAATTGGGCACCATGACTCTGCTGCTGGCAGCCCTTCCTATCACCAACTGCACCCGATCGCCACGGGGTATCATGCTATCGGCATTTACCCTTTTACCTCCATACACCAAGCGAATGATGCTACCCACATAAACATTATTGTCCTCGTAAAGGGTATCGAACTCAATGCCCTTATTGTGCAACTTGATGAAGGCCACTGCGGCAAAATCGCCCTCCTTCACCCCCAATCGTTCCATGGGGCGTGTGTTGCGATAAATTGTAAGAAACACCTGGCGACCCTCCTTCACCTGACTTTCCGGTGCAGGACTCTGCTCCAATACAGTACCCGGCTTGGCTTTTTTATCGTAGATGCTATCGATCACCAGCACTTGCAAATCCCTTTCCTCCAAAGATGCAACGGCTTCCTCCAAGGTCATTCCTTGCAAATCGGGAACGCTGATGTATTCGCCGTGATCGGTGTACCACATCAAACCAAACCAAGTCACCGCCAATACACCCACATAAATCAAAACGATTCTCAAGATCGCCTTACGAAATGCAGCTGTTTTCAAAAATTGCAAATACGACATAATCGGATGGTTGAATTCTCGACAAACATACATATTCCCTTCTCAAAACGACGATCGCTTCTCGCGGTTTGTGAACATCGAACCGTACACATCCTCTCCGTTGATCATTTTTTTTCTGATATCTCATCGATCATTCACATCTTTGAAAAAAAATGCAGCCATGAGAGCTCTTTCCTTTGTTTTCGCCTTGACCATTGCCCTGTATGCTCTTCCAATTTGGGCACAAAAAAATAAGAAAAACAATACACCAACCGTCCAAACCACTCCAGCGTCCGAACGCAAAACAAGCGCCATTCAGCATGCTCAACTCCTTGAACGATCACCGTTACGAAACCTGCCTGCAACCAACATCGGGCCCACTGTAATGAGCGGACGTGTGGTCGACATCGCCGTTGACCCCAAAAATTCAACACATTTTTATGTCGCCTACGCCACCGGTGGACTCTGGGAAACCAGCAACAACGGGGCATCTTTCACGCCCATTTTCGATCAACAGGAGGCAATCGGCATTGGGGCAATCGCCGTTGACTGGAAAAACGAAATCATTTGGGTCGGAACAGGGGAATCCAATTCTTCGCGATCATCCTACAGTGGAATGGGAATTTACTTGGGCAAAAAGGATGGTACAAGTTACCGCTGGACACATGCTGGACTCGATGAGAGCCATCACATTGGCAAAATCATACTTCACCCCGACGATGCCCGCAAGGCTTATGTGGCTGTGATCGGTCACCTCTACTCGCCCAATACAGAAAGAGGGGTTTTCGCCACTTCGGACGGTGGAAAGTCATGGCAACACGTCTTGGCCATTGATGCACATACGGGTTGCATCGACATCGAGTTCAACCCAGATAATCCAAGCCAATTGTATGCTGCTGCTTGGACCCGCAAACGCAGAGCCTGGAACTTCGAAGAGGCCGGCATGGGAAGTGGAATGTATCAAAGTTCAGATGCAGGAGCAACATGGCAAAAAATGTCAACCAAGGGATGGCCCGAAGCATCGACGACCGGCCGAATTGGCATCGCCATAGCCACACAAAACGGCAAAAAATTCCTCTATGCCTTTGTTGACAACCAAGCTGCGCGTCCCGAAAAAGAGAAAAAACGCAACACATTGGAAAAGGAAGACTTTCTCAACATGAGCGCCGATGCCTTTCAATCCATAAACGACGACAGCCTCAATGTATTTCTGGAGCGCCAAGGCATGAGCGAACGATACACTGCCAGCCAATTGAAAAAAGATGTCGCCGCCAAGAAATATGCTCCCCGTGCCATCTTTGATTATCTCTATGAACCAACTGCTGCATTTTACGAAAAAGAAATCGCCGGCGCTGAGGTCTATTCCTTTGACTTTGATGCTGGCGCTTGGCGCAAGACGCATGACGATCCCTTGGACGACGTGGTGTACTCATACGGCTATTACTTCGGCATGATCGAGGTCCATCCCAAAAATCCGCTCAACCTTTACATTGCAGGTGTTCCGCTCATCACCAGCAACGATGGCGGTCGCACGTGGCAAGGCATAAACCCCGTCAATGTGCATGCCGATCATCACGCCCTTTGGATCGATCCCCAACAATCAGGTCATTTGATCAACGGCTGCGATGGAGGCATTCAAATCAGCTATGACAACGGCAACACGTGGGTCAATTGCAACTCGCCATCGGTGGCGCAATGTTATGCCGTTGCGGTTGAACAAACCGATGCGTATCAAGTCTATTGTGGACTCCAGGACAATGGCGTTTGGGTGGGTCCTTCGGATTACACGCCCTCACCCGAATGGCATCAAACAGGGCATTATCCGTACCGTCAAATCATGGGGGGCGATGGAATGCAAATTGCGATAGACCCGCGCGACAAAAATCGAGTACTCACAGGTTATCAATTTGGTCAATATGCCATCGTAGATCAAGACGGCAATGCATCAAACTACATCCATCCATCCCATGAACTTGGTCAAAATCCGCTCCGCTGGAATTGGCAAACCCCCATCCTCATTTCACTTCATCAACCGGACATCATTTACATCGCGTCCAATCGTGTGCACCGCTCCACCGATGGCGGAAAACAATTTACCACATTGAGCGAAGACCTCACCAGAAACTTCCTGCAAGGCGATGTTTCCTTTGGTACGATCACGTGCATCAGCGAATCGCCAATCCGCATGGGGCAGTTGGCAGTCGGCAGCGACGATGGGTTGGTGCACCTTTCATCGGACAACGGATATTCGTGGAAAAACATTACCGGCACCTTGAGCCAATGGACCAACAGCGAGGGCGTGGGCCTGTGGGTTAGTCGTGTGATATGCTCGCGCCACAACCCATCGCGCATTTATGTCAGTCTCAACGGCTACCGCGACGACTTTTTTAAGCCCCTCGCATACTTTAGCGACGATGGGGGTCAAACGTGGCAAAACCTATGCGGAGGGCTGCCCATAGCAGAGCCCATCAATGTTATAAAGGAAGATCCCGTGGATGCCGATCTGCTTTACATCGGTACCGATCGAGGTCTATACGTGGTGCATATCTCATCCGGACTCACCACAAGCCTATCGGGTGCTCTTCCGGGTGCAGCAGTGCATGATTTGGCCATTCACGAAAAAACTTCAACCCTCATTGTGGGCACACACGGTCGTGGCATCTACAAGATGGATCTCACACTGGTTCGACATGGGCTAAAGAAATTCGAAGCACCCGCATTAGGCCCCATTGCAACGGTTTCCCACAACGGCCGAGGCAATTACTGGAGCAAATGGTTTCCATCGCAACACCAAGAGTTGGTTGTACCAGTGAACATCCCGCTTGCAACAGACGGTTTAGTGCTACACATCTGCACAGCCGATAGCATTCCCATTACTGCTTTAAAAGGCATACCAATGGCTGCTGGACTGCAATTTTTTCCCGGATACAACTTGCGCATTACCGAGTCCGAAGTGGACAACTGGCGCAAAGCATCCAAGGGATCGGAAAGCCCGTCGATCCCCACACAACCTGCCAAAGACGGGCACTACTATTTGCCGCCAGGCCGATATTTAACCATGATTCAATGGGCTGGAGAACAGCAATACCGCGAATTTGAAATCGGCAGGTGATTGCATCTCAACGGCTGCAATGCGCTGATTCGGTCAACATTGTAAGACAGTCAAATTGGAGAAGATTTTTTTTGCCATCGGTTTCGGAGTAGTTTCGTACCATGATTTACGAAGCCTCTTTGCGCGGCCTATTTAATTTTATTTTTTGGCTAGTGGCCATCTCTTTTATCTTGCGGCTGATTGCCCGTTTGGCCACGCCCTATGTTGTTCGAAAAGCACAAGAACAAATGCGCAACCAAATGAATGGCCAAGGCACCGACCACACCCAACAACGGCGACGTCAAGAAGGTGAAGTGACGGTGGAAAAACAGCCCAACCGACCGCAAGGAGAATATACCGACTATATCGAAATCAAGGACTAAAACGTTCAACACTACGCTATGAATCCAAAACAGATTGCCATCAAATTTTTGCCCCACT
>CANHSF010000168.1 GCA_947463065.1 Flavobacteriales bacterium | reverse complement strand
CCAGCAGGTACAGTTGAGGCTTTGTTGGAAGACCCAACAGGTGATCTTGCTCAGATTCTTTTGTACCATGCAGTAGGTGGCGCAGTATTCTCAGGTGATTTGGCCGATGGTCAGATCGTAACCACTTTGCAAGGTCAAGATGTAACCATCACCATTACTGGCGGAAACGTATTTGTAAACGATGCTCAGGTAATCGTTGCTGATATCGAGGCAGAGAACGGTGTAGTACACGTGATCGATGCGGTATTGTTGCCAGAAATCAGCGTTCAGGAAAAGGATGCTTTGCAAATGGCGATTTATCCCAACCCAGCGAACGAGCAGGTGAACATTCAATTGCCTGTTTCTAGTGGCAAGGCTCAATTGACCATTTACAATCAAGTGGGTCAAGTGGTTTACACAGAGCTCATTTCAAGTGGAATTCAACAAGTCAACGTAACACCTCTCACCCAGGGTTATTATACCGTAGAAGTGAAACTCGAAGGACGAGTTGCACGGACACAATTCTTGAAGAATTAATGTGTTTTGGTTTGGTACAGAAGGGCCGTCCTCCATGGACGGCCTTTTCTTTTTTATAACACCGTGACAAGTTTTTGTTGTAGCATGAGCAACGCCCAATGGAGGGCTTTGCATTCTTTATGAAGTCATTCGCCATGGTGCGACGACCATTAGAACGATAATTAGAACGAGCATAATAGAGCGGAGGTATTGACGCGCGTTGGAAATCAATCGACGGCGGAGCATCGCGGCATAGGATGAAGCAGTTTTGTAAAGTAGCGAACTGGTTATTTCTGCGCTTTGGAGTAAACGCCAAGAGCGAGCAGACCGAAGAGCAAATTGGGAATCCAAACCGCATATTGAGCAGGGAATCCGAGATTTGCCGCACTGACCGCCATGATGCGCGCAATGAAAACAAAGCTGAATCCGATCACGATGGCCAACATCAAATGCAGGCCGGTTCCGCCCCTTTGTTTTCGAGAGGCAATGGAGACTCCGATGAGAGTGAGCACAAAAATGGCAAACGGAGTAGCGGTGCGGTTGTATTTTTCAATTTCGAATTCGGCCACACGACCAGAACCACTGAGCCGTTGTGCGTCGATGAATTCGGTGAGTTCAGCGTCGGTCATGGCACTTGAAATTTCTGCCCGCAAGCCGAAGTCATCGACCTTCATGGGCAGAACAGTATCCACTTGTGCAAGGGTGTAATGCGATTCTTTGCCTTGGTCGTCGAATTCGCGGATGCGGACATTGCGAAGACGCCAGGTGCCTGTGGTGTCGTTGAAATAGGCGTTGTTGGCCAAAAGCTTTTTGGAGAGTTTCCCGTTGTTCCAGTTTTCGAGCGAAAAAGATTCACCGCCTTTGACTTCTGGTTTGAAGGTAAAAAAATAAGCGATGATTCCCGGTCGGATTTCGCGATGAATATTTTTTTCTTGAACGGTAATTGCCCCTTTGAGGTGGGTAACTTCAAAGTTGTATTTTGTTTTGTTGGCGCGCGGGACGATGATGTGTGTGAGCGTGAGCGACAGCGCTACCAAGAAGCAGGCAGCCATGAAGTAGGGCAGAATGATCCTTCGGTAGCTGATACCTCCACTGAGCATGGCAATGATTTCGGATTGTTGCGCGAGTTTGCTGGTGAACCAGATAATGGTGAGGAATACGATGAAAGAGATCAGTTGGGTACCGAAGTAGAATGCGAAGTTGAAGTAGTAGTCCGTAATGATTTGGCTGAGCGGAGCATCGCATTTGGCGAGGTCGTCGATGTTTTCGCTGATGTCAAAAACAATAGCGATCACGATGAAAGCCAAGATCATGAAAAAGAAAGTTCCGAGAAACTTTTTGATGATGTAGAGATCGAGTATTTTCATGCGTTACAGGCGCTTGGAGATGCGTTGAACCGTTTCATTTTTCCACGCGTCAAAAGTACCAGCAATAATTTGTTTTCGGGCTTCGCGGACCAAACGCAAGTAGAAATTGAGGTTGTGTAGCGTTCCAATTTGCAGGGCGAGAATTTCTTGAGCGATAAAAAGATGTCGGACATACGCTTTGGAATAGAAGCGATCGACATAGCTTTCACCATCTGGATCGAGCGGTGAGAAGTCGTTGGCCCATTTTTGATTGCGCATATTGAGTATGCCATTCCAAGTGAAGAGTTGACCATTGCGGGCGTTGCGGGTTGGCATTACGCAATCGAACATGTCGACACCGAGGGCTATGCATTCAAGGATATTGGCAGGCGTTCCGACACCCATCAAGTAGCGCGGTTTATCAGGAGGCAAAATATTGCACACCAAGTCGGTGGTTTCGTACATCATTTCGGCAGGTTCACCCACGCTGAGCCCCCCGATGGCGTGCCCTTCAACCGGTTTTGAGGCATTGTTTTGGGCACTTTCGATACGCAGATCGTGGTAGGTGCTTCCTTGAACAATTGGAAACAAACTTTGGTGATGACCATATAGCGGTTGCGTTTCACCAACACGTTGAATGCAGCGGTCCAGCCAGTTGTTTGTGATTTGAAGGCTGTTGGCGGCGTATTTTTTATCGCACGGGTAGGGAGGACATTCATCAAAAGCCATGATGATGTCAGCACCGATGACGCGTTGAATATCCATGACATTTTCTGGGGTGAAATGATGGTAGGAGCCATCGATGTGCGATTTGAATTTGACCCCATCAGGATTGATTTTGCGGTTGGCGGCAAGACTATAGACTTGGTATCCACCGCTATCGGTTAGTATGGGTTTGTTCCAGCCATTGAATTGATGCAAACCGCCGGCTTGTTGCAGAATATCGGTTCCAGGTCGGAGATAGAGGTGATAGGTATTTCCCAGGATGATTTGCGCCTGCACATCGGAATGAAGATCTTGCTGCGTGATGGCTTTGACGGTGCCTGCTGTTCCAACGGGCATAAATATGGGCGTTTCGATGGTGCCGTGGTCTGTCGTGATGCGGCCAGCGCGCGCTTTGCTTTTGGGGTCTTGGTGTTGTAATTCGAATGTCAATGGCATGTGGGCAAAAGTACAATGGAAGTTGGGGCGATAAAAGGCAGGCTAACATGCCAACGCAACATGTTTGTTGCAGCAAAAATGCCAAAAGGGCAGTAATATCCAAATGAAAGTGACATTTTGACTGTTTTCTTGCAATGGAATACAAATTGAAAGCCGGCCAGCAACAGACAATAAAAAACAAAAGCACAATGAATAACAAAGTTTGCACCCCACGTCCACACGGCGTACCAATGCTCTTCGATCGATATTTCGCAGAGTTGAACAACATGGAAAAGACCTCCCGTCCGGCGATCAACATAGCGGAGACCGACGCCGGATTTTTGCTGGAGATGGCCATTCCGGGCATTCCCAAAGAAGAAGTCAAGATCGAGATGGACGGATCACAGATGCTGGTTTCGCATGAGGTCGCCGCTCGCAAAGAAGAAGAAGGATTGCGTTTCAAGAGAAAAGAATTTGTAGTACGAGGATTTGCGCGCAAGTTTGAGCTGCCTGAAGAGGTGGACCGCGATCAGGTTACAGCTCAGTTTGAGCATGGAGTGTTGCGCATCAACTTGCCGAAGAAACAAAAAGAAGCACGCGAAAAGCGTCAAATGATCCCCATTCAGTAAAAAGGGAAGTTTGGTTTGGTTAAAAAAAGAGCCCCGATGCGCAAGCGTCGGGGCTTTTTGTTTTTCAGAGGGTGGATTTTTATACAGATCCGGAGATCTATATACTAGTTTCATTGTTCGATTCCAAAAGATAATGTGCCTTCTACCCAATTGAATCGCATCGAATGAGATGAATGAAACTAGTATATAGTTTCCGCAACGGTGTCATTAAAAAAACAGAAGAAGAGCGTAAAAAAATAAAATCCTTAATGGGAGACAATACTTATCGGGCGTTCAATTCTGATAATGTGCCTTCTACCCATTTTGACCGCATATTGAGATAACGATTGGTGCAGCCCATTAAGGATTTATCTTCTTCAGTTTTTCATTTAAGCCTCACCATCGATATGATGAACAGTTCAAATATACATTGAATCTTATTATCAAACTAGGGGATAATCACCCATTTTTAGTACCGTGAAAACACCCTTTTTTGTTAATTTTCAAAATGTTGCTAATACTTATGTACGAGTTGATTTTATTGGGTTTGTCGAAGGTTTGATTTTTTTCGAATGCTGTTTTTTTTGATTTGTCTATTCAAGAAGAATCTTCATCCAAAATGATGAAACACTTTCCTAAATTTGTAGCACTAGAAAAGTTAATCAACAATTTAATCGTAAATTATTCAGCTATGAACGTTTATTCTTTACTCATTGGTGCTGCCCTAGGAATGGGTGGTACCGTCGGTGCCTATGAAGTGATTGAAGCCAAATGCGAGGACGCAACAACACAGTCCATTAAATGGTCGGAGGCCAAGCGCTTCACTGCCGACTACATGACGGCAGCAAGCCCACATCTCGAGATCGGAGGCGGACAAACTCTCCAAGGTTGGTTTTTGGAAAAGTGTTGGATCGATGAACTCTTTTCCCATTATCCCCAAGCCGATGGCCTTCAGCTCTACGTCGGTTGGGATGCCGCAGCCCGCAAAAACAATTTGGTTTGGATGGCCAGTGCTCCGTGGAACAACAATGGCGTTATGGAGCGTCAAAACTTGAACGACGACGGAACAGTGTTGGATTTTTCATCCAATTGCCCGACCATTTGCCCAACTAAAAATGCATTGCCATAATGTATGGAGGCCTGCATATTGCATTGCTGTTGTTGTATGCATTCCTCGTTGGCATAAGTGTTTTAAGATTTAAACATCTCACACCTCAATCCAAATCGGTGGTTTGGACCACAATGGTGGTAGTTCTTGGAGATGTTTCAGCCATTTTGCTGGCATTTTTGAGAATATCAAACTATAAGTATGCGGTGCTGCTGCTTTTGGTTTTGAGTATGTTGTTATTGCTGCTTTGCAACCGCGAAATGATTCGGAGCAACTATAGGCGGTTATCGCAGGCATTGATCGCTGTGGCGTTGTTGTTTTCGGCGACCACTTTGATGCTGCCGATGCCTTACAATGAATGGCCGAGCTACACCTTTTTGGTCAACCAAGTGGTATGGGTGATTGTACCGGTATTGGCTTTGTTGGATCAATTGGAAAATGAAGACCCTTCGCCCTTGTGGCGAAGGGCTTACTTTTGGTTCATGGCCAGCCATTTTTGTTTTTATTGTTTCTCTTTTTTGCTTTTCCCTTTGCGCAGCGTCAGTGTGCAAGGGATGTGGAGCTCACAAATTCACAACGAATTAATCCTATGGGCTTGTGTATTTTTGTGCGGCGCAATGATTATTGGCATTGTGCTGGACAAAACTCAATCCAAGGTGCCTCATGTTGAATGAATTTTACGTCGCGATCGTTGTAGGTTGCATCATGTTTGTGCTATTGGCCATGTTTATCGTGTCCTTTATCATTCGATTCAACCAAAAGCAACGGGAGTTTGCGGCCGAAAAACGCAGCATGGAGTTGGCTTTTCAAAACGAATCCAACAAGGCGCAATTGGAGTTGAGTGAACAATTGCTGCGCAAGGTTTCTCAAGAAATACACGACAACATTGGTGCGACTTTGACCTTGGCCAAAATGCAATTGACCACCTCCAATGCCGCTACCGTAGAAGCTCGGTCCAAAACTACCGTTGAACTGCTCACCCGATCCATTCAGGATTTGCGCAATTTGTCCAAATCGGTCAACGGCACGTATATGTTGGAACAAGGCCTGGAAAAGGCTGTGGAGCGTGAGTTGGGCTTTGTGGCACTGACGGGTGTAATTCAAACAGAAATCCAATGGACCGAAAGGCCTTTGGACCTCTCGGGAGAACTCGAGGTTGTGGTTTTTCGTGTCATCCAAGAGGCCATTAACAATGCGGTGAAGCACGCCGATGCAAAATGCATTCAAGTGAGCGCCACGCTGGAACAGGACCAATGGGTGTTTACCGTTCGGGATGACGGCAAAGGGATGAGTGTGGAGGGGATTCAAAAAAGCGTGGGATTGATCAGTTTAAAGTCGCGGATGGAGGCTGTTGGAGGGAAGTTTTCTGTGCAATCGGTTCTAGGCCAAGGCACAAGCATCCAGTACATCTTGCCCGACAAATTGGTTAAAGTGGAATAGGAGTTTAAGAATACTCTGCTTTTCCTTTGTGAATCGTGAATTGGTTGGTAGGGTTGCTTATTTTTGCACCGACGGCCTCTGTCAAAAAATAAAGGATTCGATGATGAATACTATTCGCGTTGCTATTGCTGATGACCACAAGCTTCTTCGCTTGGGGTTGGTGCAATTGGTCGAGTCGCTTGGGTTCAAAGTGGTCGGCGAAGCAGACAATGGCTTTGAGTTAACAGAAATGATCAAAAGCGGAATGTCCCCCGATGTGATCCTCATGGACATCAATATGCCCATCATGGATGGGATATCGGCTACGATGTGGCTTAAAGATCGTCATCCCACCATCAAGGTATTGGGTTTGAGCATGCTCAACGATGATCGCACCATCATCAAAATGATACGCAGCGGCGCCAAAGGGTATTTGCTCAAAGACACTGAGCCCAACGAATTGCGCAATGCCATCACCGACGTGGCCACCAAAGGTTTTTATTTTTCGACCTTGGTCAACGGTCGACTCATTAACAGCATTGCCAACGAATCAGAGGACAAATTGCTCGAAAGTTATTCGCTCAGCGAAAAGGAGCTACTTTTCTTGAATCTGATTTGTTCGGATAAAAGTTATCGTGAGATAGCGGAGGATATGTGCCTCAGTGTGCGCACCATTGATGGCTATCGCGACAATTTGTTTCAGAAATTGAATGTGGAAAGCCGCATTGGCTTGGTGTTGTACGCGATCAAACACCGAATTTTTGTTATCGAATAATCCATCTAAATCGATCGATAAAAAAAAGAGGCTTTCTTTCGAGAGCCTCTTTTTGTTGTTTCCTGTATCAATGATTTTACCGTGTAAAGAGGATTTCTCTCATTTTCGGTAGCGGCCACATTTCGTCGTCAACAATCAATTCCAAAGCGTCTGAATGATCGCGAATGGCGTCCATGACCGGTTTGATCTTGTTTGCAAAAGATTCCGCTTGTTTTTCCACATCCATTTTGCCTGTTTTGTTGAGCTCTACATGCATCTTATCGATGTTGGTTTTGATCGCATTGACGTGGGTGCCGATGGATTTGATGGTTTCGATTTGCATACCGGTAATGGCTTTGGCATCGGCAGCCGATAGAATGTCTTTGAT
>CANHSF010000167.1 GCA_947463065.1 Flavobacteriales bacterium | reverse complement strand
TTGTATAATTTTTTCATATACATTAGGACAAAGGATGCTATTTATGGATGGTACATAGCTTATCTGATGATAATTTTCTTGACTCAGTCCAATCTTCAGGGTTATACAGTTTGCTTTTTTAATGGAGCCTTTGTTGCAATTGAGCGATACTTTGTATATATCTTAACTGCTTTAAGTGGGATCATTGGTTTGAAATTCATAAGCAGGTATTTGGAAATTAGAAAATTTGCTCCTGCTGCTAAATATGTAGTTAATACGACCATCGTTCTTTATTTCGGCGTCATTATTCTGTGTTTTTTCAATCAATTTAATTTGTCGTATCAAATAATTTTAATAACCGGCTCCTTCATCGGTCCAACCATTCTCTACATCAGTTACTATTGTTACCGCAAGGGCAATTCGGGGGCTTTGAGTCTGTTGTTGGCGTGGTCGGTGTTTTTTGTGGGCGTGCTCATCTTTGCCCTCAAAGACTTTGGTGTGCTGCCCTACAACGACTGGACCCACAATACCATGACCATCGGATCGGCCATCGAGGGCATCCTGCTCTCATTTGGTTTGGCCGACAAAATCAATACCCTCAAACGCGAAAAGGAAGAAGCCCAAATCCGCGAACTCGAAACCCTCAAACGAAGCGAGTTCAGACTCGAAGCCGAAGTGCGCGAACGTACCCACCAGCTCTACGAAGCCAAAGAAAAAATCGAAGCCCAATTCCAACACCTTCAAAAATCGCAACGCCAACTGGTGGAGTCGGAAAAAATGGCCGGTCTGGGTCAAATGACCGCCGGTATCGCCCACGAACTCAACAACCCCATCAACTTCGTGTCGAGCAACGTGGCCCCGCTCCAAAAAGACATCGAGGAAATCCTGGAAATCCTCAACGACTTCAAAAACCTGCCACACGAACCTACTTCGCCCGAAATCGAAGCCGTGCGCGCCAAATTCCGCGAATACGACGTGCCCATGCTCGAAACCGAAATCAAAACCTTGCTCGCCGGTATCCGCGAAGGCAGCACCCGCGCCAGCGATATCGTCAGCGGCCTGCGCATCTTCGCCCGCACCGACCAAGATGTGTTTGTCGATGCCAACGTCAACGACTGTGTCGAGGCCACGCTCGTGCTCATCAAGTCGACCTGGAAAAACGAGGTCAACCTCACCCGCCATGCCGACCCCGCCATGCCCAATATCGATTGCCTCCCCGGCAAACTCAACCAGGTATTGGTCAACCTCATCAGCAATGCCGTGCAAGCCACCATCGCCATCCACCCCAACCGCCAAAACCGCTCCGTAGCGGTGCGCACCTGGCACGACGACGATATGATCTACATCAGCGTGAGCGACAACGGCCCGGGCATCCCCGAAGCATTGCAAAGCAAAATATTCGAGCCTTTCTTCACCACCAAAAAAGTGGGCCAAGGCACCGGTCTCGGACTCAGCATCAGCAAGTCCATCGTCGAAGAACACAATGGCTCCCTCCAATTACAAAGCGCAGTGGGCCAAGGGTGCTCCTTTGTGATCGCCCTGCCCCGCAAGAAGGTAGCCCGACAACAAGCTGCGTAATTCGTATGAAAATAGGGTAACACTATCGAAAAAATCGAAAAACAGCGTATTTTGCACCACCCTTAACAATGCGCAACAAAGCGAGCATACTCTATCTCGATGACGAGGCCAACAACTTGGTGGCCTTTACTGCTGCATTTCGCCGCGACTACGACATCACCACCACCACCTCGGTGGAAGAGGCCGTAGAGCACCTGAGCCGCAAGCGCTACGCCGTAATCTTGAGCGACCAAAAAATGCCCGACATCAGCGGTGTCGAATTTTTTGAGACCATCCGCCACGATCATCCGCATTCGGTGCGGGTGCTGGTAACGGGGTATGCCGATATGGTATCGGTGATCGACGCCATCAACAAGGGCCACGTGTACCGCTACATCAGCAAGCCGTGGAACATCGACGAGCTGCGGTTGTGCATCAATACCTGCATCGAAAAACACGACCGCGAGGTGGAACTGCTCACCAAAACAGCGGCCTTGGAAAAAAGCAATTCGGAGCTGGAAAAATTTGTGTACAGTGCCTCGCACGACCTCAAAGCGCCCATCGCCTCGATACTGGGGCTGATCCAAGTGGTGAAAATGCAAAACAAAAACACCGAGATCGATCCGATGATCGATATGATCGACACCAGCGCGCAGCGGTTGAATTCGTTTGTGACCAACATCATCCACTATTACCAAAACCTGAAGTCGGACGAAGTGCTCAAGGAGGTGAATGTGGAGGAGATGGTGCAAGGGTTGATGGACAAGCACCGGTCGCATTACCAAGCGGCACACGTGCAGGTGGAAACGCACTTTGCGCAGAGCGCACCGCTGCTGGTGGACGAGTACCGGTTGCACATTGTATTGTCGCACATCATCAGCAATGCCTTCAAGTTTTTGGACCCGTCGAAAGAAGTTTCGAGAATAAATCTCAGTTCGGTGATCAATCGTGAGAAATTATTCTTAAAATTGCACGATACCGGAGTGGGAATCCCAGCCGACAAAATTCCGGACGTATTTGATATGTTTAATCGCAACGACCCCAAAAATGTAGGTTCAGGCATTGGCCTATACATCGCCAAGGAATCGGTAAACCGATTGCAAGGCAAAATACAGGTGGACAGCACGCAGGGTCAGGGCACTACCATTGTACTCGAAGTACCCAACAAAGGATGATCACCACAGCCCCCCTTGTGTTTCATTTGGTCGACGACAACGACATCGACCTAGCGGTCAATTCCAAATTGCTGGAGTTGTCGGGACTATCGCAGAACATTCGCACCTACAATGGCGCCACCTCCTTTTTGAGGTATCTTCAAGAGCACGAAGCACAGGTACAGGGCCAACGCAACATCGTATTGTTGGACATCATGATGCCGCAGATCAATGGATTCGACTGTTTGGATAGGCTGAGCGCGCAATCGCCGCAACTGCAATCGGTACTGTGGGTGTATATGTTGTCGAGCAGCATCGACCGCCGCGACATTCAGCGCGCGGAGTCGTACGATCTGGTCGAAAAGGTATTGGAAAAGCCATTGGACATCTACGTGCTTCAAAATTACCTGCGCAACATCGAGATGTAATCGCCATTCCATTGCGCTTTACCCCAGCTCTTGTTTGCACCACTGCACCGAGGCGATGGCCCGAGCGCGGATAAAGTTGATGGGCCTGCGCCCATTTTTTATTTCTCCACACAACGCACAGCTCAAAGGCATTTGCCCCTCGCAGAACTGTTTTGGCCGCGCCCTCCTGTTGGCGGATGGTTGTACAAAGAAAATCGCTACAAGGGCAAACCACGTTATTTTTGCGGCATGAAGTCAAGCGAAATCAAATTCCAGATTGATCTGGACGAAAACAAAGTACCCGAGCGCATCTATTGGGAGGCAGACGATGCTGGCATACGCGCAGAGGCCAAAGCCATGATCTTATCGGTGTGGGACAAGAAAGAACAAAACACCCTGCGCATCGATCTATGGACGAAAGAGATGCAAGTGGACGAGATGAAGCAGTTGGTGCACCAAACCATATTGACCTTGGCGGATAACTTTGAGCGCGCCACCGGCGAAAAACCGATGGCCGAGACGATGCGCGATTTTTGCAGCTACTTCGCCGAAAAAATGAAGCTGCATCCGCCCCTTTCCTGATCAGAATCCACCCATTGCCCAGCCCCACCCGCGCCCAACCGCAAGACCAGGCATAAACCGCCGGCGAGCCCAAAGGCGCTCGCTGACAGCGGAGGAGGGGTTGCGGGCCATTCAACATACTCCTCCCCTAACAACCCCATCCGTTAGTAGAGATCCTTCACTGCGTTCAGGAAGACAAGGCCGCACTCAACGTCAAGCGCTTGGCCAAAGACATTCTATACGATGGAAGGATTTTGTTGGCCAAGCGCTTGGGGGACTGCCCTGCCCCATTATCGCGAATGCCTGTGGATGTCAACACAGAAAACATGACGGCATTCACCGCGATGGTGGGTGATGGAGTCCGTTGATCGGTGCAAACAACCATGGTTCTTTATAAAAAAAAATCCCGACAACCAGCGTCATCGGGATGTACTTCATGGAGCGGTCCAATTTGTTTTACTTGATGTATCTCCAGTCCTGGTTGTTTTTGATGTTGACCAAGCTGTGGTAAATCAATTTGATTACGCTCTCCACATCTTCTTTGTGCACCATTTCGACCGTGGTGTGCATGTAACGCAATGGCAACGAAATCAACGCACTCGCCACGCCCGCATTGCTGTATGCAAAAGCATCGGTGTCGGTTCCGGTGGCGCGATACACCGCTGCGCGCTGGAAAGCGATTTTGTTGGCATCGGCCTGTTTGATGATGTGTTTCAACAAGTTGTTTTGTACCGCAGGTCCATAACTCAATACGGGTCCTTTGCCGCATGCCAAATCGCCGTTCATCACCTTGTTCATCATCGGTGTGGATGAGTCGTGGCACACGTCGGTGACTATGGCTACATCGGGTTTGATGTGGTGCGCGATCATCTCGGCTCCACGCAATCCGATCTCCTCTTGAACGCTGTTGGTAAAATACACACCAAAAGGCAATTTGATTTTGTTGGCCTTGAGCATGCGCGCCACCTCGGCGATCATGAATCCGCCAATGCGATTGTCCAATGCACGTCCCAAATAATAGCGATCGTTGAGCACCATGAACTCGTCTTCAAAAGTGGCCACACAGCCCACGTGTATACCCATGGCTTCCACCTCTTCTTTGTTGGCAGCTCCTACATCCAAAAAGATATTGCGCATGCTGGGGGTTTCTTCTTTGGCCGCATCGCGCACGTGAATGGCCGGCCAACCGAACACGCCTTTGACTATGCCTTTGTCGGTATAAATGTTGACGCGTTTGCTGGGGGCAATCATGTGATCGCTTCCCCCGTTGCGCCGCAGATATATAAAACCGTCGGAGGTGATGTAATGCACAAACCACGCAATTTCGTCGGCGTGCGCCTCCACCACAACTTTGTAAGGTGCGTTGGGATTGATGATGCCCACGGCTGTGCCATAGGTGTCCACAAACGTCTCGTCGATGTAAGGGCGAATGTAGTCGAGCCACAACTGCTGCCCCGGCGACTCAAAACCGGTGGGCGCCGAATTGTTGATGTATTTCTCCAAAAACACCAACGCCTCGGGACTTAAAATTGATTGGTGCTTTTTTGCTGCTTTTGTTTTAACTTTGGAAGCCGAATCTTTCTTTGCCATAGTGTCGTTTTTTGTGTAAATGTAACCCAATCCCCTGCACCACAAAAAACAGTCCTCCACACCACGGCCAAAGAAAAACCGAAAAGCCATTCAACCCTATGTCAGAGATTATTCGCACAATCATTACCACCGAGGATGGTAGTCCAAGCTTGTACGATCCACAACTCGGTGAGACTTACCACAGCCGCCACGGCGCTATCCAAGAGTCCACCCATGTTTTTATTCAAGCGGGCCTCGACCACAGGCAAACGCACAGTTTGCGCGCACTCACTGTATTGGAAATCGGCTTTGGTACTGGGCTCAATGCGGCATTGGCCATCCAACATGCGTTGGACAAAGAATATCCGCTGCACCTGGCATCCATCGAAAAATACCCCCTCACTGCCGAGGAACAAACGGCTTTTTTGGCGCACTCCAACGAACATATCCGGCCAGCGCTGCAAAAGGTTTTGGAAGCGCCTTGGGGACAGGACACCTCCATCAATACCCTGATCCAACTCACCAAGATTCAAGGCGATGCCACGGTGGTGCAGTTGCCAGCATGCGACGTTTTGTTTTTGGACGCCTTTGCACCGGCAGTCTGTCCCGAACTGTGGACGCCCGAGATGATGGTGAAATACGCCGACTGCCTGCGCCTAGGGGGCATTCTGGTGACCTACAGCGCCAAAGGCGAAGTGCGCAGAGCCATGGAGGCCGCGGGCTTGCAAACCGAACGGCTTGCAGGACCTCCGGGCAAACGCGAAATGCTGCGCGCCACCAAAATCTCCACGCCCTAACATGACAACGAATTGGAATTTGCGGGTATATCTGCTCATCACCGACCGCGCAGCCCAGTCGATACTGGTGGCCCGCGAGACCATTCGGGGCGAGACCTATACCAAGTTACCCGGAGGAGGAGTGGAACATGGCGAAGGCATAGCAGATGCCGCTCACCGCGAAGCCAAAGAAGAATTGGGGTGCGCGATTCGCCTGCTACAACAAATCTATTTCACCGATTATTACCTGCCTTCTTTGTTTCGCTCGAGCGATCAAGTGGTGGCCTTGTATTACACAGCTTCGTTGATCGATGCGAACCATTTGGAAAACACAGCGCGCATTCCCGCACGCGATAGCAGCGATCAATACTTCGAGTGGATCCCGCTGCATGCGCTCGATCCAGCAGCATTTACCTTGGCATCGGACCGACTGGTGTTGGAGCGTTGGCGAAGTGCGCGTGATGATCAATCAGCGCGGTAAGGTGGTCAATCCCACCTCAAATCATAACCGATCTTGAGGGTCAAATTCAATTCGGGATACCAATTGACCCCATCCTTGAGGGCCCAGTTGCGCACGAAATCGGTGGATTCGTTGTCAAAGGGCCACATGGTCGACGCTTCGGTTGGTGTCAAACCGTCGATGCGCGCATTGCGGTAGCGCACACCCAAATAGATGGCCCCCCCAATGAACCAATTCGAGTCTTCGCCGAAATATCCAGTTGATCCAATCACAAAGGAAGGACTCAACACCCGCTTGATCAATGCATACGGCTTGCGGTAGGTGGTAGAATCGTCGATGGGAACAATGGCAATATGATCTATTTTTTGCGCTTTGAACATCATTGATACACCGGCATAAAATTCACGCTGGCTATTGTATCGCACAACATCTTGCCGAAGTCGAAATCCTGACACTTTGGTAAATGGTGTTCCGTGTGGCAAATACCCCGTGACTTCGGTGATGCCATTCCATTCGTGCAGCAGATGATATTCGGCCGACAAGCGCACACCACGACCGCTATTGGACTCGGTCAGCGCCATGGGAGCAAAAGCAAAACCCAATTGCGGCTGACGAAAAATACTTCGCGCTGCAGGATCATCAGGCTGTGTGAATTGAGCCCCAACCGAAGACGCGCACATACATGCCCAAAAAACACATGCGAATTTAAACATGGTGCAATGTACCAATATCCTAGCGAATGCGATGGGATTGCAAAATGTCGCCCCGCTGGGACTTGCAACAGGTCGTCCCGCTGGGACTAGCTTAGCGACGCAATGCCTTGCTCAGCGACGCAACGCATTGCTCAGCGACGCAACGC
>CANHSF010000166.1 GCA_947463065.1 Flavobacteriales bacterium | reverse complement strand
GTTTGTTTGCGCCCTTGGGCAGCAAACCATTCCCATATTCAAATGGCACTTTTAAGGCTTGATTTCCAGCCTAAATCCCACTCCATGCACATTGGTGATAGCAATATTGGGATCGCCACTCAAGTATTTGCGCAACTTGGTAATGAAGACATCCATACTGCGGCCGACAAAGTAGCTATCGTCGCCCCAAATCAAATTGCCGATGATCACGCGTTCCAAAACGTTGCCTTGGTGCTCGGTCAATAGCTTGAGCAATTCGGATTCCTTCTTGGTCAATTTGCGGCGCTCTCCGTCTAGAATGAGCTCGTAATTTGCTGAATCAAAATGGTACTTGCCGATTTGAAATTTGGTCTTGTTGGTGTTGTCAATTGCCGCCAACTTCGGATTGCGTTTCAACACCGCCTTGATGCGCAAAGCCAACTCCTCAGCACTAAATGGCTTGGTAATGTAGTCATCTGCACCGATACGGAATCCGTGAATTTTATCTTGATCCAGCCCCTTGGCAGTCAAAAAAATGAGCGGTATGTGTTGATTGACCTTGCGAATATCCTCGGCCAGCGAAAATCCGTCCTTTTTGGGCATCATGACATCCAAAAGGCACAAATCGTATTCTTCTTTGTTGAACTGATTCAAGCCTTCTTTTCCATCGCGGCACAAATGCACCTTGTAGCCCTGCATGCTCAGAGTATCCTGCACCACAAATCCCAAACTTTGATCGTCTTCTACAAGCAATATGCGAATTGCTGATTTATCGAGTTCTGTATCCATATCCACTGAGATTACTGAGCATTCAACATGATAACAAATGAACTGCCTTGTCCGGGTTCGCTTTCTACTTTGATCTTCCCTTTATGAGCCTGTACAACAGTTTTAACATAAAAAAGTCCTAAGCCAAAGCCTCTTACGTCATGAATATTTCCTGTGGGCACGCGGTAGAACTTTTCAAAAATATTGGATAAATGCTGTTTTCCAATGCCGATGCCGTTGTCCTTGACCCGAATCATGATTTGCGCCCCTTCGTTTTGGGTAGAAATCTCGATCATTGGGGCTTCTTTCGAATACTTGGAGGCATTGTCGAGCAAATTGTAAATCACGTTGGTGAAATGCAGCCGGTCGCCCAAAATGCGATCGCGTGTGGCATGCAAATGCAAGTCCAATTGTCCACCGCGCTCATCGATGCGCACGTGAAAAGTTTGCGCAGCACGCTGTATGATCTCATTGACCGAAAGTTGCTCCAATTTAAAATTGACCTTCTTGGGATCCAACGTTGCAATTTGCAACACCCGATCCACTTGGCTCTTTAATCGCTCGTTTTCGTTTTTGATGATGTTCACATACCCTTGCAATCGCTGAGGATCATTCAGTACACTCGTTTGAACCAAGGCTTCAGCCGATAAGCCGATCGTACTGATTGGCGTGCGCAACTCGTGCGTCATGTTGTTGATGAAATCGGCCTTCACCTCCGACAACTTCTTTTGCTTCAGCAATAGATTAATCACATAGGTGAAAAAGATGATGATCAGAATGATAATGACACTGGAATACACCCAAAACGTCAGATGCCTTAAAATGGCTTGGGTTTTATTGGGAAAAAACAAAGCGATGTAATGTCCATCGGCATCGAACTCCGCCTGACTGGTGATTTGCAATTGTGCATTGGGCTGCTGATGTTCATAATCCACACGCTTGGCGTACAAAATGGAATCGTAGAAACAGTCATAGATTCCGTATTCAAAGGTTTCATGAATGTTGTGTTTCTTAAACTGTTCTTTGAGCAGCGTCTCCAATAGAAACGGCGGTGGTGTATCGTTGATGTTGGCAGCGAAAAAAGCAGTGGCCTTTTGTTTGACGCCTTTTGTAGTGCTGGAATCGCGATTGATCTCAAGAATTTTGTTAACCACTCCCGACAAGGACTCCTTTACGTTGTTGTTGAATTTGGTCTCTTCCAATTCATAAGCCTTACTCACCCAATAGAATTGACCCGCCACGATGCTCGATAGCGATACAATCGCCAAAGCGATGATGATGATGATGGTTCTACGACGCACGGGAGGCTGATGAATTTGGACAAAGGTAAGCCTCAACCCACAAGCTAAAGCGGTTTAACAGATTGTTACAAAAAATGCCATTTTCGATATCCACAAAGCATGTGCAATGGCCTGCAACTTTTCTTAGCATCAATCGTACAAGGCTCTACCTAATTTAAAAAAACAACATCACATGGAAAAGACCAACCAACTGGCACGAACGCAAGACATGCGCTCCGTTATGGACAACATCTCAAACAAAATGAGTCAGATCCGACAAATGTTTCCGAACTACTATGCCACTTTGCACGACACCTACAAGGAAATGCAATTCGAAGATCTGAAGTCGGCCTCGTAAGCCAATACAGTATTTATTCGCATAGAAAACTGCCTCACAAGGGCAGTTTTTTTTACCCTGCCAATGCCTATAAAAAAATAGCGCATGACCAGTAGTTCATGCGCTTCCGATTCATCGCCTGCTTCTATTAAGAAGCCTCAATGACTCAACTTAAGTTGTTTATATTTCAAAACCCATGATCAGCATATCGTCGGTTTGCTCGCCATGGCCGCGCCAGGTTTTGTGGGCATTGTCGAGCTCCAGCATAAGATTTTTCATACTCATGCAAGGTGCCAATTGCAGGATGGACTGCAAGCGTTTTTTGGAGAATGATTTGCTGTTTCCGTCCAATTGCTGATCCGAGAAACCGTCGGTCATCAAGAAGTACTTTGTACCTTCGGAAGCCGTGAGGTATTGGGTAGAAAACTCGGGTGAAAAACCAAAGTTTTGGTCGGCCAAACTGATGTTGTCGCCTTTGTAGTTGATGAGCCCCATGTGGTTCACGGTAATCAATGGCGATTTCGCTCCAGAGTATTGAATGGATCTGTTCTTTTTGTCAATTTTAACCAAACTGATATCGGCACCGCTCAAAAAATCGAGTTTTTCCTTATCCCCAATAAGTTTCTTCAAAATCTTATTGTGCAGCAATTTCAGCAACGCTCCAGTTTCTTTTTCAGGGTGCTTTTCAATGATCTCTTTGAGCGAATAATGGATGGTAAAACTCAACATCGCAGCAGGCACACCGTGGCCCACACAATCGATGGCGGCAACAAACAAATAATCGTTGTACGCCATCACAAATGGCAGGTCACCACTCACAATGTCCAATGGCTTGTAATAGGTCAAGCTGTCTCTGAAAAGCGTTGAAATATAGGTATCCGACGGCGTGAGGGATTGTTGAAAATACGCCGCAGACTCGATACTACGGGTGATATCGGCATTCTTTCCTTTGATGGCATCGGCGTGGTTCTGAATGAGTTGATTTTGTTTTTTGGTCTTGTTCAAACCATATACGGTCAATGAAAGGGCAACCAAAAAAAGCGCACCAATGCTCAAAGCGTATTTCTTGGATTGTTGATCCGCAGCGATCTGCCGGTCTTTGCTGGACGACTCCGATTCTAGCAATTGATTGCGTTGTTGAGTGACCAATAAATCAGTTTTTGCTTTTTCCGACTCTAGATTTTTGTTGGCCAATTCCAACAGTTGATGCGTACGAACGTTCTCCAAATCAGCGATAGATTTGTTGAAGTTGAGCTGATTGATGGCCAACTGAGCCGTCTGCAATTTGAGATCTTCTTGCGCCTTGTTTTTGGCAATCAGTGCGCGTTCTCTTTCCGATTTGATCAGTTCCTGCTCGGTTTTTAGCAAAAGCAACGATTTCTCTTGATTGATTCGGTCCAATTCCAAATGCTCCAATTCCAACTCACGATGGCGATACGCGGTGATCTCGTCCAAACATGTTTTTTCGATGTTCGCCACCAACAAGAGTTTGCGAAATGCTTCTTGAGCTTCCATATCGGACTCCATCTTCTCCTCCACCGCTATGGCCTTCAAACGATCCGCATACAACTTTTCGGCGCTATAATCCCTTTTGGCGATGGAGCAAGATCGCAGCAACTCAAGCACATCGGTCAACAAACTTTTAAACCCATTTTTTTCAACATTGTTGAGCACGTCGCGCGCCATGAGATAACTGTAATCCAAATTGCCCAAGGCTTTCATCAATCCGGCTTCTGCAATATCGATTTTACACAAACCCAATGCATTGTTGTTCTTTATGGCCACACTCCGCGCTGCTTCGATCTGGCGTTTTGCCTCTTGAAAATTGTTCTGCGATTTGGCAATTGAGGCCAAACTCAGCATGATATCCTCCTTGTTGGCCAGGTGTTCATCCAATTGCGTAAGTGCATATTGCAAATTGGTTTCTGCAAAAGCATAGTTGTTCAATGCCATTTCACAAAGAGCGGCATTGTTCAGCGCCACGGCTATGTTCGCATTGTCCAACATTCCCTTGCAACAGGTCGACATGTCGTAATAATAGCGGGCGGCCTCCATATATCGACCCCGACCATAACACCACATGCCCAATCGCTGCAAAGCTTTTATTTCGTGCTCGTACAATGCATTGCGCTTGCTAAACTCCAACCAATCGATCAATGCCTGCTCGCCATCCTTGGTGCGTCGATCGGCCAAGTATGCCTCCGCCAAAACCATCATGAAATAAGCGCGGGTATTGACATCCAACATGTCCAAGGCCAATGCTTTTTCCGCGAAATAAGCATTCTTCTGTTCCAACCCTTCCTTGCTATAAAGCAATGTAATGTTGATGTAACTCATGATCTGGTATTCGATCATTCCGGATTCTGCGAGCAAACAACTGCGGCTAGCGGCTTCGGTGCTGCCCATAAAATCATTGTTCGCTTGATGGCACTTGAAGTCCAAAATGCACGCTCTTACACGTAGATTGGCATCGTCGGTTTTCCATGTTTTCTCATACACTTTCATCACACGCTGCGACAACAACGTGATTTGTTCTGCTTTGCTTGCCGAATTTTTTTGCGCTTGCAGCTCGTGCAAGGTGTTTTCCAACTGTTGCAATTCCGATTCACACTCTATCGCCAAAGCAAAGGCATTGTTGTTTTGAGCCGAATGATCCAGCGTCAGCAGCAACACACACATCATCAAGAACATTTTCAGCGTATTCATGACATTGGATTTTAATGGGATATTCGATATTGAACCATACACATCAATTCACGAGGAGATGTTGGCATGATATAATTCGCTACTGAGTAGGGACTCAGGTAAAAGTCGCGTTGATTCAATACATTCAACATACCAATGCGAAACTCAAAATCGCTCCAACGAGCGGGTGAGTAATGTGCAAAAAGGTTCAGCTTGTAAACCGCAGGATATCGCACGGGGGTAAGATCGTCGGCTCCATCGACATTTTCATAGTTGTACGCATCGCCTTTATACACCAAGGTTGTACTCAGCGAAAACGAGCGATTGAAGTTGTGTGAAAGAACCAAATGCGCAAGCACGTTGGCCAACCCCTGCACAGATTCTTCACGGGGAGTGCGCACTTCGGGCAAATCGGTATTGCCGGCATCAAGCTGTTGATAGCTAAAGGCTGCACGAATGGTCCATGCCGAATGCATATACGTCAGCATGGTTTCGGCTCCTCGATTAGCGATGCGAGGGCGATTGAGGTAATTATCGTAGGTTATGTCATCGAATACGTACACAATTGGATTTTCGATCTTATTCTGAAACGCATTTACGCGCCAATTGAGATGCTGATTGAAGCGCACACCGAATTCGATATCCCACGTCGAATTGCGTTCGGGCTGCAACACACCGTCTTCGGGTCCCAAATAAAAATTCTCAATCGTAGGCAATTTGAACGATTCGGCAAACGATACTTTGAAATTCCATTTTTTGCGAATCAGCGAATAACCCAAACGAGGTGCAAGCATGGGTCGAACCAAATTGGACAACTCCAATCGGCTGGCTGCATGGATGGTTCCTAGCTTAAACCGTCCAAAAACCTCCATAAATAAGCCAATCCCTCTTAAACCATCGGCCACCCGAAGTGCGTTCTCGGAAGTACGGTCCGCATAGATCGATAACCGTTGTGAGTTCACTTGATACATTTGAAATCCGAAGTTGGATTCGATATACCGACCCAGTTTCGAACTGATTTGCGAATGCATATGAATGCGCTCCGTGATGGTATTGCTATTGATCAAATTGAAGTCTACCGTGTTCTGAATATTCCAAGGCATTTGGCGGATATATCCCACTTGTGCATTTACCAAATGGCGTGCACCCAATTTTTGAGAGTAGGTGATATCGGCGTTGGAGGTTTTCATTTGCACATCGAACTGATCTCCAAAAACAGAGTAGTAATAATCGTTCTGATAAACTTGCGCTTTGAGATTTTTTCGCTCGATGCTCATGTAAAACTCTTCGCTGCTCATGCGGGTGCTATCGCGCCAATTGACACCGTCAGCAGTCAGTCCTACTGAACGATATCCTTTGATTCCGTTGAATGCGTAAGAGAAATAGGTGCTATTGCCCAAATAATGATTGCCCGTAAGGCCCACACTTTGGCGATCCACACCAACACGGGTGCCGGATAAATTGGTAGAAACAGAAGTACCATCGCGCTGTCCGGCCTTTAATGTCACAATATTGATGACCCCCAGCGACGCCGTTCCGCCATAATTGACAGAGCCAGGCCCCAAGACAATCTCCACTTGCGACACATTGTCCAATGACAAGCGCTGTATAAAACAATAGGTGCCGAAACTCAATTCGTTGATCGGCATACCGTTGATCATGATGATAAACTTGCCTTCGTGCACCCATAGACCGCGCATGGCCAATCCCACAGCATCGTTGACGTCGGAACCAAACGAAATGGAGGGAACATACATCAGCAACTCTTGAATATCTCTGGCACCACAAGCCATAATCATTCTGCGGTCCATCACGTAAACTGCGCCAATCGCTTCACGCTCATCCTGCTCGCGCAAAGCGGTAAATTGAATGGCCCGATAACCATTGTTTTGACCAATGGAGTCCGAAAAGAATACGCTCAAATTGGGACGCAGCAATGCAATCGTATCCTGTTGGCCATAGACAAACGAAGACAGAAAAACAAGGAATATTGCTATAGGGGATCGCAATGAGGTGGGTTTTTAGTAAAACAGTTTGCCCGGTTATACTGAAGTAACAACAAAATGTTGCTTTGTTCTATTCAAATCAGTCAAAGAGATGACTCCCTCCTCCGTCGATATCTCACTTCATCATCTTTGCTAAGAAACCAATTGCGCAACGGACCGGTAGTTTCCGTTGAATATCTCCTGCAAGCGCGCAAACAAGACAGGAAACACACATCACAAATGCCAAATCTCAATTTGCCTTTGGACTAATGGTAAAAATAACAATAAGTTCAATACAAGTCAATAGGGCCAATACCGAGGAGTTTATTACCGAAAAATTCTTAGGTCCACCGAAAGCAATTCTTCACCAGAGCTATTGCGTTCATTCTCAGATTCATGTTTATAATTC
>CANHSF010000165.1 GCA_947463065.1 Flavobacteriales bacterium | reverse complement strand
CTCTTGGGGCGATGGATGGAACGGTGGCTATTACATGATTTCAGGCAATGGTTTCTATTATGAAGGTGGACTCCTTTATGGCGATGAAGCTTCTGACGACATCAGTGTTAATGGTGCATGTTCAGAAGTTGGTGGTTGCACCGACGCTGGAGCAATCAACTTCAATCCTGCTGCCACCTATGACGATGGTTCTTGCATGTACAACAACAACGACGGTCTTTTGGGCGGTGGCTTGATTGGATTGGACATGATCGTCAACTTGTATCCCAATCCTACCAATTCTGGTTTGGTCGTAAATGTGACCAACTTGGACCGCAATGCGGACATCACCGTTAGTGTGCTTGGTATAGATGGTCGTTTGATGCAGCGCTCTCAAGTAACAAATGGTGAAGACCACAAGCGAGTAGAGCTGAACGTGGCTGAATTGGCTGCCGGTTATTACATGGTTCACGTGCAAAACGGTTCCAACCAGGCAACCATGCCGTTGATCAAACAGTGATGTTTTTGAACGAATAAAGTGAAAGGGGATGTCGATTGGCATCCCTTTTTTATTGGATCAAAGCCTTCGCTTGATAGCTGCGCAATAAATAGGATTCATCCCATCGCTGAGGTATGCCTTCGGGCCAGCAATAACGGTTTGCTATGCACAAGCGTACTTTAACTGAATCGCGCAAATGAAAGATGAAAGCGCCCGAACGACTGACGGGATCGCAGTCAAAGATTCAGCATTTGCAATCCAATGGCAATGACCTGCGAAGTGCAGATGGGGGAGAGCAACACCAAATGTGATTACTGACCTAGGGTAGCGCTGATTTTGTATTGATTTCGACTGGCGGAGTTGCGGGTAATCAATTCACCGATGAAGCCGGCCAAAAACAATTGAGTACCAATAATCATCGAAGTGAGTGCGATGTAAAACCAGGTCTGAGAGGCCAATACGGGGGCCTTGGTGTGATGCACATAAAGGTGCAAGAATTTGTCAATGCCCAAATAGGCGAAACCGAAGAACCCCACCAAAAACATAAATCCGCCAACCGTGCCAAAAATATGCATGGGTCTTTTGCCGAATTTGGAGATGAACATGATGGTCAACAAATCCAGAGGGCCGTTGATGAAACGTTCAAGACCGAATTTGGTATGCCCGAATTGACGAGCGCGATGTTCCACTGCTTTTTCTCCGATTTTTTTGAATCCTTCGCGATGGGCCATCACCGGAATGTAGCGATGCATTTCGCCATAAATTTCCAAACTCTTTACGACATCCAATCGATAAGCTTTTAAGCCGCAATTGAAATCGTGAAGATGGATACCGCTCATGCGCCGAGTGGCCCAATTGTATAGTTTGGTAGGAATGGTTTTGCTGATGGGGTCATACCGTTTCTTTTTCCATCCGCTCACCAAATCATATCCTTCTTCCACGATCATTTTTTGCAAAGCCGGGATCTCATCGGGACTGTCTTGCAAATCGGCATCCATGGTAATGACAACAGCACCTTTGGCCATTTCAAAGCCCACATGCAATGCAGCACTTTTTCCATAGTTGCGCTGAAAACGAATAGCGCGAACGGCAGTGTCTTGATGGCGCAGTCCTTCTATGACCTCCCATGATTTGTCTTTGGAACCGTCGTCGACAAATACAATTTCGTAAACGATATGATTTTGATCGCAAACCTTTTTAATCCATGCATGCAAAGAGGGGAGAGACTCTTCTTCATTGAGCAAGGGGATAACCAGTGATACGTCTGGGCGAACACTCATGTGCGGTCGTTTTTGATGATCGCGGAGATGATCAATCCCACGAGTATATAGGTCAATGGAGTGAACACAATGATCAAGCCGCCAATAACACCGGGTGAAGTAAAGGTCCGAACCATGGGCATGCTTTGTGTTATTTGTTCATCGGTAAGTCCTTGTTCGCGCATCTGGATTACACTTTCGGCGATGAGTTGATCTTGATAATCCAATGCAAACAACTGAATGAACGAAAAGATCAGCAACCCCGATATTATCCCTGCGCATACGCCTGTGATTGCAGACAGTTTAACGCCATTGCCAAGGGTGAGGCGATTCGAATTCAACTTGGTTTTGTAATGCCAAATGAACCAAGCAATCATGCCGATTGCCACAAGCCAATTGAAGGTTTTGTATGCACCGCCGTTTTGATCAATCTTAAGATAAAACGCTCCAACAAATAACAGGACCGAAATCATCGACAGGATAAACGCGTACTGCAGCGCTGGTTTGAACATCGGGGCGGGGGTGTGTGGCGTGCTAGTTTCCATTTGGGTTGTGGTGTTTGTAGGGCTCGAAAATAAAGCGGATTTGGACTTGGTGTTCACCGCTCATCAAGAATAAATGAACATGCCGAAGTGTGCGCTAAAATCCTGATTTCGAGCAGTGGCGAAAATTCGTTGGTTTTTCTTTGAATTTTCCCATCAACTCTGAGTACTTTTGCGCCAAAGGGCAAGTCTTTTACGATCAGCTCCTGTCCATTCCTCCAGGGCCGGAAGGCAGCAAAGGCAGACGGTTGAGCGGTGCGATAAGAGTAGCTTGCTCTTTTTTTCTTTTTCTCAAAACTCGAAATTCCACGTCACACTGGGTAAAATGGGAAAGAGACTCACTTGATAGGCGTTGATCTCCAAGGTTCCTTGCGCCAGATCTCCCGAATTTCCAAAGTAGATAAAGTAAGGATTGCGACGATTGTACAGGTTGTACACCGAAAAATTCCAATGGTTTTTGAATTTTGATGCCGGTTTAATCACCAGTCCCGACTCAGGATCCTTTTGGTCAAATTGTGATTTCGGATACAGCGTAAAACTGATGTCGGCGCGGTGATAAGGGGCCATTCTAAAACTATTGCGCTCCCCATATACATCGCGCACAGCTCCTTCATACAGGTAGCGCTGCACGGGCAAGGTGATGGCATTGCCGGTGCCATAGACAAACACAAATCCCAGATCGAGGCGTTTGGTTAGCTTGTAGTTCATGACCACGCTGATGTCGTGTCGGCGATCCCATCTCGGCGGAAAAGGATCTCCGTTGTCAATCGCATCAAAAAAGCGGGTGGTCTTGGCCAATGTATATCCTACCCATCCGTTCAATTGGCCCGTTCTCTTTTTTACGAAAAACTCGATACCGTAACTGTTGCCTCGGCCAAAAACCAAGAGGTTATCGATGTTGTCGTTGACGGTCTGTTCGGGTGACGATCCCTCCGCGTATTCGGTTTGATTGTCCATCGTTTTGTAATAGACTTCTACACTGGTTTCGTACGTGTCGTTTTTGAAATTCCTGAAATATCCCAAACTGACTTGATTCCCGATTTGAGGCGGCAGGCGATCGGTGCTGGGCAACCAAACGTCTGTAGGCAGCGAAGTAGGGGATAAACTCGTGAGATGGATGTATTGCAAATTGCGCATATAACCTCCTTTGATGCTGCTTGTGGCATTTAGCGCGTACCTGAAGTTGAGACGCGGCTCCCAACCTCCGTATTGTTTGATTTTGTCGCCCTTCTCGTACTTCACCGCGGTAGGTGGTGGCGGTGTGCTCAACCCGGAGTCTTCCACCTTGATGTAGCGGGTGAATGGCCCGACATGCACGAATCCGCTGTATCTCAAGCCTGCGTTGATGCGCAGTTTTTCGTTGATGTCAAACTCGTCCAATGCAAAAAGGGCCCACTCATGGCTGTGCAATTCAACTTGGTCGCCCAGTTCAAATTCAGTATCTCCGCTGCGGGCATAAGCATTGTTCGGGGTGAAAAGGTGTTTCGTGTATTCTGCACCCCATTTGATGTTGTGGAGATAGTTGGGGTAATAGTTCCATTGCATTTTACCGCCGTAATCGCGAATGCCGCTGTTGAGGCGAAACTCAAAGTCTTCCTGCCCGCCTTCAAATGCAAACTGATAGTCGGTAAAGGTTGCGGTCGTATTTACAAAAAGCTTGGGATTGACCACGCGATTCCAGCGCAAGGTCCCTGTGCTGTTGCCCCATGGAATGCGTGTGCTGAATCCGGTCTGTTTGCTATTGAAATCAAAAACATCGCGTCCAAAATATCCGCTCAGAAACAGTTGATCCTTCGGCCCCAAACGGTAATTGATTTTGGCATTGAGGTCGTAGAAGTAATATCCCGATCCCGAAAAGTTGCTTTCCTCGCTGATCAGGGGCTTGAGCAATATATCGATGTAAGTGCGACGCGCCGAAATGATGAACGAACTCGTATCTTTTTTGATCGGTCCTTCGATCGTTAATCGCGACGAAATGGTGCCAATTCCGCCAGTGGTTTTGAACTCCTTCGAATTGCCTTCTTTAAGGGCGATATCCACCACCGAGGCCAAGCGGGTGCCGTAATTTGATGGAACACCGCCTTTGGTCAGTTCGAGGTTTTTCACCGCATCCCCATTGAAAACTGAGAAAAATCCAAACAAATGGGACGCATTGTACACGGTGGCATTATCCAATAAAATCAGGTTTTGATCCACACCTCCGCCTCGGACATAAAAGCCGGCATTGCCCTCGCCCGAACTTTGCACCCCTGGCAGCAAGGTGATGGTTTTGAGGATATCGACCTCTCCAAGCAAAACGGGCAGTTTTTTGATGCTCTCGACTTCCAATCCAATTTTTCCCACATCGGTGCTCCGCGTATTGTCGCTCTTTGTGCCTTCGATGGTAACGGTGTTCATTACCTTGCTTTCTGGAGTAAGTTGCACATCCATTTTGAGGTCTGAAACGAGCTCGAATTCGCGCACCAGTGGGGCATAACCGATCATATTGAATTGCAATATGACTTTCCCTTTGGGCAGTGTAAGGCTGTAAAATCCATAGACATTGGTGCTCACGCCTTTTTGTGCATTTTGCACAGATACCAACGCTCCAATGATACTTTCTCCCGTAACGGCGTCGCGAACTTCACCGCTTACAGTAGGATCCTTTTGGCCAACACTCAATAAGGGCATCAGCACAATCAACAGCAAGCCAACCAATCGAAACATAGCAGTATTTTGGTGCGCAAGGTAAATCCGAATGTGCACTTGTGTGCGACTCAAGACGCTTTCAAAGTCGCGCAAATGCGACTCGAATGGCTCGAACGAAGGAGGGATGTGGGTTGGGTGCATCTCTAAAAATTGGTTAAACGGAATTTTGAGTTGTTCCGCTGCGGGGTCATTGTTTAATTTTGGCGCTTACTGCTAAACCGTTTTGGACAGCATTTGTGCAAACGTGGGGGCAACATTTTTTATTCGTCCATCTCAACCATGCGCAATTGGTCCGTTGTTTTATTTCGTTTTGCCATGAAGCTGTGCGCTGTTGTGGCACTTATTGGCTCCGGCGCGACAGATTTTCATGCGCAATACGACTCCAAAAACATCACAGCTGTGCGCACCGAGGAAGCGCCTCGAATCGATGGCAAATTGAACGAACCCTGTTGGTCCACCGCGCCTATTGCCAACGATTTTATCATTGACCGGCCAACGCCCGGCGAGCCCATGCCTTTTCAAACCGAAGTGCGGGTGGTGTACGATGACATCGCCATGTACTTTGCCATCTACAATTACGATCCCAATCCCGATAGCATCATGCAGCAATTGTCTGGCCGCGACCAAGATGGCAACAGCGACTATTGTGGCGTCACTATCAGTTGTTACCGCGATGGGGTCAATGGTTTTACGTTTGCATCGTCGCCACAAGGAGAGCAATGGGACGCACGCGAAAACACCAACAGCGGCGAAGATGTGTCATGGAATGCCATTTGGGATGTGCGCACTTCCATTCAAAAGGACGGTTGGATCGCCGAGTTTGTGATCCCTTTTGCAGCGATCCGATTTCCTGAAAAGGAATCGCAAGTTTGGAACATCAATTTCTTTCGTGAGATTAGACGCACGCGGCAACATGGTTTTTGGCGCGGCGTGAACCCTGCCATCAATGGATATCTTACACAAATGGGGACCATTGACGGCATCGACGGGGTAAAAGCACCTCCGCGGATTTTTCTCAACCCCTATGCCAGCGCATATTATTTGCGCAATGAAAACCCCAACGGCTCCATCTCTGACGGCTTCAATTACAACGGTGGATTGGATTTGAAACTGGGTTTGGGTCCCGCATTTACCTTGGACGCCACGCTTATACCCGATTTCGGACAAACGTTGTCGGATCAATTGATCCTCAACTTGACCGCCTTCGATTTGCAATTCAATGACAACCGGCAATTCTTTATCGAGGGCACCGATTTGTTCAACAAAACGGGTATCTTTTATTCCCGCCGGATTGGTTTTGATACTCCATTGGGCTATTGGGATGTGTACCGACAGCTCGGAGAAAACGAGGAAGTGGTCGAGAACCCTGCGCAAGATCAGGTCATCAATGCCATGAAAATTACCGGCAGGGACTCCAACGGTTTGGGCATTGGGGTGTTCAACGGAATTACTGCGGGTTCCTTTGCCACCGTGCGCGATACAGAAACGGGAGTGGAGCGCTCCATCCGCACAAGTGGACTCACCAATTACAACGCCTTCGTAATCGATCAGAATTTGCCCAATAATTCCTACATCAATGTCATGAACACCAATGTGCTGCGGCAAGGCGAGGACTACGATGCCAATGTTACAGCGTTTGCCTTTGATCTGCGCGACAAGGCCAATCGGTTCAGCCTAAACGGGTCGGGTGCAGTAAGCCAAAAATACGGACTCGCTCATCGCGAAATGGATGATGAGGAAGATCGCGGATTTCGGAATATGCTTTTTGTGAGCGATATCGATGGGCAGTGGACGTGGAATTCTGGATACTATTTGGAGTCCAAACATTATGACCCCAACGACTTGGGTTTTTTGCAAGCGCCCAATTCAGCAGGATACTGGGCCGAAATGAATTACAACATCTTCAAACCGTTCGGTAAATTCAACAACATGTGGAGCCGAATCACGGCCAATTACAACAATTTGTATGAGCCGTATACATTCACCGATTTCAATGTTGACGGTGAGGTGGGCTTCAATACCAGAAAGTTTTTTACCTTCAATGTCTCATTTGATGTTGCGCCGGTAAGGGGATACGATTATTTCGAGCCACGCGTAGAGGATCGCGTTTTTCGCACCTATCGCTACCAAACGGTTGGCGGTTGGATAAGCACGGATTATAGAAAGCGGGTCGCCATTGATGCCAGTACGTTTTATACCTCCTTCGAAAACAATGGGAGGTATCGTTTCAATTGGCGCATTGCTCCTCGGTTTCGTCTCAACGACCGCTGGTTCATTACCTACGTGTATAGCAGCCAAAATCATTTCAATGACCTGGGATTTGCCTATGCATTTGAGGACGAAGACCGCTTGCAGCCTCTGTTTAGCCAACGCGATGTTATTTCACATACCAATGTGCTGAGCGTCAATTATGCCTTCAACCCCTTCATGACCATCAATACGCGGGTTAGGCATTATTGGGGGTACAGCGATTTTGACCGCTTTTTCAGTTTGCGAAACGATGGTT
>CANHSF010000164.1 GCA_947463065.1 Flavobacteriales bacterium | reverse complement strand
TGGGCACAACAGTCTTTTCAACGGTATTGGTCAAGGCGATGCTTTCAAGCACTCGGGTTACTCTGTCCTCCGATAAGTGGGGTGTTTTTTTTTCCTCCATATCTCGGACGCGTGCAACCACCTTTTGCAACTCTTCGATGTCAATGGGTTTTTCCAAATAATCCAATGCGTTTTCTTTGATGGCCTTCAAGGCATAGTCGCGAAATGCAGTAGTAAAGACCACATGAAAGGGCCTATTGCCGAGCGATTGCAAAAACATAAACCCATCCTCCGCAGGCATCATGATGTCCAAAAAAACGACGTGTGGCGTATCCTCCTCCAATATCTTTCGCGCATGCTCTGCAGAGGGCGCAGTGCCGATCAACTCTACATCCGGACAATAGTCCTCCAATATCATTCGTAAATTTTCTCTGGCAAATTCCTCATCATCGACGATAAGGGCTTTAATCTTTTTGATCGGCATATTCGCTGTGCTTTTTCCGTTGTGAAAAGTAACTGATTTCTCCCCTCGTTCCAAAGCAAGGTCATCCAACTATTGCCGATCTGACCATTGCGATAGGGGTTCGTATGCCCGAATTATCATTTGTTTGATGCGAAACTGAACTTTGTTGCGGTTCCAAAGATGAACACCAATGCGGTCCTTGTAACTCCGCATCTCTGGTGTCATGTAACGAAATTTGCCCCGATAAACCTGCGTCGTATCGGTGGCTTCGAACGGTTTGGCTTGATAGCCATAGACCCCCTTGTGTTGTGTGAAAAACACCATCAATGGCGCTTCGTGTGCTGGGCATTGGCACTCCAATTCCACCTCGGCCTCAAACCACAAATGGTCTTTCGCCGTGAGCTCCTCCATGGCAAACTTGAGCTCTCCGTTCCACTCTGCATTGGACCACACGGTGTCGGAATACTGCAGCAACGGCGATCCCATTTGCAACAGGCGATAATGGCTTTGATCCAATGCCTCTGCTCCTGCAAAGTCGCGGTGCACCAACTTCAACGAGTCACTTCCCGGTGGCACTTGGGTGGCCAACCAAATGGCTTTGTAATATGCCGAGGTGGTTCTGTACGGATCCAAAATTCCACTTTTAAACTGCCACCACTGAAACTGATTGAGCAATAGCAAGCACCACATGGTTGCAAAACCTATGATTCGAAGCCATTTGCGGCTCTGCCGAAGTTGTCCGATGAACGCGGCCATGCCGAACGACAAAAGAATATAACTCGGAATGAGTGTGCGCTGCGAAAAACCACCACCATACCACCATTCCGACCACGATGCTACCACATAAAAGAAAACCAAAAAACAAACTCCCAATACCGTAGCCATCTGGCGGTGCTTTCTGAAAAAAAAGATCCACCCCACCAATGCAAAAGCCATCATCGGGGTATAGATCATCCACCCCTTGCGGAAACTAAACAAAACCTCGAAAATATGCGGGGCTGTCCAATCCAATCCAACACCCGGATTCTGATAGCTGTCGAAAATCCAACGGCCTGTCATGCTGTGCCAATAAATGACTTGGGGCAAGAGCAACATCACCACCAAACCGCAACCCAATGCCAAGGCCAAAGGGCGCTGAAAAGCACGCCGAAATGCAGTCAACAAAGAACGTGGTTCGCGAAACCGCATCTCCCATAACAAAGGAATCAAACACACCAATGTCTCGCTGGGCTTGATCAAAGTCATCATGATCCACGCCACCAGAATGCCCACCAAATGAACGCCTCTGCCGTTGTCGTACCACCGGATGGTATGCCAAATCAAAACAGCCATAAACATCAACAGCAGATTGATGGTGGATAAATTATCGGTGCTGGTGTGGTTGACAAAATTGGTCCCGAGTGCGATGAAGAATATGCTTATTGCTACCGTTTGATCGTCAAAAAAGAGCATTAGCACTTTGCGCCAATACCACAATGCTATCGCCAAATACACCAAACCTCCCCACATGATCGCCATGGTATAGGGCAAACTGAATCCATCTGCCGCAAAACCCGTGCATTCAGCAATGCAATGCCCTATCGCAAAAAATGGGGCATAACAATAACTCCACCCAAAAAAGAAAAAATACATGTCCTTGCCTTGTGGAGAGGTCGTGACTTGATACAACGTGCCGGTCAATTGTTCGCGCTCGTTCAAATCCACTAACCAGGTCTTATCGGTGAGCAATGGGTCCTCGTGAATGAAGGTGGAAACCAGCGGTAAATAATAACCCAACGTGTCCCAAGCAATGGGTTTATCCGGTATCGGATTGAATCGGAAGAAAGCCAAAAAGGCCCAACTCAACGCTACAGCCCACAAGGACCACGGCGCTCGCCAAGAGCAGATGAAGAACTTCGAGGATCGATTCACAAAGCGCAAGATAAGACAACCTCACAAATGATTGCGGTTTGGCCCATGCATCCATAGGGCAATACCAATTTTGATCTACATTGCCGACTCAAATCTCAGGTATGACCAAATCAAATAAACTTACGCTTTGGATTTTCATTGCGCTGCTCATTGGGGTAGTAGTTGGTGCTGCACTCAACCAAGCTTATCCTCCAGAAAAGGCCAAATCCTATGAGCAGGCGCTCCTTTCCATTGAAAAAGAATCGATGGCGATCGCCTTGGACAAAGGCCTAAAAGTTAAAATTGATGCCGCTCTTGCAGACAGTACGCTAAGTGCCAAAGACAAGTGGGAAAAGGCCGCTTCGCTGATTCTCTCCGATAAAAAAACCAAAACCGCCAACGAGCGATTGGCCAAAGCAGCCGAAAAAGAGGAAGTGATGCATCCTGACCTCAAGCAAACCTTGGAATACCTCTCCATTTTTACGGAAATCTTTCTCAGCCTGATCAAAATGATCATCGCGCCCCTTGTTTTTTCCACCTTGGTGGTGGGAGTGGCGAAATTGGGCGATATCAAAGCCGTGGGACGCATCGGCGGAAAAACGATGCTGTGGTTTATTACAGCCTCGTTCGTCTCCTTGTTGTTGGGCTGCGTATTGGTCAATCTGTTCCAGCCCGGCCTCATGATGAACATTGAAAAGCCATCTCAATTGATGGAATCCGGCATCGACAAAGGAGCCATGACCTTGAAAGGGTTTATCACGCACATTGTGCCGCACAATGCCATTGAGTCGATGGCCAAAAATGAAATACTTCAGATCGTTGTTTTTTCTTTGTTGTTTGGCATTGCCACTGCCGCCATCGGGAAACCCGGCGAAGTGCTGATCAAAGCCCTAGATGCCGTTGGACACGTAATGCTCAAAATCACCGGCATGGTCATGTATCTCGCTCCATTCGCGGTTTTTGCAGCTATGGCCTCGGTGGTGGCTAAAAAAGGGTTAGGTGTTCTTGCTACATACGCCCTCTTTATTGGCGAATTCTATTTGGGCCTCGCTCTGCTTTGGATCATCTTGTTTGCGGTAGGATACTTGTTGATCAAAAAACGCGTGCGGACGCTGTTCTCGCGCATCAAAGAGCCACTGCTGCTCGCATTTTCCACCGCCTCCAGCGAATCGGCTTATCCCAAACTGATGGAAGAATTGGAGCGCTTTGGTTGCAACAACAAAATCGTCAGCTTCACACTGCCGCTTGGCTACAGCTTCAACTTGGACGGCAGCATGATGTACATGACCTTTGCAAGCTTGTTTATTGCACAGAGCTATGGCGTTGATATGCCGCTGGGCCAACAATTCCTGATGTTGTTGACGCTCATGGTAACCAGCAAAGGAATAGCGGGTGTGCCGCGGGCTTCATTGGTTGTAATCGCAGGAACATTGGCCACTTTCAACATCCCCGAAGCCGGCCTGCTGCTTCTATTTGGTGTAGACCACGTCCTGGATATGGGCCGAAGCGCAACCAACGTGGTAGGCAACGCTGTTGCCACCGTTGCCGTGAGCAAGTGGGAAAAACTTTTGAAAGATTAGTCCCTTGGATACGCCATCAGTGGGCAAATCGTGAACATTTTTTTGAAAAAGGCTCCGCTTCCTTGAACTACATTTACGGCCAAATTCCGATGTTATGAAATTTGGCGTAGTCGTTTTCCCGGGCAGCAATTGCGATGAAGATTTGGTGTACACCCTGCAGGACATCTTGCATCAAGATGTGGTCAAATTGTGGCACAAAGACACCGATCTCCAAAAATGCGATTTTGTTTTTCTACCCGGCGGATTCAGTTATGGCGACTACCTGCGCAGCGGTGCGATTGCTCGCTTTTCGCCCATTATGGATGAGGTTGTCAAACATGCCAATCGGGGCGGTTATGTCATGGGCATCTGCAACGGATTTCAAATTCTATGCGAAGCCAAATTGCTTCCTGGAGCGCTTTTGCACAATACTTCCCGCAAGTTCATTTGCAAAAACGTGTACCTCAAACCGCAGTCAAAACTTGCATTGCCCAGTCAAAATCTCGATTTCGACAAAGCCTATAAAATTCCCATTGCCCACGGTGAGGGTAACTTTTATGCTCCCGATGAAGTGTTGATGGAAATGGACGACAACGATCAAGTGATGTTTCGTTACTGCGATGTGGACGGCAAAATCACTGAGGAAAGCAATCCCAATGGCTCCATCGAAAACATCGCCGGCATTTGCAACCTCCAACGCAACGTCTTTGGCATGATGCCACATCCCGAGCGCGCCGCAGATTTTGAGCTCGAAAACACCGATGGTCGCGAGATTTTCGAATCCATCTTGTCGCTGATCAAAGCCTAATCGAGGTCCCTCCCTATCGCTCACCCAACTGACCTGCAAGGGTTTGTGTTGGCTTTTGCCAAAATTTGGTAATCCCACAACTTTCAGTGGTTCTGTCGTTATTCACTTTCGCGCAATTGCCACGAACATATTGCAACTGAAAGTGTTATTCTACCTAAATTTGCTTACTATGCAAAATCCGTTTACACCGGGCCCATTATTGGCTCAGATCAACGTGCCCGCTGACCTTCGCGATAAGATCAATGAGGAACAGTTGCCACAGCTCAGCAAGGAACTGCGCCAATACATCATCGATATCGTGTCGGAAAAAGGTGGTCACTTCGGTGCATCCCTCGGCGTAGTGGAGCTCACCGTGGCTTTGCATTACGTATTCAACACTCCTTACGATCAATTGATATGGGATGTTGGTCACCAAGCCTATGGACATAAAATCCTGACTGGCCGCAAGGAGATCTTTCACACCAATCGCAAATACAAAGGCATCAGCGGCTTCCCAAAGCGCAGCGAAAGCGAATTCGACACATTCGGTGTTGGGCACAGCTCAACTTCAATTGGTGCTGCTGTTGGAATGGCTGTGGCTTCCAAACTGAAGCAAGAAAAAGATCGTCAAATCATCGCTGTAATCGGCGACGGTGCGATGACCGCCGGCATGGCCTTCGAGGCGCTCAACCATGGTGGAATAAGCGACGCCAACATTATTGTCATTCTCAACGACAACTGCATGAGCATCGACCCCAATGTTGGTGCGCTCAAAGAATATCTCACCGATATCACTACCAGCCATACCTACAATAAAGTCAAGGACGAGGTGTGGAACCTTTTGGGTAAATTTTCCAAATTCGGCACCAGCGCACAACAAATAGCCACCAAGATTTCTGACTCACTCAAAGGTTCTTTTGTCAAAGAAAGCAACTTGTTTGAATCCCTGAGCTGGCGCTACTTTGGGCCTGTGGATGGACACGATTCGGTGTATCTCGCCAAGGTGCTCAACGACCTCAAAGACATTCCTGGTCCCAAAATATTGCATTGTGTGACCATGAAGGGCAAGGGCTACGAGCCCGCTGAAAAGGGCAGCCCGACCAAGTGGCACGCGCCCGGAATCTTCAACAAAGAGACAGGAGAAATCGTGAAGGTGATGCCAAAATCACCCCAACCTCCACTGTATCAAGATGTGTTTGGTTACTCCATTATCGAACTGGCCGAAAAGAATAAATCCATTGTTGGTGTGACTCCTGCCATGCCTTCCGGCTGTTCGCTCAAATTCATGATGGAAGCCATGCCCGACCGCGCTTTTGATGTGGGCATCGCCGAGCAACATGCGGTAACATTCAGTGCCGGTATGGCCACCCAAGGCTTGATTCCTTTTTGCAATATCTACAGCTCGTTCATGCAACGCGCCTATGATCAGGTGCTGCACGATGTAGCCTTGCAAAAACTCAATGTCGTTTTTTGTTTGGATCGAGGCGGTTTGGTAGGTGCTGATGGACCTACACACCACGGTGCCTACGACATGGCCTACATGCGTTGCATCCCGCATATGATCGTGGCTTCGCCAATGAATGAACGCGAACTCCGCAATTTGATGTTCACTGCACAAGATGGCGAAAATGGACCGTTTACCATCCGTTATCCTCGCGGCAATGGTGTGATGACCGACTGGCGCACTCCGTTCGAACGCATCACCATCGGTACCGGGCGCAAAATCCGAAATGGCGAAGACATCGCGTTTCTAACGATCGGACCCATTGGAAATTATGCATTGGATGCCTGCGTGGCGCTCGAAGAATCGGGCATTTCAGCAGCACTCTACGACATGCGTTTTGTGAAACCACTCGACGAAATTCTTTTGCATGAAGTGTTCTCAAAATTCAAACACGTGATCACCGTGGAAGACGGTTGCATTCAAGGCGGTATGGGAAGTGCAGTATTGGAATTCATGGCCGACAATGGCTATGCAGCTCAAGTCACGCGTCTTGGAATCCCTGACAAATACATTGAGCACGGCACGCAAGACGAATTGTACGCTGAATGTGGATTTGACCGTGCATCGATGATCGCCAAAGCACAAGAAATGGTTGGAGTGCGTGAGCGCGTCAATCAAAAATGGGCTTGATTCGACCTCTAATCGTTTTGAGCATTATCATGGCCAATTGAGCTGTGTCAATGCACTATTCGAACAATCGATGCATGCGGTGAAGCTAGCCATTGGCGGACACTTTAGGGCAATGTGTGCAATGAATGGGGTAGCAACACTTTCGACACTTGTCCACAAGGTCTCCACATCACGCATGAAAAAATCAAAGTGCACTAATTTTGATTCGATGCATGCATTCCGATGTCCTGCCCCTTTTGCCATCACTCGTTCAGCCTAATTTTGAAGCGATCATGGCTGCAATAAGCACCGGGAATGCCCTGCTCCATTCAATGTTTTATCACATGCCCACAAAGTCCCAACCTGCCGATTCCACCAAGAGCATAGGCGATAAAGGCGAAGAACTTGCCTGCACTTTTCTTTTGGAGCGCGGCTACCAGCTCATTGAAAAGAATTGGCGGTATTTTCGTTACGAAATTGATCTCATTGTGCAAAAAAACAATTCCTTGGTTTTTGTAGAAGTGAAAACGCGATACAGCGATACCTATGGAGAACCGTGGGAAGCCGTGAACCGCGCCAAGCGACAAAAAATCTGCTCGAGTGCTGATGCATTTATTCGAGAAAGGAAATTGGACTTGGAGCCACGATTTGACATTATTTCCATCATCAAAAACAATGCGCATGTGCGCATTCAACACATCGAAGACGCCTTTCGACCAGAAGCATGAAGC
>CANHSF010000163.1 GCA_947463065.1 Flavobacteriales bacterium | reverse complement strand
GAAAATAGCCAAAGGCAATACCAGAAAAGAAAAGCAGCGAAACATACATCACGATGCCACGCACTCTTTTTTGTTCGCGTTGGTGCAGTCCAGGTTTGATGAATTGCCAGATTTGCCAAAACACAAATGGAAAAGCAACAATCAGTCCTCCCACCAAACACACCATGATATCGGCGTTCATGTTGCCTGCCATGGTGGTGCTCTGCAAAGTCATTTGCGGCGGTGCCAAACACAAGTTGTCGCCCAGTCCCATGGCCTGTCCCCATTCGCAAAAGGCGCGGTAGGTCACAAAATCTGCTTTTCGCGGTCCCATGATCACATCGTTTACCACAAAATCATGAAAATAAACCACCACGAAGACACCAGCCACCAACCAAAGCACCGAGCGGAAAAGGTGTTTGCGCAGCTCCTCAAGGTGCTGCAAGAAAGACATGTCTTTGGAATTGTTGTCTGCCACGGTTTGAAATCAGGCTGCAAAAGTAGGAAATACCAATGGGGAAAGGCTTGGCCGAGTTAGAAAATACCTTCTTTTAGGATGTCGTGCAAATGAACTATGCCTGCATATTTTCCATTGTTGGTCACGACCAGTTGCGTAATGCTGTGTTTTTCCATGATTTGAAACCCTTGCACGGCCAGTTCATCGGCATCCATGGTTTTTGGTTTTTTACTCATGATGTCGATCGCGTTGATCCGGTCCATGTCCAAATTTTTGCGCTCCAACATGCGCCGAATATCCCCATCTGTAATCACCCCCAGCAAGGATGTTTTGTCGACCACCGCCACCGCACCCAATCGATTGGCAGAAATTTCTGCGATCACGGCTTTGATGGGTGTATTGGGTTTAACCGTTGGTTTTACTCCTTTGGTGAGCAAATCTCCAATGCGCAAGTACAGTTTTTTGCCCAATGCACCTCCTGGGTGGTAGCGCGCAAAATCCCGAGCAGTGAAGCCGCGGCTTTGCATCAGGGCCATGGCCAATGCATCGCCCATCGCCAGTTGCACGGTGGTGCTCGTTGTGGGAGCAAGGTTGTGTGGGCAGGCCTCTCGATCGATCGGGGTATGCAGCAGATAATCGCTTTGTGTAGCCAAAAAACTACCAGCGTTGGCAGCCATTCCGATCAACGTATTGCCCATGCTTTTAACCAAGGGCACCAAGACTTTGATTTCGGGCGAGTCACCGCTTTTGGAGATGCACAACACAATGTCGTCGTGTTGAACATTGCCCAGATCGCCGTGAATGGCATCGGCGGCGTGCATAAAAAGGGCTGGTTGACCCGTACTGTTAAAGGTCGCCACCAATTTTTGAGCAATATTGGCGCTTTTGCCGATTCCAGTGACCACCAAGCGGCCCTTGCTTTGGAGGATCAATTGACAAATCACATCAAACGTGCGATGGAGTTGATCGGCCAATTGTGAAATGGCATGTGCTTCCATGCGCAAGGTTTCACGGGCAATGGTGACGGTATTTATTTTTTTCGCCATAAGACTGAATGTGCTTTTCGCTTTTGAGTCGGCTAATTTACGGCAAAGGTTGTTGTCCGCTGGGGTAAAGGGCAAGGCGGTTTTTGTTGCTCTCGATAATGAGTACGATGGCAGATAGATACAGCGGAATCAGCGGTATTTTGAACCTTACCAAAGCCCCAAAATTGGAGGTGCTTAATCCAATCATAAAGCCAAACAACAGCGCGAACAATAGGCTGTACAAGACAATGGGATAAGCGGCGATCAGCAGCCTAAAGCGCTTCCATTTGAGCCGAAACAAGGCATAACACGTCAATGCGAAAATGACCAGGTTTTCCAAGCCACTGAACAACATCACCACATTCTTGCTTTCAAAAATCCACGGGCGATACAACCCTGCTATGGTGGCGGGTACAAATTTTCCCAATGCCCCGCTCAGGTTGGGCTCCCATTCTCCAATGTCGAAGCTGTTGCCCTGGTAATACTCTTGTTTCAGGTCGTTTTGTGTGATGGAAGCGGTTTTGAGCGCACGGTCAATGCTGAATTTGCCGAAATAATCACCGGTGTTCACAAAAACCAAGTAACTGCCCAAAATGATAGTGGCATAAATGGCCGGAATCATGATCGTGCGCAACAAGGGATTGTGAATCTTGCCAATGCGCGCGTAAAACAGCCACACCAAAGAGCTCGGCAAAAGGATGAGCAGTATGTAGGCCTTGATACTTAATATAAAATAGGCCGAAACGAGAAGCAGGATGAGATTGATCAACTTCGCTCCTGAACCAATCACCAATCGGTGTGTGAAAAAGATAAAGTAGCACGTCGCCGATAAGGTGAAACTGTCTTTGAGCATCCCGCTGCCCCAAAAAATAACCGACGGCACAAACAGAATGGTCCAGGCCAAACGCTGGTATTGCTGAGGAAAATAATAAAGAAAAACCCGATACAATGTCCACAAAGCGCCAAAAGTGAAAAGGGAGATCAGCGTGGTGGCAATGAAATAACTGTGCCCCGACAACAACAGAAATGGAATCAGCAATTTCATCACAAAACGGGTAGAGCCCTCGCCAAACATAAACATCATGGGTTCGCCGGTCTCTGCTGTAAAATAACTTTTCATTTCTTCGGTGCCATCGCCAGCCAAAACCGTGAAAAATGCCCCGACGTCGGTATGAAATAGCTTGCAAAAGGCCAAGGAGCATTCGTAAAAACAGGTGGTATCGCCTTGACGGTAATAAAAAATGTAGATGCAAGCGAACAAAAATCCCCCACCAATTTTGGCAAAAATGGCGGGTAAAAAGTATTTCATCTCGGGCTGCAAAGCGATGTGATCTTTGACCCGGTTGCGCGCCCACAAGAAGGTCACAAAAAGAATGAGCACAAACACCGGAAACTCCCAGGCTTCGATCGGAATAAGTCCTTGCGTGTAGGTGTGTATGAACATCTTTGCGGTGTTTGTTGGTGCGGGATCTGCATGGTTTTCTTCAATGCATACTCGACCAGTACGGCATGGAGCAATTTGTCCAGCACAGAAACAAAGGTAACTGAATTTTCAAACGACGAACTTGATGCGCTAGCTGCGAGCAAGATCAAGCATTATACAGTATCTTGCACCCGCTCTCACAGCAGGTGTGCCGTGAGGCGTAGACCAAAACAACAGCTTCATACTTAAATCAGCAGATTATGTTCATTATCTCCGAAATTTTCCCTCAACATGGTGGCAGCCTAGAAGTCGCCGAGCAAATGATTCTTCAAAGCAAAATGGGTGGCGCCGATGCCGTTAAGGTACAATTGTACACTGCAACTCAGTTTGGTGCAGAACGCGCGTATTTGGAGCTCAACAAAGACGGATTGAAACGTTTGCGCGATTATGCCGATAAAGTTGGAATCAAGTTGTTTGCAACACCATTTACCATGGATCGATTGGACTGGTGCTTGGAGTTGGATCTCCCATACCTGAAAGTGGCCGCTCGCATGCACAAGGAATTTCCCGAGCTTACGGCTGCCATCATGAGCCACAAAAAACCCACATTTGTGAGTATTCCATCGGACACCAATCCCGACGAAATCACGAAGCACGATCATGCTATTTACCTCTATTGTGTTGTCAAATACCCAACACGTGTAGATGAGTTTCAGATGCCCGACTTTAAGAGCAGTATTTTTCATGGCATAAGCGATCACACATTGGGCAATGCAGGAGCGCTTTACGCATCGGCGCATGGAGCCAAATACCTTGAAAAACATTTCACATTGCGCAAATCTTTTCAATTCGAAACCGAGAAAGCACATCTGGGAAGCATGGACATGCAAGATCTAATTGAAATCAAAAACACCGCATTCGAATTCGAACGTATACGCCAGGTGTTGGGACATGATAAGTGAGTTAAGGCATACCATACACAATTATTTCCTAGCCCGTGAGGCTTGGCGCAAAGCCGACATCAACGACGACATGTATTTGGTGGCCTTGTGTTTTTTTGAAAACATGAGTTATCGCCTGTTTGAAGACGACAAAAACGATCGGTTGATTGGGCTTCGCATGGCGTTTCGTTTGTACAAACGGCTTGGGCATGGCGAGTCTGCTGGCATTGTGCGCAACGATGAGCGATCGCGCGCATTGATTGTGGGTGGAACGCTAAAGCCTGCTGCCGAAATCATCAAGTATGTTGCAGGGAATAGCCACGACGCTATTCATACCTATATCGGAAAGGACTTTATCTCTGCCCCCAAAGGCATGAAGTGGAAGATTCTTTGGGTCATGCTACCGTTTATGATTCGGCAATCGGTGGCGTGCATGTACAAACCCAACCGCATCAATTTGGCATTGGCAACCCACGAGGTGTTCGAGATCGCATGGATCATGTTCTACATGAAGCAGCATGGTTTGACCACATTGTTCGATTGGATTCCTTACGAGAAGGACAGTAATTTTTTGTCCTACAACGCCATGCAAAACCATGTATTGGTTACGAAAATACCTTCATCGGGACCGTTGGTCACGCACAACCGCTTTATGCTCGCTCAGCAAGTAGCGCTCAGCACGCCTTACCATTTGGACGAGGTTCAAAAATTCAAAGAGACGATTCGTGTTCAACGCTGTTTGATGTGGCCTCCCGCAAGCGCAATGGATTACGCCGACTTCTACAACGATAAGCCCATCCAAAATCAAAAGACCATTGGGTTTTTCAGTCATGCTTCTTGGATCCGAAAAGCCCAAGGTCATGCCGAACACGGTCGAAATGTGGCCCGGGCTGAAGAAATTATTTTGGGATATCTCAATCAGTTCATTCAACACAATCCTGAGTACAAGATCATCATTTTTCCGCATCCACGCGAAAAGAAGGACGATATCCTGGACCGCACAATGGCCTTCTACAAACAACGTCTTGGAAATGCGCATTTCGAGATGCTTTCCAAAGAGGAGGCAACAATTGCCAATTTTCATCGGGCTGCCATCGGAATCGGTGCTTTCAGTTCCATCTTCTATGATCGCATGTACTGCGGATACAAGGTACTCATTGGCAACATCGGTTTTTCGGATTTTCCCATGCGGGGTTCGAGCCTCAACAATGTTTGTTTTGAAACCTATGATGAAATGGCTGAGCTCATTCGGCTTTCTGAAGAACTCAGCGAGCGCGAGTTTTTCTTGCGCAATCAAATGAGCGGATTTACGCGCTGGGACCGACCAATAATTGCCAATTGATTGCCCATGAAAATCATCCTTATCAACTACGACTTCCCTCCCAATGATGGCATTGGCGGTAGGCGATGGGCCAAGTTGGCCAAAGGATTGGCCATGAGCGGGCATGATGTCGTTGTGATTAAGGCAGAACCGCTCCCCGGTGCTGCCAACAGCCCATGGACAGCCGATGTTGAGCATCCGAACATTAGCGTGGTGGAGCTTCCACGTGCCTATCCCATGGTGATGCAACGACCCGTTCGAAGCCTATTGGATCGGTTGAACTATCGAATGGCCCGTTACCGCCTAGAAAAAACAGCAAAGGGCACTATTTACGATATCTCCTTGGGATGGACCCAAGACCTTTGGAAGACATTGGATCACCTCTTTCAGGGCGAAGACGTTGATTGGATCATGGCTACAGGCGCTCCATGGAATATGTTGTTCGATACAGCACAATGGAAAAATCGCTATGGTCGAACCAAATTGCTCGTGGATTTTCGCGATCCTTGGATCAATGCCCGAAATTATGGCATGGCTCAGCTCAGCGGGTCCCGTTTGCAATGGGAAAAACACAAACAGATGGAAGTGCTGTGCGCTGCGGATGTTGTGACCACGCCGTATCCCTATCTCACTCAAGCGCTGCGCGATTTTGCTCCAAAGTCCCCCGCCAAGTTCGAAGTGTTGAGCCATTTTTATGATCGACTCGATTTGCCAACGCCCCAACCGAATGTTCATTCGGATACGCTCAATATCGTTTACGCTGGAGAGATGTATGTGGAGTGCGACAACCAATTGGGTTGGTTGCAACGTCACCTTGTGCAATTGCGCACCGAGCAGCCCGAATGGTTTCAGCGCGTGCGTTTCGACTTTTATTCGCCCACCAATCGCTCAGACCATTTTGCAGGATTGGAGAATGTCCATTTTCATGCGCCGATTGGAAAAAATATTTTTGGGATTCTGCAAAAGGCGGATGGATTAATGCTTTTGCTCACAGAGAGCAAGAAAGATGATTTGACGACCAAGTTTTTTGAATACTTGCCCATCAACAAGCCGTTGATCGCCATGGGAGCTTCGGGTGAGGTGTCGCGTTTTGTAGAGGCCGAACAATTGGGGCAGGTGTGGACAACGGACATGAATTTTGACCAATGGCTCCGTGCTTTGCAAACCCTAAAAGAGAGTCGGCAAAATGCTGTGTTGCACGTCGAACAATTCGAACTGGGGCCAACGACCGAAAAACTCCTAGCCTTATTGCGATGAAAATTATTTACTACAGTCCACATCCACATATCAATATGGCTGCACCAAGCGGTCCTGGCACACACATCCGCGAAGTGGTGCATGCATTGCGCGAAGCAGGGTGTGAGGTGATTACATTGATTGCGGGAGGAGAGGAGCTTTCCACACAAGGATCTTCGATTGCCTATAAAAAACGCAGTTGGAAAAAATGGATACCCCAAGTGCTTTGGCAAACAATCAAGGATGTGCAGTTGCGTCGCATGGATCGTGCTATGGCGCAACGCTTGCAAGCCTGCATTGCACAGCATCAACCGGATTTGGTGTACGAACGAGCGGCCTATTTGATGGGCGGAGGTATCCGAATCACTTCAGCGCTGGGCATACCGCATTTTATCGAAGTCAATGCCCCTTATCCTGAGGAAAAAATAAAAATGGAAGGCAAAAGTTGGCTTCACGCCATGGCCGAGCAGGTGGAGCGCGAGATGGTATCCAAGGCGACAGCGGTATTTACAGTGTCGTCTGCCATGCATCAATATTTGGCATTGCGATCCAGTAAAGGATCAGACCATATCCATGTTGTTCCCAATGCCGTAGGGCAAGATTGGCTGACATTTGTACCGCGCGACAGCCACCAACTGCGCCAGCAATGGGGATTGCCGATGGATCATACCGTCATTGGTTTTGTAGGATCGATATTTCCTTACCACGGTGTGGATCGGATGCTTCAAGCTGCGGCGCATTTCGTGCGCAACGGGCAAACCGATTTTCGAATGCTGGTAGTAGGGGATGGCGAGATTGTGCCCCAACTCAAGGCCATGGCGGCCGATTTGGGTGTTGCCGATCATGTTGTATTCACCGGAAATGTGCCGCATGCTCAGGTTAAAGAGTTGATCGCGTTGATGAATGTTTGTGTGATGCCACGGAGCAATTGGTACGGCTCACCCGTAAAAATATTTGAATATGGAGCCTTAGGCAAATGCATCATCGGGCCGGATGTGGTTCCGGTTCGCGATGTAATGCAGGATCAACAAGACGGATTACTGATCGCCGATACCGACGATGCATTGGTGGGTGCAATCGATCATGTCTTGCGGCATCCTGAACACGCAGCAGCCATGGCTAGCCATTTCCAGTCGCGCGTGCGAGCCCAGTTTACTTGGAACAATGTGGCACAAACAATATTGAATTCGAAACGATGAAG
>CANHSF010000162.1 GCA_947463065.1 Flavobacteriales bacterium | reverse complement strand
TTGGCATTGGGCAACTCGCCGTAAATCAACAAATACGCCACCTCGATGAACGAGGCATATTCACTGAGTTGCTCGATCGGATACCCTCGGTACCAAAGGATACCGTTGTCACCATCGAGGAAGGTGATGGCACTCTTGGTTGAGCCTGTGTTTTTGTAACCGCTGTCGAGCGTGATGTATCCGGTTTGATCGAGTAATTTGGTGATGTCGATGGCCTTTTCGTTTTCAGTGCCAACATAGACGGGCAGCTCGTACTCTTTGCCGTCCAGAATCAGTTTAGCGGTTTCGCTCATGGGTGTATTGTAAAAATAAAATGTATCAGGGTGGGGTCACCGTTATTCGAACGGAGCTGTCAAGCGATGCAACTCGGAAGTCTATCCTCCGATGTGATGAAATTTACCTTGCATCCTTCCTTCAGTGTCCAAACGACCTCGGGACTCGATTATAAAATCTTGCGCAAGATAAATCGACTACCATGCTCAGACAACCATTTTGGGAACAAAATAAATGACCTTATTCACAATTTCGATGACCGCCTGGTGTCAATTTAAACTTTGCGAAAGATTTAACGAACAAGTGCTAAAAATGTTCATTTTTTGCCCAAGTTTTTAGATAACTGTTCCTTTCCCCGAGCACCCGCAATTTACCTGCGCTTTTCACTTCTGCCTGGATTGAAGCAAATTCAGCAAATCCACCGCATCTGCCTCATGCTTCGGCCTTGACTCTGCACTGCGCTCCCACTGCAAACCACACAAAGTGGTGCGCGCTATATTCGCCATCAAATCGACCAATCCGCAAAGGACAAGTGCACTCCAAACGCTCACCAATAAACCCATTGCTGACCTTTCGGCAACTGGCCTATCCCGTTGCATTAGCGCTGGTCGGGAAAGTACTGCCCATGGTGTTTCTTGCGATGGCAGCTTCGGGTTGTCGCCCGCGCATGATGGCCTGTTTACAGGATAAACAAGTCCCATTGACGGACATGAACTGCACTGCACTCAATGGCCGCTATGGCCTCCAACCTACAAGTCTGATTTACCTGCAAGGCAAGGAATGCTTAATGGACACAAGTGGTTCGGGACATCAAGGATGGCAATCCCAGGGTGGCGCAATGAACAAATGCCCGAATTTGTTTATGCCCGACACCTGCAATGCATCAGAGGGCAACTTTGAAGTCACCCTACTCGATGCTAAACACTTGCGGGTGCGACAGTGGCGAGCCGACAGCCTCGTCGACGAACACATTTGGGTCGGCCGTTTTGTGAATGGAGCATTTCGCTTGCGCCCATGCCGCAGTGTGCAACGGATCCCATTGCTCTTTGGGTCAATGCACCGCCGACAACAAGAGCTGATACTCCTCAACAATGGGGATCTGTTGTTGTTGGAAAAATACTACTCCATCGGTGGAGTGCTCATCCTGGTTTCTTTCGGTTACAACCACGAAGAAGGCGGGGTATTTGGGCGGTTGTAAGCGCCACTTGACAAGCGGATCGCGGGTTTTCAATGAGTTTTGCAATCTCCACTTCTGCTGTTCCTTTTTTCACCATCTTGCAGGCATGAAAACAACAGTGAGTTTGATCCTTTCGTGGGTATTGCTGGGTACCATGGCGTTTGCGCAAAGCGAGGCGTATGGCCCGTTGTTGGGGCATGTCGATATGCGAACGGCTTACATCCTTGTGCAAACCGAACAAACGGAAGAGGTTGTACTGCGCTATTTTCCCGCCAATGAACCGCAATCTTGGCAACACATCACCGCGCGCACTTCGGACGATATCCACCACGTCCACCGCTTTGCACTCACCGCTCTCGAACCGGCTACGACATACAATTATCAAATTGCATCGTCATCGTCCAAAGGGCAATTCGGCAAAACCTATTCATTCACCACCCAGAAATTGTGGCAATTCCGAACGGATCCTCCTGCATTGCGCATAACGGCAGGCAGTTGTGCATTCATCAACGAATCGACTTACGATCGCCCCGGTAATCCATACGGTGGAAACTACTCCATTTTTGATAGCATCGCGTCACAACAACCCGACATGATGCTCTGGCTTGGCGACAACATTTACCTTCGGGAAGTGGACTATTCCTCTGCAGAAGGCATCGCTTTGCGCTATCAACATGCCCGCCGCTTGCCCGAAATGCAGCACCTGCTTTCCGCGTGTCCGAACTACGCCATTTGGGACGATCACGACTTCGGACCCAACGATAGCAATGGCAGTTATCCGCTCAAAGACGCTGCTCTTGAAGCGTTCCAAACGTATTGGGCCAATCCTTCCTCGGGCATTCAAGGCACACCGGGAATCTTTACGTCGTTTCAAATGGGCGATATCGACTTTTTTTTGCTCGACAACCGCTATCACAAAACACCCGCCGACTTAAAAGGCTTGGATGCGCCAACACTGCTTGGTGAAGAGCAATTGCATTGGTTCATCGCTGCCCTCAAATCGAGCAAAGCGCCTTTTAAAATGGTGGCTTTGGGGGGACAATTTCTCAATTCGCATGTGGGTTTCGAAAACTACTCCACGTATGTGGAAGAACGACAGAAAATCATTGATCTCATTGAGCTCAACAACATCAAAAATGTCATCTTCCTCACTGGTGATCGCCATTGCGGCGAACTGAGTATGCTCACTCTAAAGGATGGCAATGTCATTTATGATCTTACTACTTCTCCCCTCACGAGTCGCAGTTACGACATTGGCAAAGAGAACAACGCATTGCGGGTGGACGGCACTTTGGTTCCTACACAGCATTTTGCCATCCTTGATTTCGCAGGCCCACTCAAAGCGAGAACTTTGACCATCACCATTAAAGATCACGAGGGAAAAGTGCATTATGTGCGCACCATTTCTAGCGCGCCTTGATCCACCTCATCATTCGCAAATGGATCAGCGGGCAGTGTACAAATCGTCCATGAGTCTTTGCACCTCGGCCATGCTCACGCTTTTGTCCACCGTTTTATTTTGCTGAACAGCAGAAGACGCCATGCTTGAGGAAACCTTTTTTTCCAATTCATTCGATTTAGCCTGTGGAATTGGAGCAACGACGGTTTGTTCCCCCACAACACTGAGATCCGAATACGAGTCGGCCATATCGCTCTTTGCAGTTGGCTCTGGCGCCATTTCTGCCTTGCTTCCCGCATCAGGAGCTAATGGAACATCATTTTCCGTAGGACTTTCCGATAACTCATCCAATACCATCACGGGAGGCGCCATTGGCAGCTCGGCTCTAGCCTCGGCAAAAACGCGCAATGTGTCTTGTTGTGCCACGGTGTCGGCGTTCGCCAAAAGGGTCTCGGAATCCATTTTTGCAGGGGTGTTATCGGTTTGTTGGGCGATGTCGATATTGGGCGTGGTGGGCAAAAGAAAAAACACCGCCAAACCAATTACACCGGCTGCCACTAGGCCATAACGTACTACAGGTTGTTGGGTAATCGATGCGCCTGGCGCAAACAATACGCTGTTCAACCAGACCATGCGCCCGCCTTTTTCTTCTGTGACAAACTTGCGCATCACATTCTTTTTGATCGATGCATCCGGCTCCAACCACTCTTCGTCATCGTCGTGCAACTCGAGCAGCACTCGGCGAACACGATCGTATTCATCTTTCGATTGCACCCATTCGGACAAGGCCGCACGTTCGTCATCCTGCAACTCATGGAACTGCTTGTGAATGATCACATACTCGGGATCGCCTTTCTGATATGTTTGTATTCGTTTCATTTCTTTGATCTTTAAAAACCACCCATCAACCAACTGCACAACCAAAACAAAATGCCTTCATAGGCTTTGAGCTTAACGCTCAAATCTTTGAGAATATAAAATATTCTTGACTTTACTGTACCTTCATTGCATTGCATCACTTCGGCAATTTCAGGAATCGTCAACTCTTGATCAAACCGCAGCGTAAAAGTGGTGCGCTTGACTTCATCCATATCGTCCAATGCAGACTTCAGTTCTTGCATGAATTCGGATTTGTCCATTCCCTTGCCACCCAATGGATATTCGGTGAATGCATCACCGGACTTGATGTCCTTGTGCACCCTTGTTCGCACTTCATGCTTGGCATATTCGTTTTTGCACATGTTATGCGCAATGCTATAAATCCAGGTCGTAAAAGTGCGTGTTGGGTCAAACAACTCGGGCCGGTCGGCAATTTTCGCAAACAAGTCCTGCGTAAAGTCTCTGGCCTTTTCACGGTCTTTCCACAACATCCGCAAAAAATAATTGTACAATCGTTTGGCATATCGATCATACACCACTTCAAACGCTTGGGCATTCTTTTCCTTGACGAGCTGCATCAATGCCTCATCCGTATGCTGAGCGTATTTCAAGTGGAGCGCTTTGTTCATGTCATCGCTGGATGTAAGGCTCGGGGGTCATCGTTCTTTTTTGAGCGATCAATTGGCTGATTTCGTTGGCTTTTTCTTTTGCGCCAATGGACTGATAGTAGCTCAATAGCAATTGCGCGGGGAGCAGATAATTTCTGGTAATGGCATCTTGGCCGGTCCAATATTGCTTTTGAAAGAGCGATTCCCAGTTGTATGCCAACGAAACGATATTGTCAATGGGCTGTTCACTGTACTTCATGGCCAATCCAGTGCAATACAATTTCTCGGCATAGCCACCCATAAGAGCCCGTGGCACCGTCAATGCGCTGTAAATGGCTCGTGATTTCCCGAGATTCATCACTGCTGCAAACGTAGCTCCCGCATCGTTCAGGCGAATTACACCCGGCTTGACTTTCAACTGAGCCTCGAGCAAATGCAAATAACGCGAGCTGCCCAACCAATCCAAACAAACGATCACTACATCCTTACGAAACCCCTCGCTTTGCAACATATACAACGGCGTTGTGTCCACATTGCCATTGGTGATGAGCAAACCGTTTTGTTCCACACTGTTCAAGGTGTTGCGGTTGTATTCCAATTCGGCCCACGAAAACAAGCGTGCATCGTTGATTTTTTTAACCCATCGTTTCAATTCTGAGGCATTGTCGGACAATACCGCATCGCAGAGCATATCGTCCCATAAGTCGGTGTCTTCGGGGCGCATTTGGATGGCATTGCGCAAATACGGAAACGACTCGTCGGATTTATTGCCATTGACATAGTTGCAATAATTGAATGCATAGCTCGAAGGCACGGCGTTGGACATGCGACCAATGATGTTGTTCAAGTCGGATTGGTTTTTCTTGCCCGGCTTGGCACCATCTTCCAGGAGCGCAGCAGCCCGCATGGCCTTGTAATAGTTGAGCCACGCCTCCTCGTTGGATGCATTGGCATCAATGATCCGCTTCCAGTTTTCGGCGGCCATTTTATAAGTGCTCCGCGATGAAGCCTCCCACTCCAATCCCGCCACAGGAGCGGCTGCCGCAACTTGCTTGGTCTCTGTCCCCGGCGATTGCCCGAGGACATGAAGACCAAAAGAAAAAATCAAAACTATGGATGCAATGCCTTTCATGGTGCAGCGAATTTATGCCCTTTGTTACAGGCCAAAATTGTTTTCGTTCATTGGAGCGATAAAATTACCAAATCATATATTTCTGGCTCGACGTTTTGCCTTGGAACTCCACCGAAACAATGTAGCATCCCGGGGGCCATCGATCAATGCCGATCGAGGTTTGATCGGCCTGCACCGATTGGTCCACAACCAAGCCTCCCGACATGGTTTTGACCTGCACGCGTTGGATGATGCCCGGTTCGTAAAGCGACACCGTCAAAGCTTTGTTTTGCCGCACCACAAAAAATCCGGCCGATTCGCTCGTAAGCAACACAGGCACTTCCGATACCTCATCGGCAATGGCCCGGCGGGTGTACCAAATGTCTAGACTGCCATCCGTGGTGGAACCCCAAACGGCGTGCAAGGTATCTTGATGAAAAGCAATGCACATGAAATCATTTCCGTTTTCATTGAGAATTGCATTGTGCGGAGTAGCTTGGTCCGTCAGTGCAAAATTGGGACTGAAGCTCGATTCGCCTGACGCACGATACGCGCAATAGATTTGGGTGGGTTGCTCATAGCCCGCGGCATCTGCATTGCGGCGATCGCGCCACGAAACAACCAAGTCGCCGTCCTCATCGTAGTCAGCCCATACCAGATCCTGCATGCGGTTGTTGCCGATGGCGTCATCGTTGACCCTTTGCAAGTCGGACCAAGAAGCGCCCCCATCGTAGGAGTCGATCATTTGAATATCAAGATCACTGCCTTCGCCCACCACAAATACTGCAGACAAATGCTCTTCATTGGACGGGTCCACGAGCAACTTGTAGCCCATTTTGGCCGAACCCGGCTCCGAATCGTTGCTTGCGGCCAAAGCAGTGAAGTATTCGCGCGTTGAACTGCCGAGCGCCTGTCGAGAAAGGATGATGGTGGGAAGAGGATTCTGACCAAAAACATAGGATGGATAAATGGTATAAGCATAGGAAGTTCCCATAGCAGGAGGCGCCATGGGGCGCGCCACTAAATTGCCCACCAAACCGCTTACACCATCTACAAATTCAAAATCCGACCAAGTTGCACCTCCATCGTTGGACTGCCACAAATAGGGTCGATTGGGCATTGCAGCAAAGGAAGGCGGCATGGTCGTGAGATACACCCATTGACCATCGGCCGACATGGAAAACCACGGACGATCGATCGGAAACTCTTCCCCATCGGCAAAAATATCCACAGCCAACACCGCATTGCCCCACGAGAGTCCGCCATCTGTTGACTTTCTGAAGTACACACCGCCTCCATAAGGATCTTGACTATGATCGATGTAACACAGCAGCACATCGCCGTTGGTGGCAATGCTTAAGCTGGGATCAGCAGATGCATAGGCCTCATCTTCGTGGGGAATAGCCACTGCCGACGACCACGACAAACCACCATCAAAAGAAGTTTTGGTTTTGATGGTCAATCCTGAACCCGAATTGAATACAAAGCCCATCCAAGCCACCACCAAATGCTGCGGGTTGACCGGATTTTGAGCGATGTACGGTTCGCCCTCGAAGACAAAACCAGAGGAAATATTGCTGTTTTGCGCGCCGCAAAGCGGGCCAATACAAGCGGCTACCAATGCCAAAACAGTTGTCAATCGATTCATGCCTGAAAGATAATGCAATTCCTTGGACCGCGCCGATGCGCAAAGGTTTAAAGCAACTATAGCCCTTGAAAAACAAAGCACCATATCGCCACTCTTTTGGCGATTTGTTGACAAGTTTCGACGCTCCGTTTTGCATTGCCATTGCGTTACGTGCGATATTAGCAGCGTTGAATTAGCGACAATTTTATAACATTACCAAGACATGGAATTAACCGGAAAATTGACCGTCATCGGCGAAGAAAAAACCTTCAATGGCGGATTTACAAAGCGCGAATTTGTGCTCACCACAGAAGAACAATATCCTCAAACCATCCAGTTTGAATTGCTCAAAGACAAAGGCGCATTGCTCAATTCATTGCAAGTGGGCCATCGCATTAAAGTGCTTTTTGATATTCGTGGACGCGAATGGCAAGGCAAATATTTCAACAGCTTAGTGGCTTGGAAAATAGAAAATGCCGGCGCCGCTTCTGCTACAGAAGCTGCACCTGCCAACTACGCGCCGCAAGCTGCATCAGCGCCC
>CANHSF010000161.1 GCA_947463065.1 Flavobacteriales bacterium | reverse complement strand
GCAGCTCGGGCATAGGGATATACTTTGATGAGTTTTTTTTGCAACTTTGAGTAAGCTGCCTTTTGGCGTTTGTTTTTGAAGCTGCCTTTGATGTCGATTTGAGCGTGAGTAGCAGTGACTTCGGTTTCGCCATTTCGGGTGTACCATACGGCCACATAATCCGGGGTGACAAGCGTATCGAGAATGACAAAAACATCGGACTGACCCAAACCAATCAGGCTCAGAAGCTGCAAAATGGACAATAGGATTGAACTTTTCATTGGAGCCACATGTATCCGAAATTGTGCCACGCCAATATACGAACAAAAAAGGCCATATCCCAAAGCAGAATGAGCAAAATTTCAACCCCTGGAATAGTCCTCGGACCGGGCCACTCTGAAAAGAGATTTTGTGAATAAAAACGAGGGTTTTCAACACCTCAAATGGCGCAATTGGGTGTATATTCGCGAGCCTTTTGAACTTCATTGTTTTTCTGTGCACAAAGCACCGAAAAAATGCGTGAAAAAGCGGGCAAAACAGCCCATTGGCGACCTATTCAAAACGTTAGTTACTTTACAATTCTATAAAAATGGCCGAAGGAGAAAAAATTATTCCCATAGACATTGAAACGGAAATGAAATCGGCGTACATCGATTATTCGATGTCCGTGATTGTAAGCCGCGCATTGCCCGATGTTCGCGACGGTATGAAGCCCGTTCACCGCCGTGTGTTGTACGGAATGTTGGAGCTGGGCGTTCTCAGCAATCGGCCGTATAAAAAATCAGCGCGTATTGTCGGAGAGGTGCTGGGTAAGTATCACCCGCACGGTGACACAGCAGTGTATGATACAATGGTGCGTATGGCCCAAGATTGGTCGTTGCGCTACCCGTTGGTCGATGGCCAAGGCAACTACGGCAGTATGGACGGTGATCCGCCAGCGGCCATGCGTTATACCGAAGCGCGTTTGCGCCGCATTGCTGAGGCTATTTTGGAGGATTTGGACAAAGAAACGGTTGATTTTCAGGCCAACTTCGACGATTCGTTGGAGGAACCCAAGGTTATGCCGGCCAAAATCCCGAATTTGTTGCTCAATGGTGTGAGCGGTATCGCTGTGGGTATGGCCACGAATATGCCGCCCCACAACTTGACCGAAGTATGCCAAGGTATTATTGCCTATATTGAGAACAACGACATCACCATCAGTGAGTTGATGGAATACATCAAAGCCCCTGACTTTCCAACGGGTGGTCTGATTTATGGCATTGACGGCGTAAAATCGGCTTACGAAACAGGCCGTGGTCGTGTGGTGATGCGTTCCAAAACACACATCGAGGAGGTCAACAACCGTGAGGCGATCATCGTCACGGAGATTCCCTATCAGGTCAATAAGGCCGCCATGCATCAGGCCCAGGAAGCCTTGATCAGTGAGGGCAAATTGGAGGGGATCCATGAGATCCGAGATGAGTCTTCACGCTTGGGCGTTCGTGTGGTCTATGAATTGAAGAAGGATGCGATCACCAATGTTGTATTAAATAATTTGTTTAAATACAGCTCGCTACAATCTTCATTTTCAATAAATAATGTTGCTTTGGTTAATGGACGTCCACAGACGTTGAACCTCAAGGACATGATTGTTCATTTTGTGGCACATCGCCATGAAGTGGTAACCCGTCGTACCAAATACGAGTTGCGAAAAGCAGAGGAGCGCGCGCACATTTTGCAAGGACTCTTGATCGCCTTGGATCATTTGGACGAAGTGATTGCGTTGATTCGTGCCTCGTCGACACCGGACATCGCCCGTGAAGGATTGATCACGCGATTCAATTTGAGCGAGATTCAGGCCCGTGCTACTCTGGACATGCGTTTGCAGCGATTGACTGGATTGGAGCGCGATAAGATCAAAGCCGAGTACGATGAATTGATGGCGCTTATTGCCAAATACAAAGAAATATTGGGCAGTTTGGAATTGCGTATGGGCATCATCAAAGGTGAGTTGAACGAGATGATCGAGAAGTTTGGTGATGAGCGCCGTTCACAAATTGAACTGAGCAGTTCAGACTTCAGCATCGAGGATATGATTCCGGATGAAAGCGTGGTGATCACCATTACTCATGCCGGTTACATCAAGCGCACCAATGTGGTGGAGTACCGCAGTCAAAGCCGCGGAGGTGTCGGAGCCAAAGGCACTGTGGCGCGTCAAGAAGATTTTGTCGAGCACATATTCACCGCCACCAATCACGATTGGTTGTTGATTTTTACCAAAAAGGGCCGTTGCTTGTGGATGCGTGTATTCGAAATTCCTGAAGGTACTAAGGCTTCGAAGGGTAGAGCAATTCAGAACATGATTCAGATCGAACCCGATGACAAGGTGATGGCGTATATCCCAACAAAAGATCTATTGAACCCCGAAAGTGTGAAGGACAATTACTTGATTCTTTGTACTAAAAAAGGGCTTATCAAGAAGACCTCGTTGGAAGCTTATAGCCGTCCCCGAGCCAATGGTATCAATGCGATAACGATCGTTGATGGCGATGAATTGTTGGAGGCCAAGTTGACCAACGGCCAATGCGAGATCATCATGGGTACCCGCGATGGAAAGGCCATTCGCTTCAATGAAGCTACTGTTCGCCCTGTTGGTCGCACAGCGCAAGGTGTGAAGGCCGTGAATTTGAACACCGAAGAGTATCCCGAAAATGAAGTCATCGGAATGGTTTGCGTTTCGGATCCGAACAGCGATATCTTGGTAGTTAGTGAGCAGGGTATGGGCAAACGCTCGGCCTTGGAAGACTATCGCATCACGAATCGAGGCGGCAAGGGGGTTAAAACGATCAATGTCACAGAGAAAACGGGCAAATTGATCAGCATTTTGGCTGTCGACAATGATCACGACTTCATGATCATCAACAAGAGCGGTATTACGATTCGCTTGCGTGTTGAGGAATTGCGTGTTGTTGGCCGAGCTACGCAGGGAGTGAAATTGATCAACCTGCGCGGCAACGACGAAATTGCAGCCGTTTGTACCGTTTTGCGCGATGAAGAAGAGGAGCAAGCCCTTGCCGAAGGTTCCGAAACGGAAGGACCGATCGATCTTGCAACCGATGGAGATGCTTCGGAGCCGGATGCGGAAGGTGCAGAGGAGAATAATGAATAAAAAATGAATTGGCATATTCCTTGGTTAGGAGCCCACAATTCAATAAACAATAATCAAAATTTCAATTTTAAAAGATGAAAAAAATTGCGGTTTTTATGACAGGTTTTGTTCTTGCAATCGCTAGCTATGCGCAGCCGGATGTGACAACAGCCTACAACCTCAACGAACAAATGAAGTATGAGGAGGCAGCAACGTATATTGACAAATCCTTGAATGACCCCAAAGCTGCATCGAAAGTAAAGACTTGGAGATACCGCGGGATCATCTATTTCAATATCGCCAAAGACCCGAACTTGGCAGCGAAGTATCCCAATGCAGCGAAAACTTCACAAGAAAGTTTTTTCAAATCGCTTGAAGTCGACACGAAAAAAGAGTATTTGGAAGACACCCGTGCAAATTTGAGCGAATTGCAAGCACTGGTACTTAACAACGCGAACAATGCATACACCAAGGGTGACTTTTGTTCGGCGGCCGACAACTTCAAAAGTTCTTCGGATATCAGCAGCAAATTTGATCTGGTTGACAGCACCGGTATTTTCAACGCAGCATATTGCTACGACAAATGCGGCAAGAGCGCAGAAGCTATTGCTGGATACAACCGTTGCGGAGAAATTGGATACAATGTGCCAGTAGTTTATTTGTATATCAGCGACATGCACTTGAGAAACGGCAACAAAGAGGAAAGCAAGAAGGTTTTGAGTGCAGCACGCGCAAAATATCCCAAAGATGTTGAATTGCTCCGCGGCGAAGTGAATCAGCTTTTGCAGGATGAGAAATTCGTTGAGGCTGAGCAGCTTTTGAAATCCTTGACCGAGTCGGAACCTAAAAACGAGAGCGTTTGGTTTGTTCTTGGTGTTACGTATGAAAAACTTGGACGTGCGGCGGACCAGGAAGCAGCTTACAAGCGTGCCGTTGAGTTGAAGCCGGATTATTACGATGCCTTGTTCAACTTGGGAGCCGCTTATTACAACAAGGGAGTTGCTGTTTTGAAGGAGTGCGATAAAATCCCGCCACGTGAGATAGCCAAATACGATGACTGTGTGGCCAAGAGCAAAGTTGATTTTGCCCAAGCCGTAAGCACATTGGAAGCCGCTTACAAATTGCAACCAAAGGAGAAAGACGTTATTACAGCATTGATGGAGGCATATGCACGTGTGGAGAACACTGAGGGCGTAAGTCGCATGAAGGCTGAACTTCAAAAATAGAGTTTGTGAAAAGGGCGATTCGCCCTTTTCTTTTGGCGTATTTACTTTACATAATATAAATTATGAAATAAATTGGGGCCAGCAAGGAACTGCTATTGGACTCCATAACCATATGATTTGCTAACCCTTTGAGCATTTATGATCATTTGACCTTCTATAGCGAAAACGATCTATTGGTATTCCAGAAAAAAGAAAAATGCAATACCTTATGTATTGCATTTTCAAATGATTGGAATATTCTGATTAAAGAAAATCTTTAATTGGTGTCGTCTGGGTTTGAACTTGTTTTTTGGGCTTTGAATCGTGCCATCTGTGCTTCCAGATCATCAAATTCCGGGTCGTCACCCACGGACAACTCCTCCTGAGATTCGGTAGCACTGAACAAATCGATATCCATCGATTCGACATGCGGTTTGCTTTGGGCCTTGAGCAATTCGTTCAACAGATTTTCACTTTCTTGCTCCATTTGTGCATCGGGTTCAAACAATTCAATATTCAACACCGGATATGTGGTCAAGCGATTTCCGATGGCTTTAACACCTTTGACGGCGATAAAATCCCTCAAACGGATGCTTTCGTCCATTTTATTCTTAGCTAGCTTGTTGCGTTTATCGAAACGGATATAAATCGTGGGATGATGCAGCAACGAGACTATGGATAAGGTGGATTTGGGATGTTCGGAAATAAAGGTCACTGGACCTTTGCTGAATTCAACCAAGAATCGCTTCACAAACCATTGTTGTTTTTCGCCATCGAAATACACTGCCGACAACGGCTTTTGCGGAATCCACTTTTCGACAATCAAACGATCATCGTCAAAGTGCGTGCTCAATTCGGGAGCTATGAGCTTGTAAACCCCTGATTTTAAAACTACTAGAATCTTATCTTCCGCATTGAATTCGCCCAAGAAGCGGCCATGGCCTTCCTCGTTGAGGCGCATCACACTTTCGTCGAGCCAAATTTTGCGTGCTCCAAGCGTACTGATCCCCGCCGATTTCAATTCGACTTTCTTTACCGGGTATTTGGACGCCACATTTCCTATGGCATCGCGGCCTTTGACAGCCAAGGTGCTAAAGTCGATGTCGAATTTGAGCTTTTTGAGTCGTTCCAACGCCCGCAAATGCATGGTCACCACTTCTGCTTCACCATTGGGGTTGGCACTGAAGTACAAAACCTCGCTGCCCAGTGTACCCTTGGTGAGATCGTATTCTTTATCGCGGGTAATGGCAGTAACGGCAAATCGTTTCATCATTGCCCCTCCTTTTTTGCCATCGCCGTAAATCATGTTGTAAATGGTGCGCTTGTCGTCTTTTTTCCACACCGCCACATGGATGATGTCTTTGCCAACGAATGCTTTGGATTCGATGCGTTTGACCAACATTTTACCGTCGCGTCTAAATATGATGATGTCATCGATGTCGGAACACTCGCCGATCAATTCGCCCTCGTCGCGTTTTAAACCGGTGCCGACAAAGCCCTCGGCATAATTGACAAAAAGTTTGGCATTGGCAATTGCTACTTTGGTCGCTTCCACCACATCAAACTGTTTGAGTTCGGTTCTGCGTTCGCGGTCCTTGCCGTATTTGCGTTTGATCTCTTTGAAGTACTCGATGCAGGTTTCCACCAACTCCATTAACTTCTTGTTGACGGCGGCGATTTCGTCTTCCAACTTGCGCAAGAATTCATCGGCTTTGAAGGCATCGAAACGGGAGATGCGTTTGATTCGAATTTCCGTCAATCGGGTCACATCGTCGTCGGTAACGGCGCGGAAGAAATCCTTGACATGGGGTTTGAGTCCTTTGTGGATGGTGCTGATGATCTCCTCCCAGGTTTCGCACTCTTCAATTTTGCGATAAATTCGGTTTTCGATGAAGATTTTCTCTAGCGAAGCAAAAAACCACTGCTCATTGAGTTCGCCCAATTTTATTTCGAGCTCCAATCGGATCAACTCTTTGGTATGCTCGGTGCTGATGCGCAACAAGTCATCGACACGCATAAATACAGGTTTATCGTTCGAGATGACGCAACTGTTGGGAGAAATGCTCACTTCGCAATCCGTGAAAGCATAGAGCGCATCGATGGTCATATCGGGCGAAGTCCCCGGTGCTAAGTGGATGATGATTTCCACTTTGTCGGTGGTGATGTCTTCCACCTTTTTGATTTTGATTTTGCCCTTATCGTTGGCTTTTAAAATGGAATCGATCACTGAGCCGGTTGTGGTTCCAAACGGTATTTCTGTGATGATCAAGGTTTTGGCTTTGTCGTCCTTTTTAATGCGGGCTCGCACACGGATTTTACCACCACGCAAACCGCTGTTGTAGTCGGTGCAATCGGCCAATCCTCCAGTTTGAAAGTCTGGTAATATCTGTGTCTTTTTGCCGCGCAGGATATCGATACTTGCATCGATCAATTCGTTGAAATTGTGGGGCAAAATTTTGCAGGCTAGTCCCACAGCGATGCCTTCCACCCCCGTTGACAGCAATAGCGGGAACTTGACCGGCAGCGTTTCGGGCTCCTTGTTACGGCCGTCGTATGAACTGAGCCACGTGGTGATTTTGGGATTGAAAACAATATCCAAGGCCAATTTACTCAGACGCACCTCGATGTATCTCGAAGCAGCAGCGCTATCGCCGGTAAAAATGTTTCCCCAGTTTCCTTGCGTGTCGAACAACAGATTCTTTTGGCCCATTTGCACCAAGGCATCGCCGATGCTGGCATCGCCATGGGGATGGTATTTCATGGTGTTGCCAATCACATTGGCCACTTTGTTGTAGCGACCGTCTTCCATTTCCCACGAACTGTGCAAAATGCGTCGTTGCACGGGCTTCAGTCCGTCGTGGATGTGTGGAACAGCGCGTTCCAATATTACATAAGACGCGTAATCCAAAAACCATTCGTGGTACAAACCCTGAATTTGGGTCACATCACCCAATTCGTTTTGTTCGTTGGATAAGTCGTTGATTTCCTCGTTGTCTGCCATGTTTATGCTTCTGATTCTTCTGCTACGGACTCATTGACCAATGCAGCGTCATCTTTTTCGATTTTCAAATTTTTGATGATAAATTCCTGGCGATCAGGAGTGTTTTTGCCCATAAAGAATTCCAGCATTTCTTTGAGGTGGCTGTCTTTGCCGATAATGACCGGCTCAAGACGGATATCCGGACCGATGAAATTTTTGAACTCATCGGGAGAAATTTCACCCAGCCCTTTGAATCGTGTAATCTCTGGCTTCGGCCCACATTTCTGAATGGCCTCTACCCTTTCGGGTTCGGAATAACAGTAATAGGTTACCTTTTTGTTGCGCACTCGGAACAAGG